>JAJZLX010000321.1 GCA_021850555.1 Pseudomonadota bacterium | reverse complement strand
ACGGTCGAAGAACCGCAGCCGGCGAGCAAAGCCGCCGCCAGAGTCAGGGATGTCACTCCGGCCGGCCGTGCGATCCTTCGCAGCGCGCAGGCGCAATTCTTCACACTTCTTGACAAACCGATCTCCGTAGGCAAGAGTACACCTCCCTGCTGCCAGCCACGATCGTGGCCATCACTTCATGACAGGGAATCAGGCGCTAGACCGATTAGTCTAGCCGATATCTGCCTGAGCAATCCAGGACGGAATAGGCAGCGCTAAAGAACCGGCGGATCAGCCCCGAGCCTCAGTGGACGTCCCTGTCCGAGGCCCACGCGGCGGGCGAGCCGGAGGGGTGTCAGTGTCGCCCGCCGTGTGAAGAGTGTACGAGTTGCGGGTAGAGGGTGAGCAGCGCCTCGGTGACACCGTTGGTCCAACCAAAACCATCCTGCAACGGGTATTCCCCGCCTCCGCCCGGCAGCTCGCGTTCGACGTTGTATTTTTCCACCAGCTTGCCGGTGTGCTCGTAGACGCGCCGCACCGTCGCGATCCAGCGGCGTGCAATGCAGTACGCGAGTCGGGCGTGGCCGTAATGGCGCAGTCCCTTGATGGCGATCCATTGCAGCGGCGCCCAGCCGTTCGGCGCGTCCCACTGCTGGCCGGTCACGATGGTCGTGGTGACGAGCCCGCCGCGTTTCAGCAGCCGGGCACGCGCAACCGCCGCGACGGAGTTGGCCTGATGCGCATCGGCCAGGTGCACGAACAGCGGGTAGAGCGTGGCCGCCGTGAGTTCACCCGTGCGTCGGCCCGAGTGCCAATCGTAATCCGAGAAGTAGCCCAGGCGCCGATCCCACAGGTAGCGGTCGATGGCGCTGCGGCGGCGACGCGCCCGGGCCGCGAACAGGCGGGCGCAAGCCGGCTGGTGCGCCGCGGCGCAACCGCGCGAGATCGCCCGCTCCATGCCGTAGAGCAGGCTGTTGAGGTCGATGGGTACGATGTCCGTGGTGCGGATGGTCGTCAAATGGTGCTCGTCGCCGAGCCAGCGTGAGCTGAAGTCCCAGCCGCTCTCGGCCGCGGCGCGCAGGTCGCGATAGACTCGCGCCGGTGGCCGGCCGGAAGCCTTTGCAGTCAACACATCGTCCCGATACGACTCGTCGCGCGGGGTATCGGCGCTCGACCAATACCGGTTGAGCGGCGCGCCGTCGGGCATCTCGACGACGTTGCGGCGGGCCTGTCCGGGGTGCAGTCCGGCGGCGCCTTTCATCCAATAGGCGTACTCGCGTTTCAGCTCCGAGAGGTGATCGGCCCAGGCGTGTGCCGGGTCGTGCGGATCCAGCAGAGCGACCATCAGGTAGTACACCGGCGGCTGGGAGCGCGACAGGTAGAAAGTGCGGTTGCCGTTGGGGATGTGGCCGTAGGTGCGAATCAGGTAGGAGAAGTCATCGATCAAGTCCCGCGCGCTCGCCATGCGCCCATCGGGAATCAGCCCCAGCATCGTGAAGTAGGAGTCCCAGTAATAGAACTCGCGGAAGCGTCCGCCGGGCACGATGTACGGCTTGGGCACGTACAGGAGCGACGAGTACAACGGTGGCACCGTCGCCGGCCGAGTCAGCAGGGGCCACAGCAGCGCGATGTGCGCCCGCAGCGTCGGCGCCGGCGGCACGCGCGTGCGATCCGGCGCAGGCAAGGTGAAATTCTGCTCGACGAAGCGCCGCAGCGCCGCGCGCGTGCGCGGATAGTGCTTGCGGTAGCGCCGCAGGATGACGGACGGCGCGGCTTTGGGTACCGCGTCCACGAAGGTCATGCCGTCGGGAAAGATCGCGTCCATCTGAACGCGCACGAAGAGGGGGCCGAACAGTTGAGCGGGCGTCGGGTTCGCCCAGTTCGCCGGGTCTGCGTGGGCCAGCGAAGCGGCGGCGAACAGGCCAAGGAATACCGCAAGCAGTCCCGCAAGGCGCCGCGGCGGTCTGTCAGTCCGAAATTGCATCGATCTAGGTCCCGGTAGTTCGCGAGTGTGATGCCTGGTGGCGCAAGCCGCCAGCAGGCGCTCAATAAAGCCTACAATTTCAAATAGTTAATCGGTCAGTATTCCGATCAATGGGGTGAACGCGGCCCGATTCATGACCCTCCATCCTGCGCCGCTTCGGGCGACTCGCACGGCATCGCGCCTTATTCTTGCTCGGAGGCGCTCGCCGGTTGTCAGCTACCAATGATATCGATACCATCATGATATCGATGTCATAGGGGCCTTGCAATACCATCAGTGCCCCGGGGGTAGGTCGTGAGAGAAGCTGCAACATCCATGCTCGTTCTGTCGTCTTTGTCTTCCCGTAAGACACGGGTCGCGCTCGCTTTTCTCGGGAGCATCGCACTGGGTTGCGCTACGGTGGCCGCGGCGCCCGCGCCGCTGACATTCGCGGTTCACCAGGGCCGCTTCTTCAATGCGTTTTTTCGCCAAGGCCCCGTGGCCGGCGACCTGGTGTTACGTTCCGGTCCGCATCCTCGCCTCCTCTTTGCTTTTCCCGCCGGTGACAGCGGTGTGGGCGTGTGGTTCGCGCGCACGCCGCATTGGGCCAGCTGGCATCTGATCGGCGCCCTGCACCCGGCGCGTGGGCGTGACCGGCGCGGCCGCCGGCTCTATGGCCTCTCTGCCGTGGTCCAGCTGACGGGCAACCCCGCGGTGCAGGTGCATCGGGCCGTCCTCTCGAGCATCCGCGTGCTGCGCAACTACAATTCGCGCGGCAAGCTGCCCTCGATCGTCGAGACGGCGCCGCACGTTCGCGGGCAGACCATTACCTGGGCACGGCAGCGCCTCGACGGCGCGGTGAGCTATCGGCTCTCGCTCCATGTGCTGCGGGGCCATCTGCGCGGCACGCGCATCGTTGCCGACCGTCGCGGCGTGATCCGTCTGGCGGTCACGGGCTTGACGGGTGAGCCACCTCTGACGCCGCTGTCGGGACGGCAGTTGTTGCGCCATCCGCATGCGGGCAGCGCCGCAGCCCGTGACACGCTGACCTTCCTCGCCTATCGCCAGAAGTTCCTTGCCGGGTCATGGCGGTTCGACACGTATTTCGGGCGCGACACGCTCATGAGTCTGCGCCTGCTGATGCCCGCGCTCACGTGCGGGGCGATCGACGATGCGCTGGACTCGGTGCTCGAGCGGCTCTCGCCGCACGGGCAGGTGGCGCACGAGGAGGACATCGGCGAGGAGGCCGTGCTGTGGAATCTGCGCCATCGCGGCGTGCGCTCGGCCGCTCCCCATTACACATATCTGATGATCGATGAGAACTACATGTTGGCGCCCGATGCGGCCGCCTGGCTGCTCAGCCCGCGGGAACGCCTGCGGGCGGCGGCGTACCTCGCCAGTGCGGTCGGCGGCCCGAAGGAGCGGCACGGCACGCGCGGTGCGGCGCTGGTGAAGAATCTGCAGTTCGTGCTGCGCAGCGCGGCTCCCTTCGCACACGATCCGGTGCTCGGACACTTGATCGGGCTGAAGCCCGGCGAGCCGGTCGGGGACTGGCGCGACAGCACGGACGGACTCGGCGGCGGACACTACCCCTATGACGTCAATGCCGCGCTGGTCCCGGCGGCGCTCGAGGCGATTGCGCGGCTGTACGCAAGTGGGCTGCTTGCACCATACCTGCCGGCGGCCGACCGCGAGTTGTTCGCACGGGCGAGCCAGATGGCGCAAGTCTGGGGTAAGGACGCTCCGCGGCTGTTCAATGTGACGGTGTCACATGCGCAAGCGGTGCGCGACGTGGTGCGCTACGCCGCCGCCCAGAGAGTTCCGGCGCGCGCGGCGTTGGCTGCACTCGGGTCCGCGCCGGTGCGCTTCCCGGCACTTTCGCTCGATATCGGGGGGCAGGCGGTTCCGGTCATGCAGTCCGACGTCGGCTACCTGCTCCTGTTCGGCAAGCCCGCCCCGCGTGCTCTCGAGCACCTGGTCAAGACGCTGCTGCGGCCATTCCCGGCCGGGCTGATGACCGGTGCAGGCATGGTGGTGGCCAATGCCGTATTCGCGTCCCCTGCGCTGCAGAGGGAATTCACCCGGCACGCTTATCAGGGCGCCGTGGTCTGGTCGTGGCAGCAAGCGCTGTTTGCCGCCGGGCTGGCTCGGCAGCTGCGCCGCACCGATCTGCCGGTCTCGGTGCGCTCGAGCCTGCAGGCCGCGCAGCGAACGCTGTGGCGAGCGATCGAGGCGACGCGATCCATGGCCAATACCGAGCTTTGGTCCTGGACGTATTCGGACGGCCGCTACCACATCCGACCGTTCGGGTCGGAGAGTTCGGATGCCACCGAAGCAGATGCCGCGCAGCTGTGGAGCACGGTCTACCTGGCCGTTAAGCCGCCTCCCGGCCTGTTGCATCCCAGTGGCACGGGAAGGCGGACGCGGCCATGAAGCGCCCTGCCGCCCTGCTGTGCACACTGCTGCTCGCGGCCGCGGCTGGTGTGCCGGCGTTGGCCCATGGGGGCTTCAAGCTCAGCGTGGGACTCGACGGAGTGCCGAGCTATTTCCCCGGCGTGCTCGGCAATGGCTATCTGGCCACGCTCACCGCGCCGCGCGGCACGGACGCGACGCAGACCTACATGGTGGGCCTGATGGATCGCACCAAGGGGGACATCGCCCGTCCGGCATGCCTGCCGGGCTGGAATGCCATCGACTTCAACGCGGCGCCCGCCGGCGATCCGCGCGGCTGGCTCGATCGCGCAGCGCTCGGCCCGGGGCACTTCCCGGGCTATCGGCAGACCTTGGATCTGCATGATGCGACGCTGACGACCCGCTATCGCTATGTCGAGGGCGCGCGGACGACCGCGATTCGCGTCGTCAGCTTCGTCAGCCAGCGGCAACCGCATCTGGCCGTCAGCCGCCTGACCTTCACGCCGCAGTACAGCGGCGAGGTGCGGCTGTCATTTCCGCTGTCGATCTGGAAGGAGCATACGCCC
>JAJZLX010000711.1 GCA_021850555.1 Pseudomonadota bacterium | reverse complement strand
GTTTTCGTGTAGGAGACTCGGTAAACGAGGGCGTTTTACGCCCTGGCCCCGATCCTGTCAATTGAGCAACTATCCGGCGTCCGACAGGTCGGCGAAGCACTGAGCGGACTTTAAGTTCAGACTGACCCGGAATAGAAATTGACACGGTCCAGAGCGGTCTCTCAAGTGCCTCCCGGGGCTTTCAAGGCGAAGGACACCCAAATCTCGCTGGGACGGCGGGATCACGCCATAGGAGATACCATTAGTGGGAGGCATCACGCCCAAGCTCCTGGTGCAGATCCGGCTAATGGAATGGACGACGGAGGGGTCGTGCCTGTCGGTAGATCTAAGGATGGACACCGAGGCGATCCAGAGGCTTGAGCTTCAACTGCAGCATCGTCCTGGTCTGCGAGACGAAACCCGCTCCCACCCTGGCGGCGAACCGCAGGGGGTTGGCCTCGTAGTAGCCGACGATCAGCAGTGCACCGATGCGATTCGCATCCAACTGGAATCCGCCGATCACGAAGCTCTTGGCTGTGTTCGAGTTTTAACTTGGCTCACGCGCCGGATCGCTTGCCTGCTTCGTATATTGGGTCCCGGTGCTTCGAAGATCAGGATCCCGGAGTCATTTATCACCTTGAGCAATCTCACTTGACGCTGTTTCAACGTAACCGTGCGGCCGTGGCCCATGGATAGGTGCCTCGCGCGAGGAGGATGATGAGCCCGTCGTAGTGAGAACGTACGGGGTGGCGCAGATGGCGAGGATTCAGGCGAGCGGCGGGGAGCGGCGAGTCGCAGCTGCAGGGAGGCTGGGACGGCGGAAGTGGTCGGTAGCCGAGAAGGTGCGGGTCGTGCGGGAGCTCGAGCGCTCAGGGGCGGCGGTGAGCGAAGTTGCCCGGCGGCACGGGGCGCACATGAGCATGGTGAAGCGCTGGCGTGGGCAGTATCGGGCCGGTGAGTTCGGCGCGCCCAGGCCGATGAGCGGGGGTGCACGCTTGGTGCCGATTCGCGTGACGGGCGATGGGCCGCGGTCATCGCGGCCGGCTCGAGAGCCGGCGCTGGTGATCAGTGCCGCAGGAGCGATTGAAGTGCGGCTCGCGAGTGGGCAGCAGGTGTGCATCCGCGGGACGGTCGATGCCGGGATGCTGCGCGCGGTGCTCGAGGAGCTCTCACGGTCATGATGGGCCTACCAGCGGGCGTGCGGATCTGGCTGGCGGCCGGCGTGACCGATCTTCGCAACGGGCTCGAGGGCTTGAGCGCGCTGGTGCAGACCGCGCTGGGTCTGAACCCCTATTCCGGTCAGATTTTCGTCTTTCGAGGCCGCCGAGGTGACCGGATAAAAATTCTCTGGGATACCCAGGACGGGCTCTGTCTTTTCTACAAGCGGCTGCGCGGCGGGAAGTTCGTCTGGCCGAAGGCCGAGAGCGGGACAGTGTCATTGAGCGCAGCGCAACTATCGATGTTGCTCGAAGGCATCGACTGGCGGCAGCCGAAGAGGACGGCGCTCGCTCCGCAGGATCCTGAGCGGGTCCAGCCAAGTCGATCGGTGTAAGGGGGACGGCGGTCTCGAGATCGAGACCGCCAGTCCGACACAAACCAACAAAACACACACACGATCCCGTGCGCACATCGAGTGCAGCGCGTATAATTCGCCTGTGCTCGATATCAACGCATTACCGAACGACATGCAGGCGCTCAAGCGCCTCGTGATCGAGCAGCACAGCGCGAGCCGAGCGAAGGACATCGAGCTGCGCGAGCAGCAGGCACTGATCGAGCACCTGCGATTTCAGCTGGCGAAGCTGCGCCGGGCGCGCTTCGGTCAATCCTCCGAGCAGCTCGAGGGCGCCGGGCAGCTGCCGATGAGCTTCGAGGAGCTCAAGGCCGCCGTCCGGGAGGCCGAACGGCAGGCGCAGGCCGTCGGCGAGATCCCCACCGCTGCCGCCCCCAAGGGCAAGCCGGTGCGCCGCAAGAAGCTGCCCGAGCACCTCGAGCGCATCCCTCATTTCATCGAGCCGAAGGAATGCACTTGTCCGGACTGCGGCGGGGCGCTGAAGACGCTCGGCACGGACGAGTCCGAGGTGCTGGAAGCGAAGACTGTCACGTTCACCGTCACCCGGCACATCCGCCCGAAGAAGCGATGCACGAAGTGCTCGGCCATCGTGCAGGCCCCGGCGCCGTCTCGCCCGATCGAGAAGAGTTTTGCCGGCGCCTCGCTTTTGGCGCTGGTTCTCTCCTGGAAATACTCGTTTCATCTGCCCCTATACAGGCAGTGTCAGATTTTCGCCCACGCGGGCCTGAAGTTGAGCCGTACGACGCTCATGCAGTGGGTTGCGGCGAGCAGCCTGTTGCTCGGTCCGCTGGTCGAGGCCCTTGCCAAGCATGTCCTGTCGGCATCGAACATCAACGCCGATGACACTCCGTACCGGGTTCTGGCCCCCGGCACCGGCAAAACCAAGCGCGGACACATCTGGACGTACGTGCGCGACGGCACCGGGTGGGGATCCACGGACCCACCGGCGGTGTGGTACCAATATTCGCCGAGCTGGCACGGAAAGTATCCGCAGAAGCACCTCGCTCGCTTCAGAGGCAAGCTGCAGGTCGACGGCTATGCGGGCTTCGAGCCGCTGTTTCGCCCCACAAGTCCGGGGACGCCGGCGCGCGTGGAGGAAATTGCCTGCATGATGCACGCACGCAGGAAGTTCTTCGACATTTACGCGGCATTGAAGTCTCCGGTCGCCCAGGAAGCCATCGAGCGTATCAGATCGAGACGCATATCCGCGGGCAATCGCCCGAGGCACGCCGTGCTGCGCGTCAGCAGTATGCCGTGCCGCTGCTCAACGCCCTTCATGCGTGGATGATCCAGACCGTCTGCGAACTCGACAGCAGCGCAAAGTTGCTCGAGGCGTTCAACTACTCGCTCAAGCGCTGGAGCCAACTCTGCCGTTACACCGAGGACGGACGCCTCGAGATCGACAACGGAGCCGCTGAACGCTCGATCCGTGGCATGGGCATCGGCAGACGCAATTATCTGTTCTTCGGATCGGACAGCGGCGGTGAACGGGCGGCGATCATTTATAGTCTTGTTGAGAGTTGCAAATTGAATCACATTGATCCGCAGAGTTATCTGCAGTACATCCTCGAGCGGATCGCTGATCACCCGATCAACCGCATCGAGGAACTGCTGCCCTGGAACGTCGCTGACAAGCTCGCTCAGCCGAGCCAGGTGACGGACGCCCTGGCGGCATAGCGAGTCCTTCGGTGTTCAAACCCCGGCGCCCCGCCGCATCGCTCGGCCACCTGCAAGCCTTCCTCGACGACACCCGCGGTCAGATCACTCTCGGGGAAATCCCGCCGATCCGCCGCGCTGCACTCGCCGCTCAGGGCAAGAAAGTGCGCGTCGCGCTCGTGGGCCGCGACGGCGAGACGATCGCGCAGCTGATGGAGCGCCTCGATGCCGCCCTCGGCAAGGCCATGACCGAGGACACCGTGATCGACGAGGTCCTGCCAGAGATCAAGCGCCGCCGCGCACCGTGAGCAGGCCAGCAGCTCCCCCACGGTTGCACAGCTTGGGCGAACGGTAGAGAGAAATCCACGGGCCTTCCCCGCACGCTTACGCGGCATCGAGCCCCGTGTCCACATCAACACGACGGAAGCGCGTAACCATCACAGGGCGCATAATTGACGACTTCGATGAAGCCACCCACATCCTCGTCGTCGCCAGCACGCCCGGCGCGCAATCCAGATTCAGCACGCATAGACACAACATTTAGTCATTTCACAGACTTCCCCAGTCCCGCGCCTAGTCGACACCAATTTTCTGACCATAGCTATACAGCACGTCAACAACATCGACCGTGCGCGGATGGAGCCGCCATGCACTGTCCATGAAGATCACGCCGGCAATCTGCTTTCCAGCCAACTTGCTATACGATCGACCACCTCCCATGCTCGCAGTTCAGCCCTTCCTGGACATCAACTCTACGCGAGGTTCACAGGAACGATGATCTGGTTCGCAATGGGTGTGTAGATATCGACGTCTACGTTCGCCGATACATCCAACGAGACGACTAACGCATAGCGCACGCGGCGATTCAACTTAGCTTGTCCGGTCATGTCTTTCCACCATCCGCCGACTGGAAATACCGCAATCTCGGACTTATTGGCTAGTTCCGAAGCCAATCCGTACCAAGTATCCGAATGTAGTGATCCCTGCGACCGAAAAGATCGACGAAGTAGCCAGCCATCGTTGTCCGGCTCTGGCATCGACTCTTCGCGATCCTCCCCCATTGCTTCCCGCTCGATGCCATTGATGCGCTGATGGAATCGTTCCTCAGTTTCCCTGGCACCGCGCACAGCGAATCGAAGGCCGTGGCTTTGGTATCGGAACTTACTATGCCAGCCACGCCGGCTGGGATTTGGCTGAATGAAATAGGACAGTGTAATCTTCAAGGAGACTTCGGATTCGCCCAGCTTTTCGAGTTCGGCCTTAGGCCAGGGCAGATTGTGGATATTCATTCGCCCAAGGCGTAGTGCGTTGTCCTCCAGTACATACGGAACAATCGTCTCCTGCTGGACTATCGTTGGTCTGTTAAGCGCTGAGTTCAGCGAAGATTCCATGGAGACCCTTCCATGGCCATACCGCCGAAGTAACGTACGCCGGTCTGCCTGCGTTGGCACGATACGTTGATCCAACCGCATTGCCTGCGTATAGCCGGCACCCTGCACAACCAAGGCGCGAACCGTCTCAGGCCAGTAACTCGGATACCTCGCCTGCAGGTGCGCACAGATGCGTGCCACCTCAGCGGCGGCTGCACTCGTATCGCCGGATTCCGCCAGCTGAGTCCTCGCGGGCTCATGAGAAGTGCTGATCAATCTAAGGTCTTCCGGTCCGACGGTCACCTCAGGGTTCGCTGCCCCATCAATGCATCCATTTCCGCCTTCAGCAACCACATCGGGTTTGATCGGCCATCGGTCTCG
>JAJZLX010000768.1 GCA_021850555.1 Pseudomonadota bacterium | reverse complement strand
CTGATCACCAGACCCATCGGCATGCGCTCGGACTGAAGATGCAACCGACTGCGCAGACTGTCGCGCTCCGTAGCCGCGCGGCGCTGGCGCAGTTTCGCATACACCCGATCGGTAACGTCGCTCAAGGCGACGATGACCTCACCACCGGTATGAGTCATGAGCGCCTTCACCACGCGCATGTCCCCATGCTTGCATTGCACCTGCTCGATGAAGGGCGGCACCGCCTCGCCGTGCTGGCGTGCGCGACCGAGGGATACACGCCACTTTCCGAGCGCGCGCGAGCGTCGTACCGGATCGGGAAACAGCCGCTCGAAACAGGCCGAGAGGGTGGGTATCTCTTCCATTGCATAACCGAACCGCTCGATGCACGCAGCATTGGCCGCGAGCAGATTCTCTCCCGAATCGAAAATGACGGTCGGGACCGGGGATGTCCCGAACACGTGCTCCAGGCGCCGCTGCAGGCGGCGGTTCTCGAGCACGCTGCGCCTGCCCTCGGTGATGTCGATCCAATAGCCGCGCCCCCGCCGCTTGGGGCCTTCGGCACGATCGAAAAGCGCGCAGCCTTCGACCCATCGGACGCTGTCGCCGAGGCGGACCCGGAATTCGTGCCTGCACCGCCGGGCGGCCTGGGCGGCCTCACGCAGGCTGTCCCGGGCCGCTCGGGCGTCCTCCCGCGGCACGAGGCTGAGGCTTGCGAGGCCCCGCTGGATCATGTCGATGGCGGGAACGCCGAGGAGAGCCTGTGATCCTTCCCCGACGAACAGGAACTTCGGCTCCGAATCCGGGGTGTTGAATTCGACCACGAATGGCACGCAGGGAAGGATCTCCATGGCTTCTTGCGCAAGCGACTCGAAGTTGTGAGTCTGCTGCAGTCTCGTTGCGTGAAATCCGGAATTCAATGCGACCTCCAGCGGCATCTTGACGGCCTGCCCTTGCCGCGAAGACACCCTGCTGTGCAGGGAAGCGTCAAAGTGGCAATTGCGAGCCACGCCATGCTATGTGGCCGGCTTCCGCCGTTTCTGTGATCAAGGTCGGCGGAGAATTCTTGTACGGAGGCGTTTTCGGAAAGTACCTAGAGCGAGCCCGCGCTTCGGCATCATGCCGTCGGCTGCTTGCCCAGGCGCTGCATCGCCTTCACGGTGGATCCGGAGGCGCTTTCAGCCATGACTCTTTGATGCCTGCGATGGTCGAGCCCGGCGGCCGGGGCATTCAGGCCTGGGCCGCCGGCCCCGCGGTGGTGCCTGCCTCGCATGCGCCCCGCGCTCGGAACGGGGATGCGCTTCACGCAGCACGTTGCAGGTCGTGCTTGCTCCTCCGCCGGCTCGAATCCGCACCTCAGGACGAGTGTCGCCCGAGGTGGGCCTTAAGCTGCTCGAGCAGAGGCAACTGACCTTTGGAGATTTTCCGCCTCGCCACCTCGAGGGCAAGCCACGCCGCCCGATCCACCTCCGGAAACTGCTGATGCTGACCGGACTTCGGCGGCCATTCCATGGAAAACAGGTTGCTCCTCAAGGCCGTGACATCGAACTCCCCTCTGACCGCCCAGGCATGCACGACCTTCCCGCTCGGCTGACGCACCGGCCGCAGCGAAAGGAGCTCAGCGACGGGGGGCGCGGCGCCGGTCTCCTCCTCGAACTCCCGCCGCGCGGCCTCGAGAGGATCTTCGCCCTCTGCGAGCTCCCCCTTTGGAATCGACCAGGCGCCCTCGTCCTTCCCCGCCCAGAATGGGCCGCCCGGATGCACGAGGAGGACTTCGAGCGCTCCGCAGACCTCCCGGAACAGCAGCAAGCCCGCACTCCGCTTCCCGTGCATGACTCCTCCTCCGTAGCCCGGTGCGCCCGGGCTCAGCCCGCCAGTGATGCCTCGAGCGCCTCGATCAGGCCATCGACCTCGGCGCACGTCGTGTAGTGCACGAATGAGATGCGTGCGACTCCGCGAGCCGGATCGACGTTCATCGCCTGGAGCAGCCGCACGGCATAGAAGCCGCCGAAGCCGATCATGAAGCCGCGCCGGGCGAGGCGCTCGCCCAGCGCCTGTGGCTCGACCGATCGGGGCACGAACGCGACCGTCGCCGCGCGGTCGGCGGCGCGCGCGGGACCGAGCAGGTGGATATCGCTCCGATGCTCGAGGAACTGCAGCAGCTTCGAGAGCGCCGGCAGCTCCGCTGCGCGCAGCGCTTCGCGCACCCGTTGCGGCCGGCCCTCGGGCGCGGCGCCGGGATGGTGGCGCGCATCGAGGACATCGAAGTACTCCGCGAGCCCACGCGCCGCGGCCACCTGCGCGTGATCGGGGCCGGCCGGCACCAGGCGCTTGAACGGATCGCGGGCGTTGAAGTAGTGACCCTCGTTGCCGAGCTTCTCGATGAGCCGGGGGCTCATCACCATGACACCCTGATGCGGACCGTAGGTCTTGTAGAGCGAGAACAGATAGATGTCGGCCCCCAGCTCGCGCACATCGGGCAGACCGTGAGGCGCCCAGGACACCCCGTCGAGCACCGTGAGCACCCCTGCGGCACGGGCCCGCGCGATGATGTCCGCGACCGGGTTGATGTGCCCGACGATGTTGGAGACGTGCGGAAAGGCGAGCAGCCGCGTGCGGCGTGTCAGCAGCTCATCGAGCTGATGGGGGTCGAGGCACCCGGTCCGCGGGTCCACCCGCCACTCCTTGATGATCGCGCCATGGTCCGCCAATCGGCGCCAGACGCCGCTGTTGGCCTCGTGATCCTGATTGGTGACGATGATCTCATCGCCGCTCTTGAGCAGGGAGCGAAACGCCTGTGCCAGCACGTAGGTGTTCTGGGAGGTCGAAGGTCCGAAGTGCACCTCCTCCGCGGACACGCCGAGGTACTCTGCGAGCCGCACACGCGCCGCATCCATCCACTCTCCGGCTTCTGCCGATGAGGCAAACGCGTAGTAAGGCTGTACCTTCAACCGGCGGTAGTACTCCTGCAAACGCCGAATGACTGTCCCGCAGGCGTACGAGCCGCCTGCGTTCTCGAAGAACGCCTGGCCCTCGAGCGTGGGCTCACTGAACGCCGGGAACTGCGCGCGAACGAAATCCGGATCCAGAATCGATGCGGTGCCCATTTTCATCCCACTCATCTGCCGGCCGGGCGGACATTGTGCATCCTCGATGGTGTCCGAGCCACGAGTGGTTCAACTATACTCTTTATATTACAATAACTTATAATTCATTTTTTATAAACAACTTTCACTGGCGATCTCCCTCGCCGACATCCGATCTGTCCCGGACCCTGGCGGGGTGCTAGCGGGAAGCGCTCGCCGCGGCATCCGGGCGCCACCATGCGGCGTAGAGCACCGGTGCGAGCCACAGCGTCATCACTGTCCCGACGACAAGCCCACCCATGACGGCGATCGCGAGCGGACGCAGCAGATCGGTGCCGCGTCCGATACCGATCGCGAGCGGCAGAAACCCCAGCACGTCCGCCAGCATCGTCATGAGAATCGGTCGCAGCCGCTGGTGCGCCGCCAGCGCCACGCTCGCCGGCCTGGGGGCGGCGCCATCGAGCTGATGCGCGCGCGAGAAGATGAGGATCACGTTGTTCACCGCAATGGCGAACACCAGCAGCATGCCGAGAAACGCCGTGCTGTCGAGGTCGATGCCGGTGGCGAGCAGCGCAACGAGGGCCCCGGCTGCCGTGAGCGCGATGCAGATGATGGCGACGATCGCCGCTTTCTGGCTGCCGAACTGGTAGCCGAGCAGCACCAGCAGGATGAGCAGCGCCGCCCCGAGGATGAGCAGCATCTGGCTGAAGCTCTTCTGCTGCTCCCGGTAGTAGCCGCCGATCTGGCTGCTGACCCCCCGCGGCAGGCCCGCTTTCGCGATCAACCGATCGGCGCGCCGCGCCGCCACGGACAATCCCTCCCCCCGCACGGGATTCAGCTTGATGGTGGCGTAGGGCACGAGGTTCTGATGCGTGACGTACGGCACGACGCCCTGCAGGCGAACCTGCGCCACCTGCGAGAGCGGGGCCAGACGCCCGTCCGGCAGCCGTATGCGCGTATCGGCATAGTCCACCGGTGTCCTGGAACCGGAATCGGACTCCTCCACACGGACGGGCACGATCTGCTCCCCGCGCAGGAGGATTCCGGCCCGCCGGCCCCAGTGGCGCGTCAGGAGTTGATGGGCGAGCCTCGCGGGCGTGAGCCCCTGCAGGGCGGCCAGGCTGTTCGGCGTGACCTGCACCTCCGGTCCCGCGGAAGGAGACTTGAACACCACGGAGTGGAAATCATGGCTGGCGAGCAGCGCGCCGAGCAGGCGCTCTCCGCTGTCGTGCAACTCGATCGAGCTCTTGCCGAACAGCTCCACGACCAGCGGCGCATGCGATCCGGACATGTTCCCCAGGCGATTGATCATCACCTGCATGGTCTCGAGCGTGGTCAGGTCCGGAACCGCCGCGCGAAAGCGATGCCGCAACTCCCGCATCACCTGCCGGGCGCTATCGGGGCGATGCCGCCTCAACAGGATCGTGATGCCTCCCTTGTTGGGTGTGGCGTACGGGTTGCCGAACCCGCGCCCCACCACCAGCGAGGCGCGCGCGACATTGGGGTTCTTGAGCGCAATGCGCATCAGATCCCGCCCGACCTGAAGAGTCTCGTGCACCCCCGTGCCGTCCGGCGTGCGAAACGGCACGACGAAAATGCCTTCGTCCCAATGAGGCAGAAACGCCGTCGGCAGCTCCCAGGCGCCGATGGCCGCCACGGCGAGCAGACCCAGGGCGATGGGCGCGGCGAGCCAGGGCCTGCGCATGCCGCGCAGCAGCGCACGCCCGTAGGCATGGCGCACCCAGCGCTCTCCGGCAAGCCGGTGCGCGGGGCGCTGCCGTTGCGCCACCCACATCGCGAACGCGGGCGTGATCACGATCGCGATGAGCTGGGAAGTGACCAGCGCGATGACGACCGCCGCGGCCATGCCGCGGAACAGCAGCCCGACGGTCCCG
>JAJZLX010000181.1:26032-28107 GCA_021850555.1 Pseudomonadota bacterium | reverse complement strand
GGGCGCGAGCGCCCAGGTCGTCGCCGACACGGTCACGACGCCGCTCGAAGAGCAGATCAACGGCGTCGAGGGGATGATCTACAGCTCCTCGGTGAGCGCCAACGACGGCAGTTCGACGATCACGGTCACCTTCAACGTCGGCTACCCGGTCGACATCGCGGCCGTCGATACGGAAAACCGTATTACCGCGGCGACCGGACAGCTGCCGCCCATCGTGAATCAGAGCGGGATCACGGTCCAGAAGGTCAATCCGAACTTCACCATGATCGTGAATCTGTTCTCTCCGAACGGCGCCTTGAGCCTGCCGACGATCAGCAACTATGCCTATCTGCAGATCGTCGATGTGCTCAAGCGCCTGGCGGGCGTCAGCAACGTCTTGATCTTCGGAGAGCGGCGTTACGCGATCCGCGTCTGGCTCAATCCCTCCAAGCTCGCCAGGTTCGGCCTGACCGCCACGGACGTGAAAAATGCGATTCTCGAGCAGAACCAGCAGGTCGCCGCCGGCAAGTTCGGCGAGGCCCCCGCTCCAGCGGGCACCGCTTTCGATTATCAGGTGAACACGCGCGGCCAACTGCTCGACGCCCGGCAATTCGGCAACATCGTGCTGCGGGCGGGAACAGCGACCAGCGGCACCGTGTACCTGCGCGACGTGGCCCGCACCGATCTCGGGTCGATGCAGTATTCCGAGAGCGCCTTCCTCAATCAGCAGCCCGCGGTGATGCTCGCCGTATTCCAGTCCCCGAGCGCCAATGCGATGGCTGTGGATCGCGAGGTGCGCAGTGCGATGGCCCGGCTCGCAGGGCGCTTCCCGCCCGGGCTGCGCTGGAGCGTGAGCTATGACACCACGACCTTCGTGGCCGCCTCCTTGTCCGAGGTGACGATCACGCTGCTCATCGCCCTTGTGCTCGTGATTGCGGTCGTTTATCTCTTTCTTCAAAGCTGGCGGGCCACCATCATCCCCGCGATCGCCATTCCGGTGTCTCTCATCGCCACGTTTGCGGTCATGTATGTCATCGGATTCTCCATCAACACCCTGAGCATGCTGGGGATGGTGCTTGCGATCGGCCTGGTGGTGGACGATGCGATCGTCGTCGTCGAAAACGTCCAGCGCCAGCTCGAAAACGGCCTCGCGCCCAAGGCGGCCGCCAAGAAGGCGATGAGCGAGGTGACAGGCCCCATCATCGCCACTTCTGCGGTGCTGGCCGCAGTGTTCGTTCCGATCGCGTTCGTCCCGGGCATCACCGGCCGGCTCTACAACCAGTTCGCCGTCACCATCGCGGTCTCCGTGGCGTTCTCGGCCTTCAACTCCCTCACCCTGAGCCCGGCGTTGTGCGCGGTGCTGCTCACGCGCGAGACCACGTCCCGATTCTTCCTGTTTCATCGATTCAATCAGGGGTTCGAGGCGGCGAGGAGCGCTTATGCCGCGGCCGTCCCCAGGCTGGTAAGACACCGGTGGGTCGCACTCGGCGTGTTCGCCGTCGGGCTCGGGGTGACCTATCTGCTGTTTCGCACTGTCCCGGGAGCGTTCCTGCCGAATGAGGACAACGGATACTTCTTCGTGATCACCTCGCTGCCGAGCGGCGCGTCACTCGAGCGCACGGACGCCGTGATGGCAGAGGAGCGCAGGATCGTCGAGGCGGCCCCCGGGGTCAGATCCGTTATTTCAATCAGCGGCTTCAATTTCGTGACCCGCTCGACGAACTCCTACAGCGGCGCGATGTTCGTCATGCTCAAGCCCTGGGATGAGCGTGGCGGCAGGCTGAGTGCCGCAAACATCATCGCCTCCCTGCGACCGAAGCTCGCGCGCATCACCCAGGCGAACGTGTTCGCGCTGCTCCCGCCGGCCATCCGCGGAATCGGCACCTTTGGCGGCTTCGATCTCGAGCTCGAGGACCGCGCCGGCAGCGGCAGCGACGCCCTCGCCGACGCCACGCGCAATTTTCTGGCGCTGGCCCGCCGCCAGCCGGCGATCGACGGCGCGAGCCTGCTGAGCAGCTTCAATACGAACACCCCGGAGCTCGATTTCAATCTCGACCGGGACAAGGCGAAGCAGCTCGGCGTCAACCTGACCGACG
>JAJZLX010000181.1:0-26022 GCA_021850555.1 Pseudomonadota bacterium | reverse complement strand
CGACGTCTTCGATACGCTGCACATCTATCTCGGCTCGCTGTACGTCAACAACGTCACGCTGTTCGGGCGAACCTTCCAGGTGTTGCTCCAGGCCGATGAGCGCGCCCGCGCGACCAAGAGCGAGCTGTCCGCGCTCTACACGCGCAACGCCTCCGGCGGGATGGTGCCGCTTGACACCCTCGGCTCGCTCTCCCCCACGGTGGGCCCGGAGACCGTGCCCCATTACAACATGTACGAAGCGGCCGAAATAACCGGCAGCGCCGCCCCCGGGTACAGCTCCGCCCAGGCGATGGCGGCCGTCGAGCGCGCGGCCCGCAGTCTGCCGAGCGGCTTCGGCATCGAGTGGACCGGCATCACCTACCAGGAGCTGAAGGCCGCGGGGGTGGAGGGCCTGGTGTTCGCGCTGTCGCTGCTGTTCGTGTTCCTGTTTCTCGCGGCGCAGTACGAGAGCTGGACGATGCCGTTCATGATCATCCTCACCGTGCCCTTGGCGCTGTTCGGGGCGCTGGGGCTGCTGTGGCTGCGGGGCATCGACAAGAATGTGTACGTGCAGATCGGCTTCGTGATGCTGGTGGGCCTCGCGGCGAAAAACGCCATCCTCCTCGTCGAATTCGCGCGCCGGCGCCGCGAAGCGGGTCTCGGCATCGTCGCTGCGGCGCGCGCGGCCGCCAGGCTGCGTGTGCGCCCCATCCTGATGACGGCCTTCGCGTTCATCCTGGGCGCCGCGCCGCTGATGTTCGCATCCGGAGCGGGAGCGGCGAGCCGCCGCTCGATCGGTACCACCGTCGTCGGGGGCATGCTGGCGGCAACGATGCTCAGCCTGGGCTTCGTTCCCATCTTCTATGTCGTCATCGAGGGCATCCGCGAGCGATTCTGGGGCGCGACGGTGCCCTCCGCCTCCAGTTCCGGGGAATCTACGCCTGCGCGGGATCCCACAGCACCTGCGCACGAGAGAGGCCCGCGCCATGATGAGTGAGTTGCGATCGCCCCGGTCTGTCGCCATGCTCGCATTGGTTGCCGCGCTCCTCGCCACCGTGCTCACGCTGCGCAGCCACCGCGACCGGGGGGCCGCGGCAGACCCGCTGCCCTCGCCCCCGACCCTGGCGGTTCCAGTCGCACCCGTGGTGCAGGAGACCGTGCCGGAGTACCTCGAGTATCTCGGCACCACACAAGCCATCCGCAGCGTCACCCTGGAGGCCCAGGTGACGGGGTATCTCGAGCGATATGCGGCGCGCGACGGCGAGGATGTGCGCAAGAACCAGCTTCTCTACCAGATCGATCCCCGCGCCTATCGGGCGGCGCTCGATCGGGCTCGGGCCCAGCTTGAGCGCGATGCGGCCGCATACCGATACGCCGTGGCCAATCACGACCGCGATACCCGCCTCATCAGAGCCGGGGACGTGTCGCTCGATACACTGCAGCTCGCGGCGAGCGCCGCCACGCAGGATGCGGCGTCGGTGGCGGCCGATCGGGCGGCCATCGAGACCGCGCAACTCAATCTCGGCTACACCTCGATCCGCGCGCCCTTTGCCGGGCGCCTGAGTCTCACCCAGGTCCATGAGGGCGCGCTCATCACGGTGGCCGGCACACAGCTCAACACACTAGTCGAGCTCGATCCGATCTATGCCACGTTCAACCCCCCTGACACCGACCTGCCGCGGATCGAAGCGGCGCTGCGCCGCGGTCCGGTTCCGGCGCAGGTGCTGATCGGCAGCTCGACCACGCCCGAGTATTTCGGCACGGTCACCTTCATCGACAACACCGTCGACAGCGGCACGGGCACGATCACGATGCGGGCGACCGTCTCCAATCCCCGCCATAGCCTGCTGCCGGGCCAATTCATCCGTGTCCGCTTGCGCACGGCGTACCAATCGAATGCGCTGCTCATTCCCCAGATCGCCGTGAGCTCGAGCCAGCTCGGCCAGTACGTCTATGTCATCGCTACCGACGGCCTCGTCAGCCAGCGATTCGTCACGCTGGGAGCGGCCTACGGCCCGTTGGTGAGGGTCGAAAGCGGACTCGCGCCGGGGGAGTGGGTTGCGACCGGGAGTCTTCTCAGGCTCGTCCCGGGAGAGCGCGTGCACCCCGTCCGGCAAACCCCGGCGGCCGGCACGCCCGGGCGCGCGGCGCTCGAGCCGCAACAAGGAGCGGCCGGCGCAGCGGGACCGCACCCATGACGCCCGGGACCCATCGAGGCCGCGAAGCTGCAACCACGGTCGCCTTGACGCTTCTACTGGCAGGCTGTGCCGTCGGCCCGAGCTTCCGGCGCCCGTCCCCTCCAGCGGTCACCGGCTACACAGTGAGGCCCCTGCCCGCGCGCACCGCCCGTGCGCCGGTCCCGGACGGACACGCCCAGCGCCTCGTGCAGGGGATGAACCTTCCCGGGCAATGGTGGACGCTGTTTCATTCGACGGCGCTCGATGCCATCGTCAGCGCGGCGTTGCGGGCCAATCCTACCTTGCAGGCGGCGCAAGCGTCCCTGCGCGAGGCGCAGGCGCAGCTCCACGCGGGCGAAGGCGCCTGGTACCCCGCCCTGAGCGCCACAACCTCCGCCACGCGCGAGCGGCTCTCGGGCAACGAGTTCGGGCAACCCGGCGTGAGTCGCGCTCTGACGGTCAAGAGCGCATCGTTGAGCGTCTCGTATCTGCTCGATCCCTGGGGCGGCACCCGTCGGCAGGTGCAGTCGCTTGCCGCGCAGGCCGAGTATCAGCGCTTCGAGCTCGAGGCGAGCTACCTGACACTGACCTCGAGCGTGGTCGCCACCGCCGTGCTGGAAGCCTCGCTTCGAGGCCAGATCCGCGCCACGCGCGAGATCATTCGCATCGAGGCCCGGGTGCTCAGCGGGCTCGAGCGGCAGTTTGCGATCGGTACCGCCGCGGACACCGCGGTGTTGGCCCAGGCCGCCGCACTGGCGCAGACCCGCGCTCAGCTCGTGCCGCTGCAGAAACAGCTCGCCCTGACGCGCGATCAGCTGAGGACCTACCTCGGGCGGCTGCCGAGCGAGCGGCTCTTTGCGCGCTTCACGCTCTCTTCTCTGAGCCTTCCCCGACAGGTCCCGGTGAGTCTGCCCTCCCGGCTCATCGAGCAGCGGCCCGACATTCGCGCCGCCGAGGAGCAGCTGCACGCGGCGAGTGCACAGATCGGTGTGGCAACCGCGAACATGCTGCCGCAGGTCTCCTTGAGCGCCAGTCTCGGCAGCGAGAGTCTCGGCCGCCTGTTCACCTCGAAGACCGGAGTGTGGAGCATTGCCGCAAGCCTCACCCAGCCGCTCTTCGAGGGCGGAACGCTCCATTACAGGCGCAAAGCGGCGATCGCGGCGTTTGAGGTCCGCGCAGCCGAGTACCGGCAGACCGTGCTCAGTGCGTTTCAAAACGTAGCGGACGCCCTGCGCGCTCTCGAGCTAGACGCCGAAGGGCTCGCCGCGCAATCGGCCGCGGAGCGAGCAGCGGCCGCCAGCCTGGCCGCCTCGCGGCGGCAATACCACGTGGGCTCGATCAGCTATCTGTCGCTGCTCAACGCCGAGCAAACCTACCAACAGAGCCGCCTCGCCCTCGTACAGGCACAGGCCGCCCGATTCTCCGACACCGCCGCGTTGTTCCAGGCCCTCGGCGGAGGGTGGTGGAACCGCCGGGACGTGCAGGGCTCGCGCCAATGAGCGGCACTCCTTCAAGCGCCGGCAACCGCGATCCCCTCAACGCGGTCAGCCTCGATCGGGCGGAGCCGTGTCGCCGCGTGGGGGTGGCACGGCGGCGTAAGTACATTCGCGGATCGACAGGGCCTTGACCGGCCCGACAATCGGGCGAGCGGAGTAAGGTGATGACTGACCGAACCGTGCACAAGCGTCCGTCCGCGGGCGGCGTGTCTCATTATCTGACGGACTACGGCGCCGCCCGGCGCCAATTCAGCTGGCAGGAGGCGCGCCGCGCGCTCGCCGGCGGCGGACCGTGTCTCAACATGGCGCATGAAGCCCTCGACCGCCCGATCGGACTCGGACTCGGCGATCGGGTCGCCGCGCGATTCATCGACCGGGACTGGAACCGGACCGACCTCACCTACGCGCAGCTTCGCCGGCGAGCCTGCAGCTTCGCCAATGTCCTCGGCTCCCTCGGCATCGAGCGCGGAGCGGCCGTCGCCACCCTCCTCGGCCGCGTTCCGGAGCTGTTCACCGCCGGTCTCGGAAGCCTCAAGGCCGGCAACGTCTTCTGCTCCCTGTTCTCCGCCTTCGGTCCGGAGCCGCTCAGGACGCGCCTGCAGCTCGGTCACGTGAAGGTGCTGGTGACCACCGAGAGCCTCTACCGGCGCAAAGTGGCGGGCATCCGCGCAAGCCTCCCCGAGCTCGGCCATGTGCTGATCGTGCGCGAGGCGGCACCTGGCGATCTTCCGCCCGACACGGCGGATCTCGCTCAGCTCTTGAGCCGTGCGCCTGAAGCCTACGACACCGCGCCTACGCGCGACGAGGATGTCGCCCTGCTGCACTTCACGAGCGGCACGACCGGCAAGCCCAAGGGGGTGACCTTGACGCATGCGGCGGTGATCGCCCAGCACGCCACGAGTCAGCTCGTTCTCGATCTGCACCCGGGGGAAGTCTTCTGGTGCACGGCCGATCCCGGCTGGGTGACCGGCATTGCCTACGGGCTGATCGGCCCCCTCACCTGCGGTGTGACGATGATCGTCGATCGCGAGGAGTTCGACCCGCAACGTTGGTATCGGATCCTCGAGGAGGAGAGCGTCAACATCTGGTATACCGCTCCGACGGCCATCCGCATGCTCATGAAGGCGGGCACCGCCCTCGCCCGGGAGCGCAAGTACCCGCACCTGCGGCACATGGCGAGTGTCGGGGAGCCGCTCAACGCCGAAGCGGTCACCTGGGGGCTCGAAGCCTTCGACATGCCGTTTCACGACACCTGGTGGCAGACGGAAACCGGCGCGATCATGATCGCCAACTTCGCCGCCTGCGACGTGCGGGCCGGCTCGATGGGCCGGGCGGTTCCGGGCGTGGAGGCGCAGGTGGTCCGCCGTGGCGAAGGAGGCAGCCTCGAGGTGATCGAGTCGGAGGATCAAGCCGGGGAAATCGCGCTCAAGCCCGGCTGGCCATCCATGTTCAGCGGTTATCTCGAGGACCCCGAGCGCTATCGGTCGAGCTTCCTTGAGGGCTGGTACCTCGCGGGCGATCTGGCCCGTCGCGATCGCGAAGGCTACTTCTGGTTCATCGGCCGCGCCGATGACATCATCAAGTCCGCCGGTCACCTGATCAGCCCCTTCGAGGTCGAGAGCACCCTCATGAGGCATCCGGCCGTGGCACAGGTCGCCGTCATCGGCGTCCCCGACCCGATCGCCGGACAGGCTGTGAAGGCCTTCGTCGAGCTGAAGGCCGGCTTCGAGGAAAGCGAGGAGCTGCGCCGCAAGATCATGGGCCACGCGCGGCGACTCCTCGGCGCCGTCGTGGCGCCGCGTGAGATCGCATTCAAGGAGAGCCTGCCGCGCACCCGCAGCGGCAAGATCATGCGCCGGCTCCTGCGCGCCAGGGAGCTCGGTCTTCCGGAGGGCGACATGTCGACCCTCGAGGGCAAGGAATGAGCGCGCCCCCCGAGCGCCTTCCGACCCGGGAGCACGGCCTGGAGCTGCTCGGCCAGATGCTGCGCATCCGCTGCTTCGAGGATCGCTGCTACCGGCTCTACGGAGAGATGAAGATCCGCGGATTCCTGCATCTTTACAACGGCGAAGAGGCCGTCGCCGTCGGCGCCCTGCAGGCCTTGCGCTCCTCCGATGCCATCGTCTCCACCTACCGCGAGCACGGACACGCCCTCGCGCGCGGCATTTCCATGGAAAAGGTGATGGCCGAGCTGTTCGGCAAGCAGACCGGGTGCAGCCGCGGCCGCGGGGGCTCGATGCACCTGTTCGATGCTTCCAAGAGATTCTACGGCGGCAACGCGATCGTCGCCGGCGGATTGCCCATTGCGGTCGGCCTTGCGCTCGCTCAGAAACTTCGGCGCGAGAACGACATCACGGCATGCTTCTTCGGCGATGGCGCGGTCGCCGAGGGGGAATTTCACGAGTCGCTCAATCTCGCCTCCCTGTGGACGCTGCCGGTCCTCTTTCTCTGCGAGAACAACCTGTACGCAATGGGAACCGCGCTCGAGCGGGCGCAGGCGGAGAGGGACATCACCACCAAGGCCCGGGCATATCGCATCGAGGCGGCCGCCGTCGACGGCATGGATGTCTTCGCCGTCGAGGAGGCGGTGAGCGCCGCCGCGGAAAAGATCCGAAAAGGCGCCGGACCGGCTCTGCTCGAGATGCGCACTTACCGCTTCCGCGCGCACTCCATGTTCGATCCACAGCTGTATCGCGACAAGACCGAGGTCGAGGCCTGGCAGCAGAAGGGTCCCATCATCACGCTCACCACGCGCCTGAAGGCGCTCGGCCTGATGAGCGAGGAAGACTATCAACGGCTCGAGCGAGAGGCG
Organism: Pseudomonadota bacterium; assembly: GCA_021850555.1. Next base: position 19,558 of record JAJZLX010000181.1, on the reverse strand, counting down.
CAAGCGCAAGTCGAGGTCGCCGTCCAGTTTGCGGAAAGCTCCCCATGGGAGCCGGTGTCGGAACTCGAGCGGTTCGTCTATGCAGAGCGCGCCTCCTGAGGCTCCGCTGCGCATCACCTATCGCGACGCCGTGCGCGAAGCGGTCCGCGAGGCGCTCATAGCCGATTCACGGGTGTTTCTCATGGGCGAGGATGTGGGCCGGTACGGCGGAAGCTATGCGGTGAGCAAAGGGCTGCTCGAGGAGTTCGGACCGGAGCGCATCCGCGATACCCCGCTGTCCGAGTCCGCCTTCGTCGGGGCGGGGATCGGCGCCGCCTTGGGCGGGCTCAAGCCGATCGTCGAGGTCATGACGGTCAATTTCAGCCTGCTTGCCCTCGATCAGATCGTAAACAACGCCGCCACGCTGAGCCACATGTCAGGCGGTCAGCTCAACGTCCCGCTCGTCATTCGTCTCGCGACCGGTGCCGGGCGCCAGCTCGCCGCCCAGCACTCCCACAGCCTGGAGGGCTGGTACGCGCACATCCCCGGGCTTCGGATCGCCGTGCCCTCTACCCTCGATGACGCCCGGTTCATGCTCGCCGCCGCGCTCGCCTCGCCCGACCCGGTACTGCTGTTCGAGCACCTCTATCTCTACAACATGGAGGGCGAGCTCACGGCGGGCCTCGCGCGGGTCGATCTCGAGCACGCTGCGATCCGTCGTCCGGGACGCGACGTGACGCTCATCACCTACGGATGGAGCCTCTACAAGTGTCTCGCCGCCGCCGAGACACTCGCCCGGGAGGGAATCGAGGCGGAGGTGCTCGACCTGCGGACACTTCGACCGCTCGATGATGCGGCCATCGTGGCGAGCGTACGGCGTACCCGCCGCGCCGTGATCGTGGACGAGGGCTGGCGCAGCGGCGGCCTGTCGGCCGAGATAACGACCCGCATCGTCGAGCAGGCCTTCTACGATCTCGATGCGCCGGTTGCCCGCGTGTGCACGGTGGAGGTTCCGGTGCCTTACGCCAAGCACCTCGAGGACGCCGCCCTGCCGAGCGCTGAGCGAATCGTGGCCGCGATCCGCACCACGGTCACGCCCGGGGCGAGCGTCTGATGCAAGTCGAGTTTCATCTGCCGTCCCTCGGCGCGGACATGGAGAGCGCGACGCTCACCGAATGGCTGAAGAAGCCCGGGGATCGCATTCGGCACGGCGAGCCGCTCGTGACCGTCGAGACGACCAAGGGGTTGATCGATATCGAGTCGTATGACGACGCGCAGATGTTGGAGCACCTCGTGCAACCGGGCAGCAGGGTGCCGGTCGGCACCGTGCTAGCCCGGCTCGAGGTGGCGGAAGCCTCCCACGCCCCGCAAGCTACGCCCTCCCCGCAAGGCGCTCCCTTACCGTCCGCCGCGGTGAGCGCCGCGCAGCCGGCATCGCTCCCTCCCCGGACCGAAGCACCCCGCGAGGGCGTGACGCGACACTCGCGAATCTCCCCGGCCGCCCGCCGCCGCGCCCTCGAGCTCGGCCTCTCGCTCGAGCAACTCGCGCGCGGCGCCGCCGGCGGCATCGTGCACCTGGAGGATGTCGAGAAGCTGGCAGCCGCAACGCCCGCAGCACCCACAGGTGCCCGCGCCGCGATGCGCGCGACGATCGGCGCCGCGATGGCGCGCGCCAAGCGCGAGATTCCCCACTACTACCTCGGGCATCACGTGGACTTCGGCCCGGCGCGCGACTGGTTGAGCGCTCACAATGCCGCGCTTGCGGTGAAAGACCGGCTGATCGACGCCGTGCTCATCACCAAGGCCGTGGCGCTCGCCGCCGCACGGATCGAGGGCTTCAACGGCTACTTCCGCAATGGGCGCTTCGAGCCCTGCACGGCCGTGCATGCCGGTGCCGCAGTCGCCGTTCGCGGCGGCGGCCTGGTGGCTCCGGCGCTGCTCGACGCGGACCGCAAGGACCTTGCGACGCTGATGCAAGACTTCAGCGCGCTCGTCACCCGCGTGCGCGCCGGGCACGTGCGCTCCGGGGAATTCACAGCCGCCACGATCACGATCACGAGCCTCGGTGCGGACGGCGTGGACGCTCTCTTCCCGATCATCAATCCGCCCCAGGTTGCGATCGTGGGCGCCGGAGCGATCCGCGATCGGCCGTGGGTCAGGGACGGTCAACTCCTCATCCGTCCGGTTCTCACGCTGGGGCTCGCAGCGGACCACCGAGTCACCGACGGCCGCTCCGGCGCCCGCTTCCTGCGCACGATCGCCGACCTGCTCGCACAGCCCCACGCCCTTTGACCGGGAGAGACGCCATGGATCCGACCGAACTGCGAGCCAAACTGCTCTCCCTGCTGACGGGTGTGGCCCCCGACATCGAGCCCGACGGCGTGGATCCCGAGCGGAATCTGCGCGACCAATTCGACTTTGACTCCATGGACGCGCTGCATTTCGCCACCGCGGTGAGCGAGACCTTCGGCATCGAGATCGCGGAAACCGATTACCCGAGGCTCGCGAGCCTGCACGGGGCCGCGCAGTTCGTGCAGGAGCGCCTCGCGGCCAGGCGCTGAGCGGGAGGCCGCAGTGAGCGCCGCCGAAGTGACAACGGGCGCCGGTCCGACCGGCTCGGCTAGCACGGCGGGTGCGGCCGGCGCACCGGCTGCCAACGGCCCCGGGCTGAGCGAGGCCGAGGCCGAGCAACGGCTGAGGCAATTCGGAGAGAACGCCCTCGCCGAGCACCGTGTGAGTGTGCTGCGCAAGCTCCTCGGCTTCTTCTGGGGCCCGATTCCCTGGATGATCGAGATTGCGGCCGCTCTCTCGGCCGTGCTGCGCCACTGGGACGATCTCGGCATCGTCCTGCTCATGCTGCTGATCAACGCCGGCGTCGGCTTCTGGCAGGAATTCAAGGCTGACGTCGCCATCGAACTGCTCAAGCAACGCCTTGCCCTCAAGGCGCGCGCGAAGCGCGATGGACAGTGGCGCGACATCGAAGCGCGCCTGCTGGTCCCCGGCGATCTCGTCGCGATCAAGCTCGGCAACATCGTCCCCGCGGATGTGCGGCTGCTCGAGGGACAGTATCTGAGCGTCGATCAGTCGGCACTGACCGGCGAATCGCTTCCGGTCGAGAAGCAGGCCGGTGATGAGGCCTACTCGGGAACGATCGTCCGCCAGGGGGAGATGACCGCCGTGGTGACCGCCACAGGGATGAGCACGTATTTTGGGCGCACGGCGAAGCTCGTCGAGCAGGCGGGAGCGGTCTCGCACTTCCAGCGTGCCGTGCTGCGGATCGGCAACTTCCTGATCCTCACCACCGCCGCGCTCGTGCTCGTCATCCTCGTCACCGGACTGTTCCGCCACAACCCGCTCCTCGTGTTGGTTCAGTTCGCACTCATCCTGGCGGTCGCCTCGATCCCGGTCGCGTTGCCCGCGGTGTTGTCGGTGACTCTCGCGGTCGGCGCCGAGCGACTGGCGCGCGCCAAGGCGATCGTTTCCCGTCTGGTGTCGATCGAGGAGCTCGCGGGGATGGACACCCTGTGCTCGGACAAGACCGGCACGCTCACGAAGAACGAGCTGGTCCTCGGCGCGCCGCAACCCGCGCCCGGCGTGTCCATCGAGAGATTGGTCACCTCCGCGGCGCTCGCCTCGCAGCGCGAGGCTCCGGACGCCATCGACAGCGCGATCCTGGCCGCCGCCCCGCCCGCGCAGGAGCTTGCGGCCTATCAGACGCTCGCCTTCCACCCGTTTGACCCGGTCGGCAAGCGCTCCGAGGCCGAGATCGCGCACGGCGGCACCATGTTCAAGGTCGTCAAAGGCGCCCCGCAGGTCATCGTCAGTCTGTGCGCGCTCGAGCCCGCGCAGCACCGCCAGATCGACTCGCAGATCGAGGATGCCGCGGGCAAAGGCTATCGGACTTTGGCGGTGGCGCGCGACGAGGGGGCCGGCTGGCGATACATTGGTCTGTTGCCGCTCTTCGATCCGCCGCGCGAGGATTGCGCCGAGACGATCAGGCAGACGCGCGAATTGGGAGTGGATGTCAAGATGCTGACGGGCGATCATGAGGCCATCGCCCGTCAGATCGCCCAGGGGGTCGGTCTGGGAGGAAACATCATCGTCGCGGACGCGATCTTCGGCGAGCAGACCCCGGCGGATGCGCTCTCCAGAGTGCTCGACGCGGACGGCTTCGCCCGCGTCTTCCCGGAGCACAAGTTCAAGATCGTCGAGGCGCTGCAGTCCCACGGGCGGATCGTGGGCATGACGGGCGACGGCGTCAACGACGCGCCGGCCTTGAAGCAGGCGGACGTCGGCATCGCGGTGAGCGGGGCCACTGACGCGGCCCGAGCGGCCGCAGCGCTGGTGCTCACCGCGCCGGGGCTTTCGGTCATCACCACCGCGATCCGGGAATCCCGCCGCATCTTCCAGAGAATGACGAGCTACGGAACGTACCGCATCGCAGAGACGATCCGACTCATTCTTTTCATGACGGCGGCCATCCTCCTCTACAACTTCTACCCCGTCACCACGCTGATGGTGGTGCTGCTCGCGCTGCTCAACGACATTCCGATCATGATGATCGCCTATGACAACGCGCCGGTCACCGCATCACCGGTGCGCTGGAACATGCCCGAGGTGTTGACGATCGCCTCGGTGCTCGGGGTCTACGGGGTGCTCGAGAGCTTGGTCCTGTACTGGCTCGCGCGCGACACATTGCATCTGCCGACCGCCACGCTTCAAGCCGTCATCTTCTTGAAGCTGCTGGTCTCGGGGCACATGACCCTCTACCTGACGCGCAACCGAGGTTGGGTCTGGCAAAGACCCTGGCCGAGCGCCCGGCTGATCGGCGCCTGCGAAAGCACTCAGCTGCTCGGCACCCTGCTGGTGGTCTATGGCATCGCGATGGCCCCGATCGGCTGGCCCCTCGCCCTGCTCGTGTGGGCCTATGCCATCGCCTCCTTCTTCCTCGCAAATGCGCTCAAGGTCGCCACGCATGAGCTGCTCGATCACCGGATGGGCGCCCACGCGCGCCACCTCGAGCGTGTGGAGCGCCGACTCGACAGAAGATGACCGAGGTGCTCGCCCGGCACCTTCGGGCTCGACACCGCTCGAAAGAGAGCATCGGGCGGCGCGGCGGGCAGCGGCTTTGAGGCTGCCCGAAACGGTCGGACCCTGCGCGCCGTCGCAGATGCGCGACGGGAATCGGTGGCAGGTGTTCGCAAGCGGCGACCCGGATTCCTGCCGGCGGGCGTCACGGCGCGAGGACCGAGGCCGGCGCGCACACGGGCGGGGCTGTCTCACGGGAAGCAAAATTGACGCGGTGGCCGGTGACGCTAAACTTCAACTCAATGGTATGTCGCCACGCCCGCGGGCGCCTGTCGGATGAGACGGCGCGCGAGCCGTACCGCGGAGCCGGCAGGCAGATGGTTGAGGAGGCAGAGCCGTGAAGCGCCGGATCCTTTGCATCTTTCCACGCTATGCACCTTCCTTCGGCACCTTCGAGCACGCCTATCCGTTGCGCGGCAATACCCGCGCCTTCATGCCGCCCCAGGGCATCCTGGTGATCGCCGCCGCGGTGCCCGGCGATTGGGAAGTGCGCTTCATCGATGAGAACGTCGGCGCGGCGACGGAGGCGGACTTCGCCTGGGCCGAGGCGGTGTTCGTGAGCGGCATGCACGTTCAGCGCACCGCCATCGGGGACATCAACCGCCGCGCGCACCGGCTCGGCAAGACCACGGTGCTCGGCGGACCCTCGGTCTCAGCCTCTCCGGAGCAATATCCGGACTTCGACTACCTGCACATCGGCGAGCTCGGTGATGCCACCGAGGAGCTGTTCCAACTGCTCGAGGCGAGCCCGGACAGACCCGCGCGCCAGTTGCGTCTCACCACGACCGGACGCAGGCCCCTGAGCGAGTTTCCGGTTCCGGCCTACGGCCTGGCGCATCTCGAGAAGTACTTCATCGGCAGCGTGCAGTTCTCGAGCGGCTGCCCCTACCAGTGCGAGTTCTGCGACATTCCCGCCCTGTACGGGCGAGTGCCGCGCCTGAAGACCCCGGCGCAGGTGGTGCGCGAGCTCGACGCCCAGCTGGCTGCCGGGCTCTTCGGCGCGGTCTACTTCGTCGACGACAACTTCATCGGCAACCGCAAGGCCGCACGGGAGCTGCTGCGCGCCTTGATTCTCTGGCAGCAGCGCAACGGCTATCCCCTCGAGCTCGCCTGCGAGGCCACCCTCAACATCGCCAAATATCCGGACATCCTCGCGATGATGCGCGAGGCGTTCTTCACGACCGTCTTCTGCGGGATCGAGACCCCGGAGCTCGGGGCGCTCGAGGCCATGGGCAAGCGTCACAACGCCTCGCTGCCCATCCTCGGAGCAATCGAGACGCTGAACTCCTACGGTCTCGAGGTGGTCTCGGGCATCATCCTCGGCCTCGATACCGACACGCCCGAGACGCCCGGGCGCATCGCCGAGTTCATCCGCCGCAGCCACATCCCGATGCTGACTCCGAACCTCCTGCAGGCCCTGCCGCGCACGGTGCTGTACGGGCGCCTCGCCGCGGAGGGCCGGATCGTCGAGGACCCCACCCTCGAATCGAACGTTCGCTTCCGCAGACCCTACGAGACGGTGGTCTCGTCCTGGAGGCGGCTCATCGCCGAGGCCTACAGTCCCGAGGCGGTGTACGAGCGCTTCGCGTGGAATCTTGTGCACACCTATCCGAACCGCATCGCGCCGCCGGCGAGCCCGGCCCGCGCCTCATGGGCCAACATACGCCGCGGACTGTCGATCATGACCCACCTCCTGCTGAAGGTGGGCATCGCCTCGGACTACCGCGCGACGTTCTGGCGCACGGCCTGGCCGTTTCTCAGACAAGGAAGAATCGAGGACGTGATTCACGTCGGGCTCGTCGCGCACCATCTGATCAGCTACGCACGGGAAGCTGCGGCGGGCAGGCAGAATGCCTCATTTTATTCCGCGAAAGTCGCGGCACCACAGTCGTGAGCCGCCGGAAAGTGCCCGCGACCACGGCCCCCACGGTGAGCGCGGGCCGGGATCCGTCCGGCAGATCCCTCAGATCGGCGCGCAGGGGCCGTGCGTGGCGCGCCGACGCTCATGCTGTTCCGCAAGGCTGAGATACCCCATGCTTGAGCGCATCCAGGGCGCCTCCGCAGGTCGAGGTGCGCGACGCAGTGCGTCCGAAACCCGCTTGGGTGTCCCAAGGTCGCTCCAGCCGCAGGGCGGAACGGGCAGCACGCGTAGCTGCGGCAGCTGCTCGGCGAGGATATCTGTCGAGAAATCGATGACCGGGAGTCTCTCGTAGAGCTCGGCCATGGCGCCCCCCTCCGGGCCCGAGCGTCGGTCGGCTTCGAAAGCCGCGACCATCACGCGGACGATTTCCGGGAAACGCTCCCGGAACAGGTCGAGCAGCGCACGCCCCCTCGAGGCGACGATGAAGGTATTCCAGAGCGCACCGGAGCGGATCAGTTCGCTCGCCATCGCCAGCGACGGTTTCTCGACGAAACGGTCCACCCTGAACGCGCCCTCGCCGTCGCTCGAGCCGGGTACGACATAGCCGAGGTCCGGGTCGAGCTCTTCCGGCTGGACCCCGAGCAGTACGGTCTCTTGGGCCTGGCGCGCAATCCTCCCTAGAGCCCCCTCGAGCGCGACTGAGAGCACCGCCTCGTAACGCACATAATGGTCTGAAGGCAGCAGCACGAGCTGCGCCTGCGGATCGCGATGCAGGATGTGAAGCAGCGGCAGCAGGATACCGAGGCCCGTACCGCGATTTTCCGCCTGAACGATCACATTGTCGGGAGCCAGCGACCAGAGCGGGCCCTCCCACCAGCGTCTGTGCTGCTCGGCCACCACCACGCAGGTTCTGCTCTCCGTGGTGACGGCGCGGGCGCGGCATAACGCTTCGTGCAGCAGCGACGGCCCCTCGTAGAGCGAGCAGAACTGCTTTGGCACGATCGTGCCCGATTCGGCCGTGGTGAGGGATCTGAGCCGGCTGCCCTCACCCGCGGCGAGCACCAGCGCCCAAGTGTTCGATTCTTCGACCATCGCGCAGGCTCCAGGTTGACCACATCGATTGCCGGGCCCGCACCAAGCTTGCCCCCCGCTTGACAGAATCATCCGCCATGCCCGGGGGCTGGGGACATAGGGAATTGCCGCATCGGCGGCGCGCTCACCGCGGCGCCTCCTCGGCCACCGCTTCGCACGCCGCGCCGCGCCGCAGACTTGCACAACCCCGCCGGACTGACAGCCCTGAGGACTTCTACGGATTGCCGGGGTCAGGCCGGGGAGCAAGATTTCGGCATGGCGACGGTGGTTTCGGATCGCACCATGCGTGTTGAGCGAGGCGATGGAACCGGATTGCCCCCGGCGCAGAGCCGCTTGGCCTCGATACTGAAGACGCTCTGCGTGTGTCTTTTTTTCGGCCCGCTGATGGCCGGGTGCGCAGCGCTCAGCCGTCGACCCGCGCCCCCACCCCTGGAGTACTCGAACGCTCATCCGCCGGGATTCTCGCCGGACATCCGATGGGTGGGCGAGATGACTGAGCGAGAGACGCGCGACTGGTCCGCCTCGCATCTCGACGGAATCGTGCGCTCGGCAGATGGCGACCCCATCAACATCCTCGTACTGTCAGGCGGAGGCGGAGCGGGAGCGTTTGGAGCCGGCCTGCTCGCCGGGTGGAGCCGGCTCGGCAACCGTCCTCGCTTCCAGATCGTGACCGGGGTGAGTGTCGGGGCGCTCATCGCGCCCTTCGCGTTCCTCGGACCGCAATGGGACCCGCAACTCTCCCTCGCCTTCGACGGCGCCAATGTTCAGCCACTGCTCGAGCGCAGGCTCTTCGGCTGGTTGGGCGCGCTCTTTGGCTGGAGCGTCTACCGAGGCGAACCGCTTCGGGCAATGGTCGACGGCTTCGTGACGCCGGCCCTGCTGCGCGCCGTTGCCGCGCGGGCAAAGAGCGGTCGCTTACTCCTCATCGCCACCACCGATCTGGATACCGGCGATGTGGTCGTCTGGAACATGGGTGCGATTGCCTCGCGGGGAGGCCGGGCCGCATTGGGGCTCTTTCGCCGCGTACTCGTCGCCTCGGCCAGCATTCCCGGCGTCTTTCCCCCGGTGCTGATTCCCGTGCAAGCCTCGAGCAGACACTTCGACGAGATGAATGTCGATGGCTCTGCGAGCTCGGCGTTCCTGCTCGCCCCCGGGATCGCCTCGATCCTTCCTGAGGAAATCCAGCCGCTCAATGGCGCGACTGTCTACCTTGTCATCAACGGCCACTTGCGCCCGCAACCGATCACCACGCGCAATCACACCACCGACATTCTCATGCGTAGTGTCGATACGGAGCTCGCCAGCGATTCACAAGTCCGCGTGGAGCTCGCGTACTCGTTTGCAGCGCGCCAAGGAGTGAGATTGAGAGTTGCTGCGATCCCGGCCAGCTATCGCCTGCATGGGCTCATCGGCAACCTCGAGCCCGCCAGGATGAAAGCCCTGTTTGCCTATGGCGAGCGCTGCGCCCGTGAGAATCGCGTCTGGACCGATGCATTGACAGTGCTCGATGGCGTCGCCCACATTCTGTCCGGCCCGCTCGCCGCGACGGTCCGCTGCCCGGATGCAGGCACCGCCGGCAAGGCCGCCGCCCGGGCGGCCGGCCCGGCCACGGACCTCGGGCCGCCACCTTTTGGGCCGCGCGGCACAGATGGACGTCCGTTCACGCGGGTGTCCACCCCGGGCGGCTGAGATCGCAAGAGAGGAACCTCGAATATGCTCGTTGCGCGCAACTGTCCGCCTCATGCCTCCCGTCGCACGCCAGGCAGGACCGGCGAGACGGTGGGTCCCGGTCCGGTCTCGATCAGCCTCGAGGTCAACGGGACCGTGCATGCGCTCTCGGTTTTACCGAGCGAGACTCTGGCCGAAGTCCTTCGCGATCGTCTCGAGCTCACCGGCACCAAGGTCGCCTGCGACCGTGGGGCCTGCTCCTCCTGCACTGTCTGGGTGGACGGTGCACCGATCTGTTCCTGCATGATGCTCGCCATCGAGGTCGACGGCCACAGGGTGCGCACCATCGAGGGACTGGCGGGTGAGGCGCTTCACCCTGTGCAATCCGCGTTCATCGAGCACGATGCCATCCAGTGCGGCTTCTGCACGCCCGGTCTGGTCATGAGCTGTGTCGCATTGCTCGAGAATCATCCCAATCCCACCGAAGAGGAGGTGAGAGCCGCGATCGGCGGCCACCTTTGCCGTTGCGGGACCTATCCGCACGTCATCGCCGCGGTGCTGGATGTTGCGCAGAAGGGCAAGCACCGACCATGACCACCGCGATTCGCACCCAGGCCCAACCAGTCGGCATCAGCGGCGTGTCCGTCGGGCAGGTCGAGCGCACGGTCGATGCCGATGAGGCGCCGCCGCTTGCGCCCAATGCGCAGCTCAGGTTCATAGGTCAATCCGCGCCACGCATCAACGGCCACGCCAAGGTGACGGGACGTGCAGTGTATACCGTCGATGTCAAATTGCCGGGCATGCTCCACGCTCGCATCCTGCGCTCGCCCTATCCGCATGCCCGCATCCTGTCCCTCGACACCGAGTCGGCCGAGCGCGCGCCCGGCGTGCGTGCAGTTCACGTCATCGACCGCCCGATCGGACGCGCCATCGAGATCGCCGCTGCGGGGGAGGAGCAGCCGGCAGGTCGACACCTGCGCTATGTCGGTGATCCGATCGCGGCGGTCGCCGCCGTCACGCCGCAAGCGGCGCAGGCCGCGCTCGAGCGGATCCGGATCGAATATCAGCCGCTGCCATTCGTCACCGATCTCGAGGAGGCACGCAAGGCGGATGCCCCGCTGGTCTTCGACCGCCCGGTGCGCACCGAAGTCTTCGGCGGACCGGCACCGCAACTGCCGCAGCACGGCAATGTGCACGGCCCCGACACCGGCGCCTCGCGGGGGGACGCCGCAGCCGCTCTGACTGCGGCCGAGCTCCTCATCGAGGGCGAGTTCCGTACCCAGGTGCAGACGCATTGCTGCCTGGAGCCTCATGCGTTGCTCGCCGACTGGCGCGATGAGGGCCTGACGGTGTACATGTCCACCCAATTCACCGCCGGGATCCGCGCGGAGTTGGCCACGGCGCTCGGCCTGCCGCTTGCGCGCGTGCGGGTCGTGGTCGACGCCATGGGCGGCGGATTCGGATCGAAGTCGCGCATCGGCAATGACGTGCTTGCCGCGGTTGCGCTGTCGCGCAAAGCCCACGCCCCCGTGCGACTCGTGCTCGACCGCCATGAGGAGCAGATCGACAGCGGCAACCGTCCCGCGACGGTGCAGCACATCCGCGCCGGTGCCCGCTGCGACGGAACGCTCACGGCTGTGGCGATCGAAGCTTACGGTACGGCGGGAGTTGCGCTCGGCGCCGGCGTCGGCAACTTCGCTCAGTCGATCTACGACTGCCCCAATTTCTCGCTTGCGCAGTCCGACGTGTTCATCAATGCCGGTCCGGGCTGCGCCATGCGCGCACCCGGCAACGTCCCGGGCGCCTTCGCCTATGAGCAGATCATCGACGAGCTGGCCGAAAGACTCGCGCTGGATCCGCTCACGCTGCGCGAGCGGATCGATTCAAGCCCTGTGCGGCGCGAGGAGCGCCGGATCGGCGCCGAGCGATTCGGGTGGAGCCGCAGGCTCGCCCCCGGCAGCGGCCAAGGCCCGCTCAAGCGCGGTCTTGGCATGGCGCAATCGCATTGGCCCGCCCTCGTCCACACCAACTGCGCCTGCGAGGTGCGCATCCTGCGCGATGGCTCGGTCGAAGTACGCTCCAGCGTCCAGGACATCGGCACGGGCATCGGCACCGTGTTGGCTCAGGTGGTGGCAGAGGAGCTCGGTCTCACCCCGGGGGATATCGTGGTGAGAATCGGGGACACCGACTTTCCGGCCGGCCCACCGTCCTACGGCAGCCGCACGACGGCCTCTCTCACACCACCGGCGCGCAATGCCGCCCACCACGCGCTGCGCAAGCTCCTGGCGGCCGTCGCACCGACCCTTGGCACGACGCCTGAGAGACTGACAGTCCGCAACGGACGCATCAGCACCTCCGATGGACGCCACAGCATCGATTTCCGCGAGGCGGCCGGCCGTCTGCGCACCGAGCAGGTCGGCGCGGTGGCGAGCCGTTCCGAGGACTACGGCGGATTCGGACTTCAAATGGGCGATTTCGCCTTCGCGCGCAACGCACTCGGCGGCGTGCAATTCGCCGAAGTCACCGTCGACACGGAGACAGGCCATGTGCGCGTGGAGCGCGTTCTCGCGGTGCACGACTGCGGGCGGCCGATCAACCCGCGGCAGATCGAGAGCCAGGTGCACGGCGGCATCCTCCAGGGCATCTCCTACGCCTTGTTCGAGCAGCGCGTCCTCGATGCGCACACCGGTCACATGCTCAATCCCAATCTCGAGCAGTACCGGATCCTGCGCTCGCGCGAGACGCCGGCGATCGAGGTGCACGTCCTCGAGAACTACCAGGGCAACAGCGCAACCGATGCCTACGGCATCGCCGAGCCCTCCATCATCGCAACCGCCCCCGCGATCGCCAACGCCGTCTACAACGCTATCGGCGTGCGGGTACGCACCTTGCCCATGACTGCCGCCGTGATCCTGGAGGCGCTCGCACGCCTGCCGCACCGGAGCTGACCGCCATGGACGCCTTTGAATGGATGAGTCCGCAAGACATCGAGCAGGCCACGCGCGCCGCCACGGCCACCGTGGCCGCCGCCATGGTAAGTCGCAGCGGCGAGCCCGAGTCGGGGGGCGCGCTGATCAAGGCCGGCGGCATCGATCTGCTCGATCTGATGAAGGAGGGCCTGCTCAAACCGCGCCGCCTGGTGAACCTGCGCGACGTCGCCGGCCTCGACCGCATCGAGGAGGCCGATGGGGGCTTGCGCATCGGACCGAATGTCACGCTGTCCCAACTCGCCGGTCATGCGCAGGTTCGGATGCGTTTTCGAGCGCTCTCCGAGGCGTGCGGCGCCGCAGCGAGCCCCCAGATCCGCCACCTCGCAACCCTCGGCGGCAACCTGCTTCAACGGCCGCGCTGCTGGTACCTGCGCTCGCGCGCCCATCACTGTGCCCGCAAGGGCGGCGACAACTGCTTCGCTTTTGCCGGCGAGAACCAGTACCACGCAATCTTCGATCACAAAGGGTGCGCCATCGTGCACCCCTCCACCTGCGCGACCGCGCTGGTCGCATTCGGTGCGCGCCTCGAGATCACCGGGCCGACGGGAGCCCGGCGTGAGGTGAGCGTGGAGGAATTCTTCCTCCTGCCCGAAGCCGACCTGCATCACGAGAACACTCTCGAGCCGGGTGAGATCATCACCGCAATCGTGCTGCCCGCTCCCGCGCAGTCGACGCGCTCCTTGTACTTCAAGCAGTGCGAGACGGAGTCCTTCGACTGGCCGGTGGCAGAGGTGGCCGTGGTGCTCGAGCTCGCAAGCGGCGTCTGCCGCAAGGCGGCGGTCGTGCTCGGTGCCGCCGCCCCCGCTCCCCACCGTGCAAAAGCGGCCGAGGCTGCGCTCACCGGTAAGAGAATCGACGAGGCCCTCATCCGTGCCGCCGCCCGGGCCGCCCTTCAGGGGGCGGCGCCGCTTGGCAAGAACGGCTACAAACTCACCATCTTCGAGACGCTGGTCCGGCGCGCGCTCCTTGCGGCCACGGCAGGGTAAATCGAAGCCAAGCGGCACGCGCCCGCCCTCGAGCACGCGGTACGGCCGCATAAGGCCGAATTCGGGCAGCGCCACGCTTGAGCTCGCTCAGGCAGGCGAACGCGATCGCCTGCGCTCGCCGCCGGCATCAGCCGGACGGCGCCTGGGGGCGCGCGAGGACTTTCTCGAGCAGTCTCAGAAGCTCGCCGGCTTCGACCGGCTTGCTGAGAAATGACAGCGCCCCGTCATCGCCCAGCCCGCGCGCCGCGGCCGAGGTGTCCCCGGTGATCATGACGGCTTTGAATCCCGGTCCCCGAAGCTCGCGGACCGAAGAGATGACCTGACTGCCGGTTTCCCCGCCCGCAAGGTGATAGTCCGTGATGAGCAGCTCGATCTGCGGGTCCGTCCGGATCCGCTCGAGCGCCTCCGACACCGAGGCGGCGCAAGCCACTGCGTACCCCTCGGCCTTCAACAGCAGACATGTCGCGTGCAACACCGCCGGATCGTCCTCGACGACCAGGACGTGCTGTGCGCAGTTGCGGCGCGGATCGGGCTGCGGCTCGAGCCTCTCGAGGTCCTCCGAGGCCATGACGGCCGAAGGCAACGTGAGCGCGAACGTCGATCCGCGTCCGAGCTCGGACTCCACGCTCAATGTCACACCGAGCAATTTTACGATTCTGTTGACGATGCTGAGGCCAAGGCCATAGCCTGACCGCGAGGCGTTGGCCGGCACGCCGATCTGGTAGAACTCCGTGCCGATTTTCGTAAGCTCCTGCGGCGCCATGCCGATGCCGGTGTCGGTGACTTCGAGGCGCACGCTCTCTGCCTCTGCACGGCACGCGAGCCTCACCGCGCCATGCTCAGTGTATTTGAACGCGTTCGACAGCAGATTTCGCAGCACCTGACCGATCAGGGAAAGATCCGAGACCACCCAGGCCTCGGTCGGCTCGACGAGCAACTGAAGCCCCTTGGTGCCGGCGATGCCGGAGAATTCGCGGCGCATCTGCTCGAGCAGCACGCTCACCCGCCAGCTCGTGATCTGCGCCTTGATGGCGCCGGACTCGAGCTTGCTGATGTCGAGGAGCGCGTTGAGCAGTCGCGACATCACATTGATCGCCGCCTCCTGCTGCACAAGCGCCTCGGCCGGATCGCCCTCGGTCACCATCCGCCTGAGCGCTCCGTTCAAAAGAGACAGCGTCTGCAGGGGCTGGCGCAGATCGTGACTCGCGGTCGCAAGGAACGTGCCCTTGGCGCGGTTCGCCTGTTCCGCCTCGTTGCGCGCCTGGCGCAGCGCCTCGAGCACATGCTTTCGATCGGAAATGTCGCGGATCGCGCCGATCACCTGCAACCCCGCCGGGGTCATCACCGGGCTCAAGCTGATCTCCACCGGTATCTGCGCGCCATCCCGGCGCAGGGCGTGCAGCTCGAGGCCGGCCCCCATGGGACGCAGCGCCGGGGCGCTCTGATAGGCCCCACGATGCGCGGGATGGGCGGCGCGGTGCCGATCGGGTATCAGCACCTCGACGGATTCACCCAGCAGATCTCCACGCGGGTATCCGAACATCGCCTCCGTGCGGGCGTTCACCAGCACGATGGTTCCGGTCTCATCGACGACCACGATCGCATCGGGAGCGGACTCCATGAGCGCGCGGAAGCGCTGCTCGGCATGCATGCTCCGGTCGCTCGACTGCTTGGCGGTCACGAGATTGCGCACGCGGGAGCGCAGCTCCGCGACTGTGAAGGGCTTTGTCAGGTAATCCTGGGCACCCTCACAAAGCAACCGCACCTTGAGCGCCTCGTCCGCCTTCGCAGTGAGGAGCACGATGGGTATGACGTCAAGGATGCGATGCTCGCGCACCGCCCGCACGAGCGCCTCGCCGTCGGCCTCCGGCATCATGACGTCCGTCAGAATGAGGTCGGGATTCATCTTGAGCGCCAGACGCAGGCCCTCTTGACCGTCGCACGCGCTCGCGGTGCGGAATTCCCCGCCGAGGCTCTCGCAGATGAAGCGATTCATCTCCGCGTTGTCCTCGACCACCAGCACGAGGGGGCGCGTACCCTGCGCCGCAGCGGGCACCTCGTCCTGCCGCCCGAGCTCGCTGCGCGCCACCCGGTTGGGAGCCGGGAAGGCCGGCAGCGCCGGGATCGCCCGCACCGGTGTGCCCTCGGGCGCGCGCAGCGGCACCCGCACCCTGAAGAGCGCTCCGCCCTCGGGAGCCTCCCCGATCTCGATCGAGCCGCTATGCAATTCGGTAAAGTCGCGCGCGATCGCGAGGCCGAGACCGGTTCCGCCGAACCGGCGGCCGTCCCCGCCGTCGAGCTGCCGGAAGCGCTCGAAGACGACTTCACGCTTGTCGAGGGGGATGCCCGGGCCGCTGTCGGCCACCTCGAGGATCGCCTGAGCGTGCTGCGCCCGCAGCGCGCAGCGCACCACTCCTCCGGCCGGAGTGAACTTGAAGGCGTTCGCCAGAAGGTTGAGCAGCACACGCCCGATCTTCTCCGCATCGACCTCAGCGCGGACGCCGTCGGGGATATCGAGCAGGTAACGGAGTTGCGTTTCCTCGGCAACCACGTCGAACTGACCGCCCACCAGACGCACCAGGGCCGCGAGGTCGGTGTCGGCATACTCGAGGGGCATGGCGCCCGCGGCGAGCTTGGAGACATCGAGAAGATCGTTGACATGCCCGAGCAACGCACGGGCGTTGCGCGCTACGATGTCCAACTCACGCAGCTCCACCGCGGTGCGCTGCGGAGCCTTCATGAGGTTCTCGGTATAGCCGATGACGAGGGCCAGCGGGGTCCTGAGCTCATGGCTGACGTTGGCCACGAACCGGGTCTTCAGGTGATCGAGGTGATCCAACCGCTCGTTGGCGGCGCGCAGCTGCCGGTTGGCCTCCTGCAGCTGCTGCGCGCGCAGGAAGATCTCCCCTTCCATCTGCCCGGTGCGGACCTTGAGCGCCTCGGCCAGGCGCTCCCGCTCGAGCCCGTGCTGCCTGAGGCGCACGAAATCGGTGACATCCTCCACGCGGTGGATGATGTACAGCAGCGCACCGCCGTCTCTTGCGAAGACGGGTGAGTTGACCGGGCTCCAGTACCGCTCCTCGAACCCTCCGCCTTCGGACTGCGGTCGGCGGATGTCGTATTTCTGCACCGCCATCGCGTCCGGCCTGCCCGTCTCGCGCACCGTCTCGAGCGAGGCGCGCAGATTGCTGACGCCGGTCGCGGCGGGATCGTCGGGGTTGTCGGGAAAGACCTCGAAGATCCCCCGGCCGAGGATGTCCTCGCGGCGGGTCATCGTGGCGCGCAGGTAGGCATCGCTCGCCGCAATGATCGTGAAATCGGGCCTCAGCACCAGATAGAGCCCCGGCGCCGATTCAAACAGCGAGCGGAAATCCGGCGCCGGCTCCCCTGCGGCGGCCGGCTGCACTGCGCGGTTCGTTGTCACCATGGAAGTGTCCACACACGGATCTGTCCAGGACTGCCTCTCGCGGCCGGCGCGGCTCACGAGGAACGGGTGAGACCGCCCCCGAAACGGACGGGGATCCGGACTTGGCGATGCCAACTCATCACCGGGTGAAGCGCTCCCGATGGCATCTTCCCCGGATCGACTATATAGTGAAACCTGAGTACGGATGGATGTAGGTAGAAGAACGTATTGACCTGCCCCTCGGGCAGCCCACTTCCTTCCCGGCGCCGGATCAACGCGCAGCAGACGGGGCGGCTCGTACGTCCTCTTGTGACGCGCCGCCGGGAAGGCCGCGGCGTCCGGGCAGAAGCCGGGCGGAGTTCAAAATGAATGTCAGCTCTGAG
Source organism: Pseudomonadota bacterium (assembly GCA_021850555.1). Next base: position 2,105 of record JAJZLX010000181.1, on the reverse strand, counting down.
GCGACGTGAATGAACGCCGCCAGCAGCGGGTTGAGCAGCCCCGCGGCCGCGAGCGCGATGCCGAGCGTGTCCACTGCGATCGTACCGGCGAAGTTCACCCAGATGATTCGCCGCGTGCGGCGCGCGATGGCGAGCGTGTCGGCGAATTTCGTCAAGTCGTTCCCCAGCAGCACCACGCCGGCGCTCTCCCGCGCCACATCGGTCCCGGAGCCCATGGCAACGCCCACCTGCGCTTCGATCAGGGCCGGCGCGTCGTTGATTCCGTCGCCGACCATCGCGACAATCCTGTGCGCGTCGCGCAGGCGCCGGACGCAGGTGCGCTTCTCTTGCGGCAGCAAATCGGCGGCCACCTCGGCGATGCCCAACTGCGCGGCGACCGATTCGGCCGCTTCCCGGGTGTCTCCTGTCAGAAGCACCGTGCGCACGCCCATGGCATGAATCGCGGCGATGGCGCTTCGCGCCTCCGGTCGGACACGGTCGGCAATCTCGACCGCGCCAAGGAGAGCGCCCCCGCGCGCAACGTAGACCTCGGAAGAGCCCCGGTGAGCGCTCGCCAGGGTGGCCGGCACCGCGACTCCCTCGTCCTGCATCAGGGCGAGATTCCCGACGAGCACCCGCTCGCCTGCGACCCTCGCATCGATGCCACGGCCCGGTCGATAGCCGAAGCGCTCCGGCTCGATGATCGTGCGCCCTGACGTGCGCGCATGCTGGACAATCGTCTTGCCAAGCGGATGCTCGGAGCGCACCTCGGCCGCGGCGGCCGCATCGAGGAGTGCCATCTGCTCGACGCCCTCGATCGGGTGCAGTGCGCGGATCGCCGGTTGTCCGAACGTGAGCGTGCCGGTCTTGTCCAGCACGACCGTGTCGACCCGGCCGAGCTGCTCGAGATGCAGGCCGCCCTTGACGATGGCGCCGCCCCGGGCCGCACGGCCGATCGCGCCCAGGATCGCAAGCGGCGTACCGGCGGCGATCCCGCAGGCGCCCGCAACGATGATGACGGAGATCGTCGAGCGGATATCGTGAGTGAGCAGATACGTCAGCAGTGCCGCCCCGAGGGCGAAGTACACGAGATACCCGGCCAGCCGGTCGGCCAGGCGCTGCACCGGAGCCCGGGAGCGCTCGGCCTGCTCCACCGCCTCGATGATCTTGCCGTAGCTCGTGTCACGTCCCAAGCGCTCGGCCCGAATCTCGAGCGCACCGGACTGGTTGATCGATCCGGCAAAGACGCCGGCGCCGCACGTCTTCTCCACGGGGAGCGACTCTCCGGTGATGCGCGACTGATCGACGAATGAATGCCCGGCGATCACCGTGCCATCCACCGGGATCCTGCCGCCCGGGTTGACGAGCACGGCATCACCGGGGCAGAGCTCATCGGCCTCGACCTCGCGCACGCCGTCCGCACGGCGAACAGAGACGGCCCTCGGCAGGAACTCGAGCAGATCGCGGATCTCCCGGCGACCGCGCGAGACCGTCATGCCCTCCAGGACCTCGGCGGCCAGAACGAACAGCGTGATGAGCAGCGCCGTGAAGAACTGCGAGATCGCCGCCGCCGCCACGATGGCGATGGACATCGACAGCTCCATCGTCATCCGCCGCGCCAACAGGTTCTCGAGCGCCTCCGTGAAGATCGGCCAGCCGCCGATCGCAAGGCCCACAACCCCGATCACACTCACCGATCGCAGCGGCTCCCAGACTCCAAACCACACCGCAACGGCCGCCAGCGCGACCAGGGCGATGCGCGCGGCCTCGGACCATGCGAGCGCATGCTCATGCTCATGAGGATCGTCGGCGCAATGGACATCGGCCTGCCTTTCGGCCTTGCCGGCGCGCATGGCGGCAGCCGTTGTTGCGGTCCTCTCCCGGCCCTCGAGCCCGGGCGCATTGGCTGCGGGGCGCTCTTTGCTCATTGGAGAACCTGCGACCTCACCGGCGCTGCCTAGCGCAGATAGGTGCGCATCACCTCGATCAGCTCCTCGGCCCCCTCGCGACGCTCGGCGTCGCTCGTGGCCTGCGCGCCGGCCAAGTGCATCTGGATGTGATCCTCCATGACTTCGAGCATCAGGCCGTTGATGGCGCCGCGCGCGGCGGCGATCTGCTGCAGGATC
>JAJZLX010000413.1:3381-4984 GCA_021850555.1 Pseudomonadota bacterium | reverse complement strand
TTCCAGCGGCTCGCTCATCAAGGTCGAGGGCCGCTACGTGGCCACCTGGTTCGCCTGCCCGCATCCGGGGTACGAGCAGGGGCCGGGCGTGATCGGCCTCGCATTCAGCGAGGACCTCTATCATTGGGAGGTCACCGAGCCGATTCTCCGGCCGGATCCGGCATTTCCCTGGGAGGCCGGCGGCCTGTACAAGGCCTACCTGATCAGGAACGACGACCTCTACTATATCTTCTACAACGCCAAGACCGATCACCCCACGGACTGGCACGAGCAGATCGGCATTGCGACCTCGCCCGACCTGAAGACCTGGACCCGCTACCCGGGCAACCCGGTGATTCGCCACGGCGGCCCGAAGTCATGGGACGCGCGCTTCGCCAGTGATCCGTGCGTGGTCCGCTGGGGACCATGGTGGGGCGTGTATTACTACGGCTTCGCCAACGACGGTCACGCGCGCGATCTGCTCGCGCTGGGGTTCGATCCGTATCATTTGACCAAGGTCCCGGAGATCATGCTGAACGTGGGGCCGCCGGGATCCATCGACGCGGACTTCGCGCACAAGCCGTCGATCATCTACGCGAACGGCACCCTCTACCAGTTCTACTGCTGCGTGAGCGGCAAGTGGCCCCATGACGATCGCGCGATCAGCGTGGCGCGCTCCAGGCCCTGGCCCAAAGCCGCGCAAGAGGACGGGGCGCCGACCCCCTCCGCCGGCCCGAGCCCTTCCGGCCTCTGACGAAGGTCCCCCTCAGCGCGGCGCGGTGCCAGGACGGTCGGTGCCGCGTTTTCTCCGTAAAGCGCTACTGCAGGTTGACAAATAGTCCGCCGTCGACGAGCACCGAAGCACCTGTCACATACCGCGCGAGATCGGACGCCAGAAAGACGACGCAGCCCGCCACATCCTCGGGCTCACCCAGCCGGCCGAGCGGAATGCGCTTTTCCATGTAGGCCCGCTTGGCCGGGTCGGCCAGGTCCTCTCTGTTGATGTCGGTCGCGATGGTGCCGGGCATGAGGGAATTGCAGCGGATGCCGTACGGCCCGAGCGCGATCGCGCACGACTGCATCAGGGAATGTACGCCGGCCTTCGTCGGCGTGTAATGCGCCTGCATCCCGCCGCCGACCAGGGCACTGATCGAGCTGATGGCAATCAGCGCGCCGCCGGTGCCCTGATGCTTCATCCGGCGTGCCGCGGCCTGCGTCATGTGATAGGCGCCGTGCAGATTGACGGCCATGGTGCGCTCGAACACCTCGAGGGGCGTGTCGAGGAAGGCGTGAAACGGACAGATTCCGGCGTTGCTCACGAACACGTCGACCCCGCCCAGGGCCGCGCCCGCCGCCGTGACGAAGCGCTCGGCCGATTCCGGGCGCGCCACATCACCTTCCACCTCGATGGCCCGCCGTCCCAGCCGGGCGATCTCGGCCAGGGTCTCATCGATCCCCTCCCGGTCCCTGAACCAGTTCAGGCCGACATCGGCGCCCTGGCGGGCGCACTCGATGGCGGTCGCGCGACCGATGCCGCGCGACGCGCCGGTGATCAGGACCGTCTTGCCTTCGAGCAGCATGGCTTGGCCCCTAGTGTCGTTGCCGTGGCGCGCCGCGGCTGAGG
>JAJZLX010000413.1:3023-3371 GCA_021850555.1 Pseudomonadota bacterium | reverse complement strand
AGCGCATACGGCATCTTGCTCTTGGAGGGCGGCAGCTGCACGGCCAGTCCATCGGGGGTCTGCCGCCAGCGAATCGGCGCCGCGTCCCCGAGCAGGCTCACTTGCGTGATCGGTCCGTGAAGATAGGGCGTCGCCGCATACAGGACCCGGATCAACACGTTCCCGTTGCCCGGCCGGACCAGCCCGAGCGCATAGAGTACGCCGTGCTTGCGGGTGAAACGAATGTCTCTCGGGGTATAGCGCTGTCCGTAGTCCGTCAGCGAGCCTGACGGCCCGACGGTCGGACCTTCCCCGTACAGTACCCACGGGCGCGTGGCGTAGATGGCCTGGCCATTCACCTGCAGCCAT
>JAJZLX010000413.1:0-3013 GCA_021850555.1 Pseudomonadota bacterium | reverse complement strand
GGCGCGCGGTCCAATGTTCAGCAGCATGTTGCCGTTCTTGCTCACGATGTCGATCAGGTCGGTGAGCAGCGAGCGGGCGGTGCGATAGTGATCGTGACGCACGTAGCCCCAGGAATCCAGGCTCACCGAGGTGTCGGTCTGCCAGGGCCGCAGGCTGAGGTAATTGCGCTTGCCGCGCTCGATATCCTGCACTGCCGCGCCCCGCGGGAAGGCGTGCATCTTGTATGTCAGGACCACACCCTGATGGCGCGCGGCGGCCGAATTGTAATAGTACGCCGCCATTCTCTTCAAATACGGCGCGAACGCGGGCTGATTGATCCACCAGTCGAAATAGATCAGGTCCGGGTGATACTCATCGACGAGCTCCGTGCTGCGCGCCAGCCAGTCCCGCAGGAATGCCTTGGAGGGTGGCAGCCAGTCCTGCAGCTGGCTCGGGTTGGGCTCCCCGCGGCCATGCACTCCGGGCAAGTTCATCGGCTCGGCCGGACCGTACAGGCCCGCGTAGCGCGGATTGTCGACATCGGAGTCGTACTTCGTCCCCGGGTGATACCACCACCAGTGCTCGGCTCTGTGCGAGGAGACGCCAAAGCGCATGCCGTCGGCATGCACGGCCTTCTCGAGCTCCCCGACCAGGTCCTGCTTCGGCCCCATACGCGCCGCGTCCCACAGCGTGAATTTGGAGTCGTACTGCGCGAAGCCGTCGCAATGTTCCGCGACCGGCACGACATAGCGGGCGCCGGCGCGCTTGAACAGCGCCGCCCAGGCTTTCGGATTGAACTTCGCCATGGTGAACTTCGCAATGAAGTTCTTGTAGCCGAACTTCGATTGCGGTCCATACACCGCGCGCTCGTAGTCGTAGGCGAGCGAACCCTTGACGTACATGTTCCGCGAGTACCACTCGTTCTGAAACGCCGGCACCGAGAACACGCCCCAGTGGATGAAGATGCCGAACTTGGCGTTGCGAAACCAGCGCGGCGCGTGATAGGCCTCGAGCGAGCGCCAGGACGCCTTGAACGGTCCGCGGCGCACGCCGGCGGCCACCTTGTGCATCTGCTCGTGCAGCAGCTGCTCGTAATTTTTCGGCTCGTTCCACAGGGGCGGGAACGTGTGGACGCTGTAGACCTGATGCGCGGCGGCGGGGAGCGCTGCGGCGCAGGCGAACGGCCAGCCGCAGCCGAGCCACAGCGCCGCCAGGCAGGAGGGACTCAGGGCACGACGGCGCGTACGGCGCTCGGGGGAGGTCGGGCAATCGGGCATGTCAGCCTCTCGAGTGATGTGGCGGATGTGGAACTCGCGGCTGGAGCGGGCGTTCCAGCACGGCGACGCCCTGCGGACGCAACCGGACCGTGCGCAGAATCCGGCCCGGGTGCAGGACATCGTGCATCGCATAGGGCAGGCGGACCGCACGGAGCCGCTTGCCGTGATTGATGATGATGACGACCTCGCGGCCGTCTCCCACGCGGCGCATCAGCTCGACGCGGCGCGGCAGGAGACCGAAGGGCGAGTGCACGCCGGCCGCGGCGAGCCGGTGCGCGACGAACGCGTGCATCAAGCGCCGATCGAGGATCGTGCCGAGATAGACGATTGCGCCGCGCCCGTAGCGGTGCTCGAGGGCGGCGGGCCTGCCGGTGAGCCAGGCGTTGCCCGCGCCGTAGCGCAGCAGCACGCGCGTCGCGCTCGAGTGCGGCGTCAGCGCTTCGGCCCAGATGCGGCCGGTACCGTGACCGACGGCCCCGGAGACGGCGACTGGCGCAGCGAGCGCGTAATATTGTTGGACCCGGCCGCCGAGCAGCGGCGCCAGCGGGCCCGGCTGGCGCTGCACGTTGAGACGGTTGTACCGATCCTTCATGCCGCTGCGCGGCCCGAGCACGAGCACCCCGCCGCCGAGCACGTAGTGGCGCAGGTGCCGGGCGAGTCTCTTGGAGATGACATTCAGGCTGGGCGCGAACACGACCTTGTAGCGCTTCAACGGCGCACGCGCCGAGATGATGTCGACCGAGTGGGTCAGGTTCTCCAGCGGCCGGTAGTAATCGAGCAGCACGCGCAGCTGGCGGTAACGAACCGTCTGGCGCTGGAAGTCGATCGCCCACCGGCTGGCGTAGGACAGCAGCAGCGCCACCTGCGAGCGTGGCGTGGTACCGGCGATGACCTGCGAGGCGCGCTTGAATTCCCGGCCGATCCGCTCGACCTCGGCGTACAGCGGTTCGGGTTTCCCGTCCGGCCCCACCAGCGTGCCGTGGTACTGCTCCTGGCCGCCGAGGGCGCTGCGCCACTGCCAGAACAGCACCGCGTCGGCCCCATGGCCGATCGACTCCCAGGTCATGGCGCGCACCCCGCCTTTGACGAGCGAGTTGCTGATCGGCGCCCAATCGACGAAACCCGGCTGCGTTTCCATGACCCAGTAGTCCTGCCGCTTCAGGCCGCGTATGAAATCGCTCATGGCGCCATTGCGGTAGAAGTCGAGCTGACCTTCGCCGACATAATCGTCCCACGCGGCGATATCGAGCGGCCGCGTGATCGTGTAGTGATTCCAGTGGGCACTCCAGCCGAGGCCGCCGATGTTGGTGGTGACGAACTGCCACGGTGCGATGTGCGCGCGCAAGGCCTGGAGCTGGTTGCGCTGATAACCGAGCCAGGTGGCGGTGACGAACTGGCGGTGCGCCAGCATCAGGCCCGGGTTGCCCGGCCGGTCATTGAGCGGGATCTGATTCCAGGCGCTGTACGTCTGGCTCCAGTACGCCGTGGTCCAATCCCGATTGAGCGCCGCCAGGGATCCGAAGCGCCGCTCGAGCCACTGGTGGAACTGCCGGCGCGCCGCGGCCCCGAACGACTCGTTGGTGTACTCGTTGTCGATCTGCCAGCCGATGACGTCGGGGTCGTGCCCGAAGCGCTCTGCCAGGCGTGTCACGATATCGCGGCAGAACCTGCGATACAGGGGGCTCGCGTACGAGAACTGGCGGCGATTGCCGTGCTGGGCCGGCCGCCCGTCGGCATGGATCCGCAGTACTTGCGG
>JAJZLX010000158.1 GCA_021850555.1 Pseudomonadota bacterium | reverse complement strand
CCGGCCCCTCGGTCTCGACATCGCCGCTGCGTGGCATCTGTGGAGCGAAGTCGATCTGATGATCGGCATCGGCACGCGCCTGGAGATCCCTTTCATGCGCTGGGGCTCGATGATGAAGGCCCATCGGTCGCTCCCCGGCCGCAGGCTGATCCGGATCGATATCGATCCGGCCGAGATGGACAAGCTCGATACCGACGGTCCGCTGGTCGCCGATGCCGAGGCGGGGGTGCGGGCGCTGGTGGCGGCGCTCGATACCGCAGGGTACGTGGCCCGTGGCGAACCGAAAAAGATCGCGGAGGCCAGGGAGCGTGCTGCCATCGAGATCCGCCGGGTGCAGCCGCAGATGGCTTATCTCGATGTGCTCCGTGAGGTGCTGCCGAGGGATGGATTTCTGGTCGAGGAGCTTTGCCAGGCGGGGTTCACCTCATACTTCGGATGGCCGGTGTACGAGCCACGCACCTATGTCAGTTGCGGCTATCAAGGAACGCTCGGCTTCGGCTTCCCGGCCGCTCTCGGGGTCAAGGTGGCGAACCCCGATCGACCGGTGGTGTCGATCACAGGCGATGGCGGGTTCATGTTCGCCATGCCGGAGCTTTCCACGGCGGTCCAGTACGGCATCGGGGTCGTCACGATTGTTTTTGATAATTCCGCCTTTGAAAACGTCCGCCGCGATCAGCAGCAGCGGTTCGGCGGCCGTGAGATCGGCTCGAGACTGCTCAATCCCGACTTCCACGACCTGGCGAGGACCTTCGGCGTCGAAGCGTACCGCGTCGATTCCCCGACAGGGCTGCGTACCGCGCTGCAGCGGGCGTTGGCGTCGCGCGGTCCGGCTCTGATACATGTGCAAGTCGCGCCGGCCACTGAAGTCTCGCCGTGGTCATTCATCCAGCGCGGCCCATGACACCGCATGCACGTTCACCACGCAGTCTCTGTCACCCCAAGCTGATCCGGGCTGCGCTGGCCGGCAGTCCGGCCGAGCGGCCATGCTCCGCAGGCTGCTCGAGCAAACGAGAAATTCCCGGGGGTACCGCGCGCAGCCGCAAAGGCGCGGTGGCTTTGCGGCGGACCGCGAGACTGTCCAACGCCACTCATCGCGCGCGGCGAGGCCGCGAGCCTGGAGGCTCTGTCACCCTTTCGCCCTCCGATCACCCGCCCGGAGTCGGAAAATCGGTCATCCTGCCCGCCTCTCCTGCCGCAAGCTCGGAGGGCGCCGCGGCGCCTCCGAGCCCGAGCCTCCGATACCGGTCCGGGTCGGTCCTGCGAAGGCGCCAGGCGCCAAGCGCGCCGAGCACTCCGGCGGCGGCAATGATGCTCGGCAGCAGAACTCGCAGCACGCCCTTCGAGCCAGTCAGAACGTCGAAATGCACGACCGCCAGCACCAGCACGACCAGCAGCGCCGCGGCGGCGAGTGACGGCGCAATCCGGGTGCGCAGATACCCGCCGCTCGGCGCCCCTCGGCGGGAGAAAAACACCAGAACGGCAACCGATGACAGCGCCATGAGCGCGATGACCCCGAGCGTTCCGACGTTGGTGACGCAGGCGAACAGGGAAAGCAGGGGGTTCGCTCCCAGCGCTGCATATGCTGCAACCACGACCGCCGCGATCGCGGTCTGCAGCACGGAGCCGGCGTGCGGACTCAGATGGCGGGGATGAGTGCGTCCCAGGCGGCTCGGGAGCAGTCCGTCCCTTCCCAGGACATAAAAGTATCTCGCCGCCGCATTGTGAAAAGCCAGCAGCCCGGCAAACACGCTCGTGACGAACAGTACGCTCATGACCCCCGACAGCCAACGACCGACGTACTGATCGGCCAACTCGAACAGGAACCTCGTCGGGTCCGGCATCGCCCTCAGATGCGCGACGAGACCGCCGGCGCCCGCCCCGACGACCAGGCACCAGAGTGAAAAGACATAAAAGCCCCCGATCAGCAGGACCGCGAGGTAGGTCGCGCGCGGGATAGTGCGCTCCGGATCCCGAGCCTCTTCGCCGTAGATCGTCGTCGCCTCGAATCCCATGAAGGCCGCGAAGCAGAACAGGAGCGCGATGGATGGCGAGCCGCTGAAGGCCGCCGCGGGGGTAAAGGACTGTAACGTGACGCCACGTGCCCCGCCTCTTAAAAGAATGGCCGCGTCCAGAAACAACACGCCGAGGTATTCACAACTGACCAGCACAGAGAGAACCTTGGCCGACAGGTCCACTTGCCGGTATCCCAGCACCGCAACAGTTACGACCGCAAGAGAGGCATAGCCGTACCAAGGAAAGTCGATGTTCGCGTACCGGAGGAAGAGCGCCCGCGCGGCGGCGCCGAACATGCCGTAGAGCCCCACTTGCATCGCGTTGTATGCCACAACCGCCGTCAGCGCCGCTGCACCACCTGCGATGCCGCCGAGCCCACGCGTCGCGAAAGCGTAGAATCCCCCGGCCGTAACCACGTATCGCGCAAGTGCCGTGTAGCCAGCCGCGAATACGAGCAGCATGCCCGTGCAACCCAGTAACATTGCCGGCAGGCCGGAGCCATCCCCGAACATCATTGCAAGAGGGAATCCACCCCCGATCGCAACCAACGGACCGGCCGCCGACACGACGAAGAAGGTGATGGCGCCAACGCCGACGGCTCCCTCGCGCAGCCGGTTCTGCCCGGCACAGCGCTTCGTGCCGCCAGTCATCCGCCCCCCCCGGAACCGGTCCGATATCCCGGGCGATGCGCCGGACCGAGCGCGGGCGCGCCGGCCTTCACGCCGAACCGAACGTAGCGCCGCCGGGCACGTTGACGCTCCGATCGAGCAAGGAGCCCCGGTCCATCAGGGCTCGTGGCATGCGGCAACGCACTGGCGAGCGGGTGTCGGCACGGCGGAAGCCCAGCCGCAGAACTCCCGCTCATCAGTTGAACGCATAACTGACGTCAATACCCGCGGTGAGCGGCTGGCTGACCACAAAGCGCGAATACGCCGCGTCCTGCAAGGAAATCTGGGGCTGCGGATCGATCAGAATGATGTTGTTCGTGAGGTTGTTCACGAACAGCGCCGCCGACCAGTGATCGCCCCCATGCCGCTCTCCCCTGATGCCGAAGCGGACGTTGGCGATGCTGTAGGCCGGCAGATGCACCAGGAGCTGATTCATGGTGAGCAGCGTGGCGGTCACGCCGAAGGGCAGATCGGTCCTGCTGCCGGTGTAGTCCTCCTCGAACGAGCCGAACAGGGACAGGTCATTGCCCAGATAGTGCTTCCAGCCGAGAACCGCCGACCCCGATATCTCCGGCGTGTCCGGGATCCGCGTGCCGGCCGGGTATCCGGCGATCGCACTGCCGTGGATGAACTTCGCGTCGACGTAGCTGGCGTTCAGCGACAGCTCAAACCCCTCGGGGAGCAGCGTCTCGAGCTGGCCCTCGATGCCTTTGATGCGGGCGTCGCCACCGTTGACCGTGAAGCCGAATCCCGCGATGTTGGTGGGCACCTGGGGATGGTACCAGTTCTCCAGGTAGCCATCGAGATTGAGGATCAGGTGGTGATGCAGGAACGAGGACTTCTCGCCGAGCTCATAGCTCCACAACGAGTCGGAGCCGTAGGTCGTCGGCCCCTGCAGCAGTATGTTTGGATTGCAGGTCGTCGTGAGCAGCACCTTGGCCTGCAGCCCGCATTCGTTGGCGACCTGGGCCGCAAATATAGGATTGGTATTGCTGGCGGCGACCACCGGGATCGGCCCGGTGTCGCCGCTCGCCCCGCCGAGGCGAAAGCCCTTGTCTATCCTCACGTACAGCATGTGGTTCGGGTCGATGTTGTACGTCAGGGTCAGGCTCGGGACGGTGCCGCTGGCGGCGATCGACGCCGCGGAATTGTATGGGACCGTATTGCCTTCCACCGCCAGCACGCTGAACACGCCATACTCGGTGGAGGCCTCGCTCAGACTGTAGTGGTAGTGCCGGAATCCGGCCGCCACCGCGAAATGCGGCGAGAGCCGCCAGGACACATGCCCATATACGGCGTTCTGGATCATCACCTCGGGCAGGCTGCCGACGAAAAGGTTCGTACCGCCCAGAATCGGGGTGGCTTGCGGAGCAATCGAGGAAATGTCGTCTTCGGAGTACAGGTCCTGGTAGAAATAGCCGGCGACCCATTGGACGGGCCCCGGGGCGGTGGAGGTCAGGCGAAACTCGTCGGAGATCTGACGGGAATAATCCTGCTCCGCGTTGCTGGATCCCCTGTTGCTCTCACACGGTCCGATGCCGCCCGCGGCCGCATCGTACACCGGAATGCCGATCGCGCCGGCGATCATCTCGGTGCAATCCTGCAGGTTGACGAAGTTGCGGTGCCAGAACCCGGTCGCCGAGGTCACCGAGAACGTGGGGAACTTATACACCACGTCCAGGCTGCCGAAGCTCAGGCTGTCGGTCTGCGGCTCCGGTGAGTCGTAGATCTCATAGTGCGCCAAGACCTTCGGCACCTTGGGGTGCGTCGGCAGGCCGTTCACGTCGACTGCGGGGAGACCGCCTTGCCGGACCAGCTGGTACATCGCGATCGGCTCGATCGTGAGATGCTTCAACGGCTTCCAAAGAAGCTCAACACGGGTCGAGTCGATCAGCGCCGTGTTCACCCCCTTCAGGTCCTCCTGCAGCGGCGCGCTGTAGAAATTGCTCGGACGGCTCAGGGCGGGAAAGGTACCGGAATCCACAGCGACCGCACCGTCCTGGATCACCCGGCGCTGCACCCAGCCGCTGTCGTTCGTGAAGGAGCCCACGATGCGCACCGCCGCGGTATGGCCCAACGGAATGTTCACCATGCCGTTTTCCTGGTGGTTCAGGCCGCCGCCGGAGGCGGTGTCCGAGATCACCTCCTGGGTGCTGGCCGCGAAGGTGTTGAGCTGCGGACGCGCCGGAAGCACGCGGATGGTCCCGCCCATGGAGCTCGACCCGTACAGCGTGCCCTGCGGCCCGCGCAGCACCTCCACCCGTCTGACGTCGTACAGACCAAGGTTCATGAGATTCTTGCCGAACTGCGAGCCCA
>JAJZLX010000500.1 GCA_021850555.1 Pseudomonadota bacterium | reverse complement strand
CGGGACATGAGCAAAGTGCGCGAAGTTGTACCGGACTTCCGACCAGAACAGGGACAACCCAGCGATGCGCTGGGCCTCGCTGAGCGGCTTCGCCGGCGTCAGGAAGGCACTCGCGTCCCAACGAGCACTCAAATTGTCGAAGCGCCTCACCAGAGCCTTGAATCGCGGGTCGTCGTGCAGGGCGGCAAGATTCTTATCTTTGATCAGCCACTGATCCTCGTTCGCCCAGACGGAACCTGTCGCCCACTTTTCCAGACAGGTCAAAGCTTCTTTTCTGTCACCTAGTTTCGCATATGCGTCAGCCTGGTAGCGGAGGTTGTCGCGGCGTCGGTTGGCGACCCGCCCTGAAAACGCGGAGTCCTCGCGTAAGCGCGACTGCAGTTTCGAAATCGCGGTCATTGACTGATGCAGTTCTCTGAGTGCCTGCAAGAGTTGAGGCGCCTTGCGCGGCCCGCGGTAAATGAGTTCTGCTCCGGCGTTGTTCAAGTCTTGGATATGAGAGTAGCGCTGCGGAATTGATTTGTTATCGCGCGCATGCGCTGGATTGGCAAATGCTGTCACTGCGAGCACGAACACCGCGACAGCCATGTTTGTCGCAGCGAGTCGCTTCATGATTGGGAAATACATTTGCATGTCTCCCAGAGTGAAGTAGTGGTCGGCTTTCTTGCAGACATACATGTCAAACGGTTGAATATTGTCCTGGATCATTTGATCAGGATTGCATCGAGGCTGACGGTGAGCGGGCCGCAGCGGCGCCCCGCCCAGGCCCACGCGCCGCATCCACACCATCCACGGCCCCGTGAAGGCGCCGCCGAGCGCGATGATCGCGGCGAGCATGACATGCGCACCGAAGTAACGGTCCCAATGAGGGTCACCCGCGACATCGCCCCGCGGGAGCAACTGATTCAGATTCCACTCTGGGTGTATCCTGTCAGGATCGCGCGGACGTAGAAGCTCGCCAAATAATACAGAAACGCCCATTGGCCGATGAGTGTCACTAGAAGCCACGACTTCGTCGCCGCTTGGGCGTGGCGCTCCCGTCCCAGGGCGCACTCATTCGAATCGCATCGGTCTGATACATGTTTTTCCTCCGCGGCGCAGCAGCCAGCGCTTCGCGAACCTCTCACCGACGAACACACCTGCGGCGAACACCGCCGCCAGCAAGGCCGTAAGTCCCACGAGCAGCCGGGTGAGGAATAGACCGGAAATCGTGAAAATCACGGGGAATCACCCTCCAATCTGTTGTGTCACAAGTATCCTGTGACACGTGTTACGAAAAGTCAAGCAGCGTCGTCGAGCGGGGTGCGGTCGGGCCCACAAGTGCTTCGGAAGCGCTCAGGAGCGGCCGGCAGGCGCTTGCGGCTGCGGAATTGCCGGTGGCGACGGTGCCGCGGCCGGCGCGGCGACCTGAGGCCCGGCCGGGAGATCGAGCTGCGAAATGACCACTGTTCGCGAAAAATGGGCTTGCGGCTCGTACTCGAGGAACTGAATGCGATAGCCGCTCACGGAGGGCGCTCCATCGAGCGCTGCGGCGATCCCCGGCGCGAGGCGCACCTGGGACTGGAGGTGCGCGAGCGGGTTCACCGAGAAACGCAGCGCCGCGGGCGCGTAATCGAAGCCGCATCGCATGAAAGTCTGCGCCGCGCCGGAGGGCGGGAGGAGATGAATCTCTATACAGGGCGGCTCCGCACCCATCGTCATGCAGGCGACTTCAAGAACCTTGCCGTTTGGATCCAGCCGGTCGGCGCAGCGGCCGAGCTCGGGCACTCGCGCATCACCTGGCACCGGGAGCATCCCCAGCGTCTGCTCTCGAAACAGAGTCAACGAATAATCAATGCGCGCCGTCACCGGGCCGCGCGCCAGCCGCCGATAGATCTTCTTGAGAAGGGGAAAGCCTTGCTCAAGCACGGCTCGGCCGCCACCCGAGAACCGTTGCAGATCGGGAGTGTCTCCCAGTCCGCGGTAGGCCGCTCCGCCATTTCCCAACAGCCGGACCGCCGCTCGATCGACGTGCAGCATGGACCTCGCGGGCAGTCCAGAAACGCGCAGGGGAAGCGTCAGGAGCACCTGGGGAATGACTTGTTGCAGGCCGGCAGGTTCATGGCGCCCAATCCGCGCGACGCGAACCGACTGACCCGCTGCAGAACGGATCGTCACCCGTGGGCACGCCGCGTGCGGCCCCAGCCATTCCTGCAAGGCGAACGCCGGTCGCCACGGCAGGTACGACGCCAGGGTGAACAGGAGCAGGCCACCGACAAACAGCGTCCTGGCCCGCAACGTACCGCGGCGAAAGTACTGCAGCAGCACTGCCGTGACCGTGACCGCAAGGAGCCAGAGGTGGCTGAGCGAGCGCCACACCCACTGCACACCGGCACCGCCCGTCGGCTCGTTGAGAGACCAGAAATGGGTCAAGCCATAGTGCACCGCCGCGATGGCGAGAAATGCGAGGATGATACCGACCAGCACAGCCAGCGATCCGACGAATGCCTCGCCGACGTTTCGGGTCATTGCGGCTATCGCCGTCACCGGCAGCGTGAACACCAGAGCGATCTCGATGTTGCTCAGCAGCGCCGCCGGCAGAATCTGCCCGAATTGAAATCCCTCGGAGTATCCCTGCAGGATCTGGATCGCAAAGATCGGGACGTGGACGAAGAGAGCCACGACGAGCAGCTTCGCCAGCAGCAGGTCGCGCCGACGGATGGGCCGGACGACCCAGTCCTGATTGGCGCCGGGCAGCGGATCCTGCTGCACGGTGATCACGATCACGAGGGCCATGGACACGACCAGCGCCAGGGTCACGAGGGCCACCGGTATCGCTCGATGCAGCCCGATGTCGAACGGAGTCGAACGATGCTGAAGGAGTCCCAACAGACCCTGCAGCACGGCGCTCGCCGCAGCCAGCGGCCACAGCAGCCGCAGATCCTTGCGCATGATCGCCCCGATCCGGGTGCAGGGAAGCGTTGCTGAGTTCATGGCGTTGCTCCCCGACGGGCCGAGCGCTCCATGACACTGAAAAGCGCTCTGAGGGACAGGGGCTCGACGTCGATCTGACGCACCGGACCGAGCATCGAGCGAATCCGCTCGCCGAAACTCTCCGGCGAATGACGGGTATCGATGAATGTCAGCACGTTGCCGAAGGCGCGCGCCTCGAGCCATTCGCGAGGCCATGGCGCGGGAATCCCGGTCGGATTCTCCAGCGTGATGCGCACCCCGCGAACCCGGGTGCTGAGGCCGTCCATGGATTCCTCGAGCCACATCTTGCCCTGGTGGATGAAGCCGATATGGGTGGTGACGCTCTCGATCTCGGCGAGCTCGTGGGAAGTGATCAAAATGGTGAGGTCCCCGGCCTGTTGCAGCAGACCTCCCATGAATTCGTCGCGTACCAGCACGTCGAGTCCCGCAAACGGCTCATCGAGGATCAAAAGCCGCGGGCGGTAGGCCAGCGCGGCGGCCGGCGCGACCTTGATGCGCATGCCGTGCGAGAGCGCCCCGATGCGCTTGTGCGCCGGCAGCTGCAGGCGCTCTCTCAGCGAATCCTCCAGCGCCCGGTCCCAGGCCGGGTAGAACCCGCGCACGTAATCGAAGTAATCCCGTACCCGCATCCGCCGGGGCAGCACCTGGTTCTCCGAAACGTAGCCGATCTGCACCAGAGCCCTGGGCGAAAGCTTGCGGGTATCGACACCCAGTACCCTGGCCGCGCCTTGCGTCGGCCCGATCAGGTTCACGAGCACCTTCATGGCTGTCGTCTTGCCGGCACCGTTGGCGCCAATCAAGGAGTAGACGCTGCCCTCGGGTACCGACAAGTTGAGACCCCGCAATGCCTCGTGGCGCCCGAATCGGCGCCACAGCGCCTCCGTCTGCACGATAGCGCTCGTCATTGTCTTTTGCCTCCGGCGCCCATCTCGAGGGCTCGCCATTGGGATTCAATCGTCTCGAGGAGGTCCTCGAGCGGCACTCCCACCCGCTTGGCCTCGACCACCAGCTGCTCGACCTCCTGCCTCAGCAGGCGCTTGCGATCTGCGGGCCGCACATCCGGGCGCTCGGCCACCACGGTGCCGATTCCCGGACGGGCCTCGAGCCAGCGCTCCTGGATCAGGTGGTGGACCACCTTGTGCGCCGTGTTGGGATGGATCTTGAGATCGGCCGCGAGCGCGCGCACGGAGGGAAACTGCTGGCCCGGCCGGAATTCGCCGCTGACGAATGCCTTGATCGCCGCGAATACCACCTGGTCGAAGATCGACTTGCCGGCCTGGAAATCGACGCGCAGTAGTGTCACGTCTTTAGTGTGACACCGGTGCGGGCGGTTGTCAACGCGACTTGAAACCCGATGAGATATCCGGCGACGACGCGCCCCGTCGGGTCAATCAGATCACTCTCAGCCTTGACACGATGACCAAACAGCAACTCCAGCATGTTCGCGCCGGCGACCGGCGCCAAGATCACGGAATTCGCGAACCCACACTCCTTCCCGGGCGATGATCATCGTGGGTGGATTCATGCACGGTCTGACCGCGATTCACACTTGGCAGGACGCGGTTCAGAAATTTCTCATCGAGCCCCCGTGTATGTGCATTGTAAGCCCATCGGGCAAACTGCTCGAGCAGTTGGTCGTTCTCGGTCCGCAGCCTTTCGTTCTCGGCTTCCAGACGTGCCATGCGCTGCATGGTGGCACGTAGCTCCGGAGGGCCATCCTTTTCCTCTCCTTTGTCGGATCCCGGCCTCATGGCCTTCTTGCGGACGCTGAACGCCCGCCGGATTCGCTGGTGCTTGTGCAGCGCTTGCCGGGAATACCGAGCGTGGGTGCGGCGCTCGATTGCCTCGATCAGAGCTTACCACGTCAGTTTCCCCGCCCATCCATCGAGAATGCCGACCGCAACACCATGATCGCGCGCAAGGCCTGCTCGATCGTGGCGCCGGAACGGTTCCGAGCCCGGAGCTCGGCCAGGACATAGAGCGTGGGATCGAAGAGGGGGAGTCCAGACCTCGAAACAAGGATGGGGAGT
>JAJZLX010000421.1 GCA_021850555.1 Pseudomonadota bacterium | reverse complement strand
AGAATTCTGGCGCTGACCGGCTTTGAGTTTGTGCTCGGGGAAGACTTTACCCCGAAGGGATTCTTTCGCGCCCCTGTTCTGAGAGCTTACGAGAAATCCATCGGTGAAATGAAGGGTGAAAAGCGCGGGCTCGCCTATGAGTTGATGTTATCCATTCAAGCCTGGTCCGTGGAAAAAGAAATATGCGCCGCCGACTTGGAGGAGGAAGTAAAAGCAGGACTCAAGTTGGTTGATGACATGCATGAAGCGATGAATCCCTTCTGTCATTTTGCAGGTGCCGAGAGAGCACTTGAGTATTATCGCAAGAAGCTTAGCAATTTTGAGAAAGATAGGAATCAAATGGATTGGATTTGGCGCCCGCGCAATCTGCGCAGCGCGATCATGGGCGGCGAGAACGATGATGAGTATTGGCCACCCGGCAACGACGTTTCCGGTCTTGTGGCCGAATATTTGCGAAAGCCCTGGGCTACGTGCGCGAGCCTCGAGAGGCTACTACTGGACTTCTTGATCTACAACTACGGACTAGAGATCCATAAGGACGTCAAGTCATTGCAGAGAG
Organism: Pseudomonadota bacterium; assembly: GCA_021850555.1. Next base: position 4,446 of record JAJZLX010000421.1, on the reverse strand, counting down.
GTCTAGTCCGTTGTCCGCAACGGTGGATTGCCCGGCGCGGACTATCGTACCGCGCAGCGAAGAAGGCGCCTCCCTCAACTGCGGGCCTGCTCATAGGGGGAATAATCTCGCTAGCACTGGCAGTCGCCGCCGGCTACGGTGCCTGGCGAACGGTCGGATGGTGGGCCGGCTTATTTGTATACGAGCTTACGAGTATGGCAACAGGCTCTTCCTTGTGGGGTCTCCATGTGAGTGCGCTAAAGGAGCAGGACGCGAAATCGAGAATCTGCGAAACCGTGCTCGAGGATGTTATGAGCGCATACGAGCTCCAGCGCAACGTCAATTCGCCCCTTGCCTTAGGAGAGCGGTTCAGACATCTTGCCAATGAGGGTATCGATTGGCCGCTCGGAGTCATGGAACTTATTGAGCACGCCGAACGGAGAAACGCATATCGCTGGTAGTCCTGCGGCTCGGCTCTGTGGCATGTAACGTCAAACTGTGCGGCGGCTTTCCTATTGAGCCAGATGTGCTCGAGGCACGGTTCGCGTCGGCGGGTTATCAGGGCTTCCGGGCCCCGATTGGGGCCTTAATTTCGATCGATTAGCCATGCGTAGTCGCCGCCGTCCGGTGCGCGTTGGCACCCGCTCACCCTAGACCAAGTTTCCATTGATTCCATGCAGAGTAACTTCGTTGCGAAGATCGGCTTTGACGTGACCTGATAGGTCCGAAATCCTCTCCCCCCGCGCCAGCACGCACTGTGTTGGCACCCGGAGCGGAGAGAGTTCGGCGTGACCCCTACCAAAGTCCTCATCGGCCAGATCCTGATCGTGTTCGGGATTGTACTGGCGGGCACGTGGTACGCCACGGAATGGACCGCGGGTGCCCTCGGGTACCAGATGCGTCTTGGGGCGCCGTGGTTTCTGATCCGCGGTGTCCCCGTCTACCGCCCCTGGCGGCTCTTCGAGTGGTGGTATGCCTACGAGCCCTATGCGCCGGGCATCTTCGACTTCGGCGGGGCCATTGCGGCCGGGAGCGGCCTGCTCGCCGCGGGTGCTGCGTTCCTGGGTTCGGTCTGGCGGGCGCGGCAGTCAAAACTGGTGACGACCTACGGGTCGGCGCGCTGGGCGATGGAGCAGGATCTCCGCCGAGCCCAGCTCACCCGGTCCGCCGGAGTCTTTCTCGGCCGGATCGGCCGCCGATACCTGCGCCACGATGGCCCCGAGCATGTCATGGCCTTCGCGCCGACCCGGTCGGGAAAGGGCGTGGGGCTGGTGATTCCGACGCTCCTCACCTGGCCGGATTCCGCGGTCATCCACGACATCAAGGGCGAGAACTGGCAGCTCACGGCCGGGTGGCGGGCGCGGTGCTCGCACTGTCTGCTCTTCAATCCCGTCGATGCGCGCTCCGCGGCGTACAACCCGCTTCTCGAGGTGCGTCGCGGAGCGCAGGAGGTGCGGGATGTGCAGAACATCGCCGACATCCTGGTCGATCCGGAGGGTGCGCTCGAGCGGCGGAACCACTGGGAGAAGACGAGTCACTCGCTGCTGGTGGGGACGATTCTTCACGTCCTCTATGCCTGCGAGGACAAGACCCTGAGCGGCGTTGCGAGCTTTCTCTCAGATCCCGCGCAGCCCATCGAGCGGACGCTGCGCTCGATGATGACCACGCATCATCTCGGCGACCGCCCGCATCCCGTTGTTGCCAGCGCCGCCCGGGAGGTGCTCAACAAGGCCGACAACGAGCGCTCGGGCGTGCTGTCGACGGCGATGAGTTTCCTGGGGCTCTATCGGGATCCGACCGTGGCTCAAGTCACAAGCCGCTATGATTGGCGGATCGCGGACCTGGTGGATGGTGAGCATCCGGTCTCGCTCTACCTCGTCGTTCCGCCGGCGGACATTGTTCGGACCAAGCCGCTCATCCGGCTGCTGCTCAACCAGATCGGGCGGCGGCTCACCGAGACCCTCGAACTGCAGCACGGGCAGCCGAAGCGCCGCCGCGTGCTTTTCATGCTCGATGAGTTTCCGGCGCTCGGGCGGCTCGACTTCTTCGAGTCGGCGCTGTCCTTCATGGCGGGTTATGGGTTGCGCGCTTTCCTCATCGCGCAGTCGCTCAATCAGATCGAGAAGGCCTATGGCCCCAACAACTCGATCCTCGACAACTGTCATGTGCGGGTGGCGTTCGCGACGAACGACGAGCGCACCGCGAAGCGCATCTCGGATGCGCTCGGCACCACGACGGAGCTTCGCGCCCAGCGCAACTATGCCGGTCACCGGCTCTCGCCCTGGCTCGGGCACCTGATGGTGTCGCGTCAGGAGACCGCCCGTTCGCTCCTGACGCCGGGCGAGGTCATGCAGCTGCCGCCCGATGAGGAGATCCTGATGATCTCGGGACACCCACCGGTGCGGGCGAAGAAGCTGCGCTACTTCGAGGACCGTAACTTCACCGGTCGCCTTTTGCCGCCGCCTTTGCCCTCGGCTGCCGGCACCTGCGATGCGCCGCCTCCCCACCCCCACGACTGGCTGGCAGCCTCTCTACCCCCCGCATGCCACCAGGCGCCCGGAATGGCGGCGATCGCAGGCGTCGAGGACGAGGGCGGCGGCCTTTCTCGCGAGGATGGCACCCTCGACGGAGAACTCGGTGAGTCGCGACCGAAGGCGCTCGACGGCCTCATCGGTCTCGACCCCGACTTCGAGACGGGCGATCTCTTCGAGCCGGAGCACGTCCTTGAGCGCGCCGTGCGGCTTGCGCCGCTCGATCCCGATGACGGGCTGCCGCTGTGAGCCGCTCGCGCCTGAATCTGTACCTTCAGCCCGCGCACGCGAAGCGGCTCGCGGAGCTCGGGATGATGCGAGGGCTGTCGAAGTCGAGCATCGTGGCGGCAGCGCTCGCTTCGTTCCTGTCCCCGGACGGCGCGGATCAGCGGGAAGCCGTGATTGCGCGCCGTCTCGACCGGCTGACGCATCAGTTCGATCTCCTCGAGCGCGATCAGACCATCCTCATCGAGGCGGTCGCGCTCTTCATCCGGCACTACCTCACGGTCTCGACGCCCGTTCCGCCGGAGCACCAGGAGGCCGTGCGCGCGCAGGGGCGGGCGCGCTTCGAGCAATTCGTCGAGCAGCTCGGTCGCCACCTGCACCGCGGACACAGTCTGGCTCGGCGGCTGACGGAAGAGCTCGGCACCGATGGGCGCGCGTACGCGAAGGCGGCCGAGGATGCCGTGCAGTCGATCGGGGAGGGTGGGCAATGACGGAAGTCGTCAAGATCAGCGACGGGGGACACCAGCGTGCCGAGCACCGCTCGCCGCTCGCGGTGATGACGAGCCGGCAGACCCGGATGCTGCGTACCGCGATGGGGGAGGCGATCGCCGTGGCGCTCGAGGACCCGGAAGTCGTCGAGATCCTCTTGAACCCCGACGGGACGCTCTGGTTCGACCGGCTCGATACCGGCCGGCGTCGCTCCGGCATCTGTCTCTCGCGCGAGGACGGCGATCGCATCATCCGGCTCGTCGCTGCGCACCTGCGTCTCGAGGTGCATCCTGGCGCGCCAATCATCTCCGCCGTGCTGCCCGAGACCGGGGAGCGCTTCGAGGGCGTGCTGCCGCCCATCGTGCGCGGTCCCACCTTCTCGATCCGAAAGCGCACGGCGGGCGTAATCCCGCTCACGAAGTATGTCGCCGACGAGGTTCTCACCGAATCCCAGGCGCTCGTCCTGCAGGAGGCGGTCCGCGAGCGGAAGAACATCCTGATTGCGGGCGGGACTTCTACGGGCAAGACGACACTCGCCAACGCACTGCTGCTTGAGATCGCCCTGACCGGAGATCGGGTCCTCATGCTCGAGGACACCGTGGAGCTGCAGTGCCGGGCCGACGATCACGTGCCGCTGCAGACCCGGCGGGGATTGGCGTCCATGGCGGACCTGGTGCGATCGGCGCTGCGCCTGCGGCCCGATCGGATCGTGGTGGGCGAGGTCCGTGGCGGTGAGGCGCTCGATTTGCTGAAGGCCTGGGGGACCGGGCATCCGGGGGGAATCGCGACCCTTCACGCCGGGTCGGCGCGGGGCGCGCTCACTCGCCTCGAGCAACTCATCCAGGAAGTCGTCCTCACCGTGCCCCAGGCGCTCATCGCCGAGTCCGTCGATCTCATCGTCTTTCTCGCCGGGCGCGGGCGTTCCCGGCGCGTCGAGGAACTCGTGCGGGTCACGGGATTCGATGCGCAGGGCTATCACCTCGAGCCCGCCTGCTCTCACTTCACCGCTCACCGCCAGGGGAACCGATCATGAACACCCATCGCTCGCCTCGCCTCCATCGCGCGCTCGCCTACGTGATTGCGCTGCTCGGCTCGATGCTCTACGGCGCGCCGGCATTCGCGGCCGGATCCAATATGCCCTGGGAGGCGCCGCTGCAGGCGATCCTCGACTCCATCCAGGGGCCGGTCGCGCGCATCGTCGCGGTCATTATCATCATCGTGA
>JAJZLX010000184.1 GCA_021850555.1 Pseudomonadota bacterium | reverse complement strand
ATCTTGCCTCCTGTCTGACCTGCCGAGCGTGCGAGACCACCTGTCCGTCCGGCGTGCGCTACGGACGGTTGCTAGAGATTGGCCGGCAGCGCGTAGAGAGCGTGGTGTCCCGGCCGTTGCGTGAACGGCTGGCGAGATGGGCTCTGCTGGGTATCGTGCCCCATCGGAAGCGATTCAAGGCCCTGCTCGCAATGGGCCGGCTGGCGCGGCCCCTGATGCCCGAGGCCATCAGGCGCAAGGTGCCGAAGGCCGCGGGAGGCATCTCATCCGCGTGGCCCGCCCCGCGGCATGCGCGACGCATGCTGGTCCTCGAAGGGTGCGTGCAGCCCGCGGTCGCCCCGAGCATCAACCTGGCCGCGGCGCAGCTTCTGGACCGTCTCGGCATCTCACTGATCCGCGTCGAGGAGGGTTGCTGTGGCGCCCTCGCGCATCATCTTGCCGATGGAGACAAGGCGCGTGCGCACATGCGTCGGAGCGTCGATGCGTGGTGGCCCGAGATCGAGCGCGGAGCGGAAGCTCTCGTGGTCACCGCCAGCGGCTGCGGAGCGATGGTTCACGATTACGGCCTGCTGTTGCAGGATGATCCGGCATACGCACGCAAGGCGGCGAGAGTGACGGAACTCTTCCGCGATGTCAGTGAGGTCGTCGCGCAGGAGCTCGCGAAGCCCGATGTGAAGCTCGAGTGGGCGGCGCCGGGAGGCAAAGCGCAACGAATCGCCTTTCACTCTCCCTGCACGCTGCAGCATGGCCTGAGGATCCGAGGGGTCGTGGAGCCGCTGCTGGCACAGGCGGGATTCACCCTGACCCCCGTCGCGGACAGCCATATCTGCTGTGGCTCGGCGGGCAGCTACTCGCTGCTGCAGCCGGCCCTCTCCGGTCGGCTGAAGCTCGATAAGCTCGCAGCGCTCGAGGCGGGCGCTCCCGATGCGATTGCCACTGCGAACATCGGCTGCCTCATGCATCTCGCGTCCGGCACCGCTCGGCCCGTGCGGCACTGGATCGAGCTGCTCGCGGAAAGAGTGTCCGGGTGAGCGTCACTGCGCTTTCGGCGCCACGAGGCACTGCCGTGCTTCGGTGCGGCCGTGACCGACCGGGACGCCGTTTCCCGAACGGACGGGTGACTGCGCAGCGGGGATGATCGCAGCGCACCGCGCTAGGCGCGCTTCCTCTGCTTCGGCGCCGGAGGAGCCGCTTCGGCCGAGTCCGCAAGGGGCCGGCAATCCGGTCCGCAGGTCTCATCGGCGAGCGTGCAGCAGTTCTCGGTCAGAAAGCCGACCAACGCCTGCATGCGCTCGAGATCGGGGCGGTAGAAGAGGTTGCGGCCCTCGCGCCGGCTGGTGACGAGGCGGGCATTGACGAGCTCGCGCAGATGAAAGGACAGCGTCGGGGAGGGTACCCCGAGCCGCCGGGCGAGCTCGGTCGGGGTGTAGCCGTCGGGCCCGCGCTTCACGAGCAGGCGAAAGACGGCAAGCCGGGCCTCTGAGGCGAGGGCGCTGAGGGCGGCGATCGCGTCCCCTGATTTCATGACTGCCATCATATCGAGATGTTCATGGCGCGCAAGCATCGAGCGATCCGCACCGGCTTGCGCCGGCGTGATACTTCGATATAATTGGAATCATAGAAAATTGAATGCGGAGATACCCATGAAGCGCCTCCATGTCCACCTCGCCGTCGAGAGCCTCGCGGCCTCCGTCCGGTTCTACACGGCGCTCTTCGCGGCCGAGCCCTCCGTGCTCAAATCCGATTACGCGAAGTGGATGCTGGAGGATCCGCGGGTGAATTTCGCGATCAGCCAGCGGGGCGCGACGCCCGGCGTCGAGCACTTGGGCATTCAGGTCGAGGACCGCCCGGAGCTCGAGGAGGTCTATGCGCGGCTGAAGCGCGCCGAGGGGCCCGTGCTCGAGGAGGGCAGCACGACCTGCTGCTACGCGAAGAGCGAGAAGAGCTGGATCGAGGACCCGCAGCGAGTCCTCTGGGAGACCTTTCTCACGACCGGAGAGAGCACGGTCTATGGACAGGAGGCGGCGCCAATCGGGCAGAAGCGGGCGGTGAAGTCCGCGTGCTGCGTGCCGGCCCGCCGGGGGTCGGAAGGGTCATGAGAGAGCGCGCCGTGACGGCCCCGGGCAAGAAGCCCATGTCTTTCTTCGAGCGCTATCTGACGCTGTGGGTGGTGCTGTGCATCGCCGCCGGCATTCTCCTCGGCAAACTGATGCCGGGCCTGTTTCAAGCGATTGCCTCGGCGCAGCTCGCCCAGGTCAACCTGCCGGTGGCGGTGCTCATCTGGCTGATGATCGTGCCGATGCTGGTGAAGATCGACTTCGCACAGCTGCATCGGGTCAAGGAGCACTGGCGCGGGATCGGCGTCACGTTGTTCGTCAACTGGGCCGTGAAGCCTTTCTCGATGGCGCTTCTCGGCTGGATCTTCATCGCGCATCTGTTTCGCGCGGTCCTGCCGGCCGGGCAGATCGACTCCTACATCGCCGGGCTCGTGATTCTCGCGGCGGCGCCCTGCACGGCGATGGTGTTCGTCTGGAGCCAGCTCACCGGCGGCGAGCCTCACTTTACGCTCTCGCAGGTTGCGCTGAACGACGTGCTGATGATCTTCACGTTCGCGCCCATCGTCGGTGTGCTGCTCGGGCTCGCGGCGATCAGCGTGCCGTGGCAGACGCTGCTCCTGTCAGTCGTGCTGTACATCGTGATCCCGGTGCTGATCGCCCAGATCGTGCGCCGGGGCGTGCTCGGCCGCGGCGGTGAGCCGGGCCTGCGCCGGTTGCTGGCCATCCTGCAGCCGCTCACCCTGGCGGCGCTGCTGGCGACGCTCGTCGTGCTCTTCGCCTTCCAGGGCGAGCAGATCCTCGCCCAGCCGCTCGTGATCGTGCTGCTTGCCGTGCCCATTCTCATCCAGGTCTACTTCAATGCCGGTCTCGGCTACCTGCTCAATCGCGCCCTAGGGGAGGCGCATTGCGTCGCGGCGCCCTCGGCGCTCATCGGCGCCAGCAACTTCTTCGAGCTCGCCGTGGCGACCGCGATCAGTCTGTTCGGGATCGCCTCGGGTGCCGCCCTGGCGACCGTCGTCGGCGTGCTCGTCGAGGTGCCGGTGATGCTCTCGGTCGTGTGGATCGTCAACCGGTCCCGGGGCTGGTACGAGGGCGGCGGCTCGCTGCCCTGCGGCGCCCATCCGGCTTCACCGGCGGGGCCTGGCGGATCCAAGGAGCGCGCGTGAAACGGCGAGTTCTCTTCCTCTGTGTGGCGAACTCCGCGCGCAGCCAGATGGCCGAGGGACTGGCGCGCGCTCTGTTAGGCGATGACGTCGAGGCGCTCAGCGCCGGCTCGCGGCCCTCGCGGGTCAATCCGTACGCGATCGAGGTGATGGCCGAGCTCGGCATCGACATCTCGGCCCATCGATCCAAGTCGGTGGATGAGATCGATCGGGAGGGATTGGACGCGGTGATCACCCTGTGCGCGGAGGAGGTCTGCCCGGTCCTGCCGGGACCGGTTCGCAGGGTTCACTGGCCGACACCGGATCCGGCCTCGGCCGATTCCTCCATTTCAGCCGAGGAGATGCGCCGCCGGTTCCGCATCGCGCGGGACCGGATCCGCGAGCGCATCGCAGGCCTCGGCGCGCTCCTGGATCCCTCGGCGAAGACGAACGGGTAGGGGGCAAGGCAGGTCCGCCGAGCCGGCATCGGGCAGTTCTCGCGCAAGTCCTCGCGGCATCGTCATCCGGTCGGCCCGCAGGATCGACCCGCCTGGTTTCGGGAGCTTCGCTCATCGGGCCCGGCTCAGAGGGAATCGGCAGCCCCGGTCGATGCCTCACCAGGTTCGCCGGGCCACCCGCGAGAGAGCCACCAGTCCGTATGCGACCACCAGCAAGCCGGCCGCGGACAATGTCAGGAGCATGCCTCTGTGCAACAGCCCGGATGGCGAGGCTGACAGGTACAGCCAGGTGCCGAGCACGCTTGGAATGTCGATCGCATAATGCGCAGCGATGCTCCAACGCAGGCCGAAGCTCGCCCGCAGGTAGGCGAGTCCGAGGCCGAGCACGAACTGCGGCAGCACCAGCACGAATCCCCACCAGACCAGGTGATTGACGTAGAGCGAGGTGTGCGCGGCGCCGAACAGGATGCACGAAGCCCAGAACACCCAGCCGGCCCGGCGCCGGAAGAACCCGAGGACCGCATCGCGCCGAAACCGATAGAGCAGCAGGCTGATGGCGCCGGCCGGCAGGAACACCCAGAACGACTGGAAGTAGTGCGTGAACACCGCAGCCGGGGCCATCGCGGCCGACATCGGGGTGATCTCGGCCTGAATCAGCAGGTAGCCGTAGCCGAGAAAGAACGTAAGGCCGGTGAAGATGAACGCCGGGGCGGTCGAGAGGAACGCCCGGAACCCCAGCTCCTCGAGCGCCGGCGCGACCAGCATGATCGCGACCGCCGCCCAGGAGGGTTGAGTGAGGAATCGTGCGCTCGCGGTGCGGGCCGGTACCGGCCAGTGGAAGGCATGCACCAGGATTTGATTGAGCGAGCCGCTCAGGTACGCGAGCAGTATCAGCAGACACATCCACCCGAGCCAGCGCCACACGGTGAGCCGGCCGGGGGGCGAGGCGGCAAATACCGGGCGGCGAAGAAAGCTGAGCAGCGGCCGAGGAGCGGCAGCGGCGGGATCGCCGGCATTCCTACCGGTCCCGGCGGGACCCGTGCCGTTGAATCCAGGCTCGGCGGATTGCGGTACAGGGTGCATGCAAGTCCTCCCTTATAAGGGAAATCAGGGATTGCACGCAACCGGCCGGCCTGGAAAGGGCGCCTGCGGCGCGCGGCTGTGCGAGGGCAGTCTGCGGCGGACAGCCGGTCCTCTCAGGCGCCGCAGTCACAACCCGGGGACGATCTTCGCAGGCCGGCGGTGACTGCCGCCCTGCCGGGGCGCGCCTTACCGGAACAGTCCCATCTGAGCGGCGAGTCTCGCAAGCTGCGCGCTGTTCCTTGCGCCGAGCTTCTCGCGGATGGCCGATTGATGATTGGCGATGGTCTTCTCCGAGAGCGCGAGCTTCTCGCTGATGCGCCTGACCGTCTCGCCTTGCACCAGCAGGCGCAGCACCTCGAACTCGCGCGGCGTCAGCGCTTCGATCTCGCAGGTTCCGGGCTGTGACGCCCGGTCCAGGTTCGCCGCCACGTCGGCGCTCATGTAGCTCTCGCCCCTGGAGACCGCATAGATCGCCTGCACCAGGACCTCCGGGGCGCTCGCCTTGCTGAGGTAGCCCAGGGCGCCGGCCTCCAGAGCGCGGGTTGCATAGATTGCATCGTCATACATGCTGAACATCACGATGCGCAGGTGCGGCTGATCCTTCAGTATGCGGCGCGTTGCCTCTATGCCGCTCGTTCCCGGAAGGGCGATGTCCATGACCACCACGTCCGGCGCAAGTGCCAGCGCGCGCTCGCAGGCCTGCGCCGCATCACCGGCGTCCCCGACGACTTGGATGCCGGACTCGCCCTCCAGGAGCCGGCGATAGCCCTCACGAACGATGGCGTGATCATCGACCAGCAGAACCTTGATCGCAGGGTTCATGAGAGGCTCCGCGAGGCGGTCTGCACCGGAATGCGCGCCGTCAGCTTGAATCCCTGTCCGGGGTCGGTCCGGATGGCCAGTTCGCCGCGCAGCGCAATGACCCGCTCACGCATGCCGATCAGGCCGAGTCCCCGGCTCGCCCGGCCGGGCTCGGTGCCGATCCCATCGTCCTCCACCGCCACAGTCACCGTGTCATCGGGCCGTCCGCGCAAGGCCGTGCGATCGAGATGGATGGTCACGCGATGAGCGCCCGAGTGCTTCGCCACATTGGTGAGCGCCTCCTGAACGAGCCGGTATGCGGTGAGAGCAAGGCCCTCCGGTAGCGCCGTGAGATCCCCCGTGATGTTCAGCCGCAGCGCCACCTCGGGCAGGCGGGCTCGCCATACCTGTACGCAGTGCTCCAATGCGGCCTCCAAGCCGAGCTCGTCGAGGCCCGCAGGCCGCAGCTCGCGCATCAGGGACGTCAGTGCGCCGTGGACGTGATCGCAGTTGTCCACGATGGCGCTTGCCCGCCCGTGCGTCGCATCCCGGTCCCCCCGAAGATCGTCGCGGATCCCCACGGCATCGGCCTTGATGACGTTCAGGTACTGCCCGAGCTCATCGTGCAGCTCGCGCGCGAGCACCTTGCGCTCGGCCTCCTGGTGCTCGACGTATTGTTGGGCGAGTCGGCGGTTGTCGGCGAGCGCCACCGCGAGTTGCGCCTCGGCGGATTTTCTGCGCGCGATCTCCTGCCGGGCTTCGTTGTAGCGGCGAGTCGCAAACCAAGTCAGGGCGAGGCCCATCACGAGCAGCGCGGTGGGCACCTCATCGAGCTGGTAGCGCTCATAGGGGGCGGTGAGGCGGCGCAGCTTCTCCGTGACATTGAAGATTGCGCACACCACCCACGTGGCAAAGGTCAGCCCGGCGACGATGAAGGCATCGCGCCGGCGCACCCTGCGCAGCGGGTCTCTCGGGGGCGAATCGCCACGGAGAGGAGAGGAGCCGGCCTCGGCATCCGCGAGTGAGGCGGTGCTCGAGCCGGATTCAGGGTGGAGTCGAGCCCACATTGCGCAATGCTCCAGCTGCCTTCGAACTGCCGCTGACTGTCCGCCGGATCAGGCGCCGATCAGTCTATCCTGGAGTCTGACGCCTGCGCACACAAGCGGCGGGACGTTCCATTCTGGCACAACGGCGGGGATTGGCCGAGCAGGGGCAAATCGGGAGAATCTCCCTTGCGCACTCGGAGGCCGTCATGGAAGAGTGTCGGTTGGGGGTAATGGTTCCCCGATCACCCGGAGCCCGGTCAAGCATGTCGATCCGTACAGGGACCCGCCGCACCGTCCGCGCGCTGTCCGCCCTGAGCATTGCGGGGCTCGTGCAGGCGCTCCTGGCGAGCGCTCACGCCGCATCCCCCGCCCCGGCAGCACTCGCAGTCCCGTCCCTCGCCACGACGCTGCGGCAGGTGGTGATCACCGCTCCGCTCGGCGGCAGCCAGGTTCCGCTCAACGAGGTGCCGGCCAATATCCAGCAGATCTCGGTGAGCGCGATCAACCGTCTCGCTTCGGCCACCCTATCGGGCTCGCTCAACCAGCTGGCCGGGAGCGTCAATCTCAACGACACCGAGGGCACCCCGTTTCAGGAGAACCTGAACTTTCGCGGCTTCACCGCCTCGCCGGTGCTCGGTACGCCCGAGGGCGTCTCGGTGTACGTTGACGGCGTACGGGTGAACGAGGCGTTCGGCGATGTGGTCAACTGGGATCTCATTCCGCAGGGGGCGATCTCCAGCCTGGAGGTGATTCCGGGCGCGAATCCCGTGTTCGGCTTCAATACCCTCGGTGGGGCCGTCAGCATCACGACCAAGCGGGGATTCGATGACCCCGGGACGCACTTGGAGATCTACGGGGGGTCCTTCGGCCGGCACGTCGAGCAGGTGGACACCGGCGGGCACGACCGGCACTTCGACTACTACCTCGGCGGAACGGTCTTCGACGATCATGGCTGGGGTGATGAGAACCCGAGCCGGGTGCGCCAGGTCTACGGCGAGGTGGGCTATCGCGACAGCCTGAACAACGCCTCCCTCAATCTGACCTACGCCGACAACACGCTGTATGGCAACCAGACGCTGCCGCTGTCGCTCCTGTCCGATCCGTACCAGAGCTACACCTGGCCGGACGTCCAGACCAACCAGATGGTCTTCTTGAACTTCGACGAGCTGCACCGGCTGAGCGCCGGATGGACTTTGACGGCGAAGGGCTACTTCCGCAGGGTGAGCACCGACATCTTCAACAGCAACGTCAACGGGAACTTCGATCCGACTCAGCCCGTCGGGCCCGGCAACGAGCCGATGGGCAACGCCATCGAGGGCATCGACCAGTACCGGCCCGGCGCGGCGCTGCAGATCGCCGGCCATAGCCTGCTCGCAGGCCACCGCAACACCCTCATCGTCGGCGCGAGCTACGATCCGGCCTGGACGAACTACCGTCAGTTCAACCAGCAGGCGGGCACCTCGCGCGATACGCTGTCGGGCTCCCCTGCGGTGCTCGGCACGCTGCTGCACGCGGTCAATAATTACTCGGGGGTGTATTTCTCCGACACCCTGGGGCTCACCCGCAAGCTCTTTCTCAACGTGGCCGGGCGCTACAACCACGCGAGCGTGACGCTGCAGGATCGCCTCGGCACCGCGCTCAACGGGCACGATGTCTACAACCACTTCGATCCGTCCGTGGGACTCACGTTCAATCCGACCCGCACGCTGACGCTGTACGCGAACTACGATCAGGGTACGCGTGTGCCGACGCCGATGGAGCTCACCTGCGCCAATCCGACCGCGCCCTGCACTCTGCCGGACGCCTTCACGTCCGATCCGCCGCTGAAGGCGGTGACGGCAAAGAACATGGAGATCGGCGCCCGCGGCAGGCTCGGGCGCCTGCTCTCCTTCACCGCGTCGGTCTTCCGCACGAACCTCGAGAACGACATCCAGTTCGTCGCGGCCGGCAACGGGATCGTCAGCTCCGGATACTTCGTCAACGTCGGCCAGACCCGCCGGCAGGGGTTCTCGCTCGGCCTGCATGGCAGAAAGGGGCCGTTCGAGCTCGGTGTCCACTATTCGTTCGTCCAGGCCACCTTCCAATCCCCGCTCACCCTCAACAGCCCGAACAATTCGACGGCGGCGCCCATCGACTGCGCGACCTGCACCGATATCCGCGTGGTCCCGGGAGACCGGATCCCGGGAATACCGGAGAACATCCTGAAGCTCAACGCGCAGTACGCCAGTGGTCCGCTCACGCTCGGTGTCAATGTCATCGGCCAGTCGGACATCTACGCCCAGGGCGATGAGAACAACCGGGATGTGAACGGCCCGATCCCGGGCTTCTTCCTGGTCAATCTCAACGCGGGCTACTCGCTCTCTTCCCGCTGGCGTGTGTTCGCCAGCATCGACAACGTGCTCGACAAGCGCTACTACACCTATGGCATCCTCGGGCTGAACGAATTGACCGGCCCGGGCCATACCTTCGATACCACCGGGACGAGCTGGCGCAACGAGCAGTTCCGGACCGTGGGGGTGCCGATCGGCGCGTGGTTCGGGGTGGAATACAACGTCGACGGCGGCGCCGGGTTCTGAGAAGAGGCGGGCTTGGGGGAGCTTGGGGCTCAAGCCCCGGTGCGGGGAGGAATGTAGACGTCCGGTGCGTCGCGGTGCGGTGCCGGCAGCTCGGGAAAGTCCGTGCTCACCGAGAGCGCGCGCCAGGCGTGCAGATCGCGAAGCTGGCCGCGCAGCTGGTGCTCGGCGATCCAGTAGCCGTGGCGCCCGAGCACCAGGTGCTCGGGCGGATGCTGTGAGAGCACGGCCTGGATCACGGCCTCGGCCGCCCGGGCCGGATCACCGCTCTGGTGGCCGCTGTGCGCGGCGGTCTCGCGCCGGTGATGACCGGCGGTCGGCTCGTAGTCGAAGATGAAATTCGGCGACTGCTTGAGCGATCGACCGGCCCAATCGGTGCGAAGCGCTCCGGGCTCGACGATGAGCACGCGGATGCCGAGCGGCTCGAGCTCCCGCGCCAGGGACTCCGAGAGTCCGACCACCGCGAACTTGCTCGCCGTGTAATAGCCGCCGCCCGGGAAGCCCGCGAGGCCGGCCACCGAAGCGATGTTGACGATGGTCCCGGCGCGGCGCGAGCGCATGGCCGGCAGCACGGCCCGGGTCATCGCCACCAGACCGAAGAAGTTCGTCTCGAACAACGCCCGGATGTCCTCCTCGTCGCCTTCTTCCACCGCCGCCAGGTAGCCGTAGCCGGCGTTGTTCACCAGAACATCGATGCGGCCGAATTCCCGCTCGGTCTCGGACACAGCGTTGTGGATCTGCCCGGCATCCGTCACGTCGAGCGTCAGCATCAGCGCCCGGTCCGGGTACTGTGCCAACCAGCCGAGAGTGGTTGGATCGCGCGCGCTCGCCGCGACACGAAACCCGTGGGCGAGCGCCGCGCGGGCGAATTCCCGGCCGAATCCGCTCGAGCAGCCCGTGATCAGCCACACGGGCGAGGGGGGTGTGTTGTGCGGCATGAGCGGTGGCTCCCGGCATTGCGGAGGTGAGCGGCCCTGGGCGGATCAGGGACCGATCCAGTGGATCCGCGGCTCCTTCCTGGGTACCGAGGCGGGCGATGCCGCCGGCCTTCCCACGATGATCGGCGCCACCGGCAGGTGGTCTGCGGGCAGGCCGAGCGCCTTCCTGCCTGCGGCGGTGGCGAGCCAGGTCTGGGCAAGGCCGATCCAGCAGCTTCCCAGGCCCTCGGCGCAGGCGGCCAGCATGAGATTCTCGGCGGCGAGCGCACAGTTCTCCGCGGCCCAGCGGTCGCGCGTCACGCTCGAGATCACGATGAGCGCCGGCGCACGGTGGAGGATGTCGAACTGGGGATCCTCGAGCCGCGCATGAAGCGATTCCGGAATGATGCGCCCGGGGGCGCTGCGGCGCAGGTGGGCCTTGGTCTTGGCTGAGATCCGCCCGAGCAGATCCCGGTCGGTCACCACGGTGAATGACCAGGGTTGCTCGTTGAGGGCGCTCGGCGCCTGGATCGCCGCGTCGATCAGCTTGCGAAGCGTCCCCTCACCGGGGGCCTCCTCGGCGTACTGGCGCACGGCGCGCCGGGAGTAGATGGCTTGCTCGAGCTCCATGTCGCCCCCCGGGGCAGGTTCAGCACTGCTTGCCTTCTTCCTCATCCGGCTGACGCAGCAACAGCACCGGCACCCGGGTGTGGCGCAGGATGTACTCCGCATCGCTGCCCATGACCAGGCGCCGCACGCCGCGCCGTCCGTGGGTGCCGCACACGATCAGGTCTGCCGGCCACTCCGAGGCGTGTTTCACGATGACGGCGCCGACCGGCGTGCCGATCTGCTCGAGCAGCACGGTGTTGGGGATGATGCCTGCGGCCCGGGCCCGGACCTCCGCCTCATCGAGCACGACGTTGGCGCTCTCCCGCAGCCCTTCGGCGATTCCGCCCACATCGGCGCCCGTGGCGTCCGGCGAGACGACGAGCCATTCGTTGACCACGTGCAGGAGTCGAAGCTCGGCGTCCTGGTCCTTGGCGAGTTTGATCGCTTCGTCGAGTCCGCGGGTGGAGGCGGGACTGCCGTCGACGGGAACTAGGATCTTCTTGTACATGCGAGTGCCTTCGGTTGCCGAAATCACGTGAATCTGCGGATACGCATCGCTGGATTCCCGCCGCGAGAATCGCCGCCGGACCGCGTTGGATTCAATACGTACTTGCCTCCGCAGGCAGGCGACGGACACGCCGCGCTACAGCTCGCGCGCATCTCTACAACTACGTATTGGCGCGCCGCCGCGGTCGCGTACAGTGATCGCCCTGGGGGCTGTGATGACGGGAGGCAGTTCGATGCGCGTACGAATCGTGGTGGCGGATCAGGCCGAGGCGCGTTTTTATGACACCGAGCCGCCCGATCCGGCTCTGCATCCGGCCGGCCGGTTGTCTGAGGCCCGTGCCCGCCTGCACGACCGGGACCTGGTCTCCGACCGGCCGGGCCGGGTGTTCGACCATGCGCCCGCGGCGAGCGGCCGTCGCGGCGCGGTCGCGCATCATGGGACGGGCGGAGAGGGGGAGCGCCGGCCGCATCGGCACGTGGCGACGCTCTTTGCGCGCCGCATCGCTCAGGAGCTGGCGCTCGCGCAGCGTGAGGGCAGCATCGATCGAATCGTGCTCATGGCGGAGCCTAAGTTTCTCGGCATGATCCGCAAGGCGCTGTCGCCCGAGCTCGAGGCGAGCGTCGCAGCGGAGGTTCCGAAGGACCTGGTGCATCAGGCCGAGGACGTGGTACGGGCGCATCTGCCGCCGCTGGCGCTGAGATAGGGGCCGAGGGTTTCCCGCGGCGCAGCCGCAACGATCCACCGTCCGGTGCCACCGAAGGGAGCGTGCCGGAGTGGAGGTGACATTGTGCTCGATGAGTTTCTGAGCCTGCCCCGGGTGGCGTATTTCTCCATGGAGATCGCCCTGCGCAACGAGATCCCGACTTACGCGGGAGGGCTCGGAGTGCTCGCCGGGGACACGCTGCGCTCGGCTGCCGACCTGAGCCTGCCGCTCGTCGGCGTGACCCTGGTGAGCCGCGCCGGATACTTCCGCCAGGAGATCGACTCCGGCGGCCATCAGATCGAGCGACCGGCGACCTGGGATCCGGCCCGCTGGGCGCAGCGGCTCGATGCCAAAGTGGCCGTGCGCATCGAGGACCGGCCGGTGTGGGTGAGCGTGTGGCTGTATGTCATCGAGACCCGCATGGGCGGGCGCGCCCCGGTCCTGCTGCTCGACACCGACCTGCCGGAAAACCGCGACGATGACCGGCAGATCACCCACTACCTCTACGGGGGCGATGAGGTCTACCGGCTCGAGCAGGAGATGGTGCTCGGCTTCGGCGGCGTACGCATCCTGCGGGCGCTCGGCTTCGAGATCAGCGCCTATCACATGAACGAGGGCCACTCCGCGCTTCTCGGCGTGGAGCTGCTGCGCCACTTCGCCTATCCCGCCGATGACGTGCGCCCGGGCGAGGCGCCTTACGATCTGCCGAGAGCGCGGGATCTGTGCCGCTTCACGACCCATACTCCGGTCGAGGCCGGACACGACCGATTCTCCTACGATCTGGTGAAGCGTCTGTTCGCGAGCAGCGCGTACGTGCACAACAATCACGGGGCGCCGATGCCCGGGCAGCCGGGCGCGGAGCACGGGCCGATCGATTTCTCCGTCCTGACCTCGCTCGGCGGGGCGAACGAGCTCAACATGACGCAGCTCGCCCTCAGCATCAGCGATTTCGTCAACGGTGTCGCCAAGCGCCATGCCGAGGTGTCCTCCAAGATGTATCCCGGCTACCAGGTGCGGGCCATCACCAACGGCGTGCATCCCTACAGCTGGAGCGCGGCGAGCTTTCGTGAGCTGTACGACCGCTTCGTGCCCGGCTGGTGCCACGAGCCGGAGCTGCTCGGCAGGGTACACGGCATTCCCGACGCCTCGCTGCTCGAGGCCCATGCCAAGGCGAAGCGGGCGCTCATCGATAGGGTGCATGAGCTGACCGGCGTGACGCTGCAGGCCAACGTGGCGACGCTGGGATTCGCGCGTCGCATGACCGCCTACAAGCGTCCGGACCTGCTGTTCTCGGACCTCACCCGGCTGCGCTCGGTCGCGCACGAGCACCCCGTACAGATCGTGCTCGCCGGCAAGGCGCATCCGCGCGACGAGGAGGGCAAGCGCCTGATTGCGCTGCTGCATGAGCGCGCCCGCGAGCTTGCGGGTGCGGTCCCGGTGGTGTACCTGCCGGACTACGACCTCGACCTGGCGCTGCTTCTGGTCTCCGGCGCCGACATCTGGCTCAACACGCCGCTCCCCCCCCTCGAGGCCTCCGGCACGAGCGGCATGAAGGCCGCGATGAACGGCGTGCCGAGCCTCTCGCAGCTGGATGGCTGGTGGGTCGAGGGCTGCATCGAGGGGGTCACCGGCTGGGCGATCGAGGATGCCGGCTCGCTCTACGAGAAGCTCGCGCACACCGTGCTGCCGCTTTACTACGGCTACAGCGGCGATCCGCGCGGCTGGGTGAGATTGATGAAGGCGACCATCGGCACCAACGCGGCGTATTTCAACAGCCATCGGATGATGCGCAGGTACGCCACCGAGGCGTATCTGCGCTGAGCGGCGCCGGGGTCCGGGCCAGAGGGCTGTCCGATGCCCTTCAGGCGCCGCACAGCGCCTGCACGGTGCCGATCAGCTGCTCGGCGTGGATGGGTTTGGCAAGGAGGCGAAGGCGCGAGTCGCGCTCGAGCCCGCTTGCCGCGGCGAGGTCTCCTGTCACCAGGATGGCCTTCAGCTGCGGGCCGAGCAGCTCGCGCAGGGCGGTGATGGCCTGGATGCCCGTCTCGCCGCCGCACAGGTGATAGTCGGTGATGAGCAGCTCGATGGCCTGCTCGCGGGCCGCCTCGAGGGCCTCCCCGATCGTGGCGGCGGTGCGCACATCGTAGCCGTGCACTTTCAGCAGCAGCCGGGTTGCGCTGCGCACTGCAGGGTCATCCTCGAGAACCATCACCCGGGGTGCCTCGATGGGAGCGGACGGAGCCGGCGTCCGGTCCGGCGTCGGACGGCTCTCCCGGCCGGGCAGCGTCAGTGAAAACACCGAGCCGCGTCCGACTGTCGAGCTCGCCTCGAGCTCCAGATCGAGAAGCCTCACGAGCCGGCGCACGATGCTAAGGCCCAGCCCGCTGCCGCGGCGGGCGATGCGGTAGCCGGTCTCGATCTGGTAGAACTCGTCATAGATGCGCGGCAACTCCTCGGACGCAATCCCAATGCCGCTGTCCTCGATCTGGATGCGGACCTGCCCGGAGAGGGTTTCGGCGCTCAAGCGCACGTGGCCGTGCGGCGTGTACTGCACCGCGTTCGTGACCAGGTGGTTCAGGATCTGAGCGACCAGCACCGGGTCGCTGTGTACGATGTGCGCCGAGGGCGTGATCTCGAGCGTGAGGCCCTGGGCGGCGGTGAGGCCGGAGAACTCGCTGTGCACGGCAAGAAACAGCTCCGCGACGGGGAAGTCCTTGGGGCTCGGCTTGATCGCACCGGACTCGAGCCGGCTGATGTCGAGCAGGGCGCTCAGCAGCCGCGACATCGCGTCAATCGCCTCGTCCTGGCGCGACACGGCGTTGAGCGCATCGCCCTCCCTCACCAGCTGGCGCAGCGTGCCATTGAGCAGCGCAAGCGATTGAAGCGGCTGGCGTAGATCGTGACTTGCGGTCGTGAGAAAACGGCTCTTGGCCTGATTGGCGCGGTTGGCCGCCTCACGCGCCTCGTTGGCGCTGCGGCGTGCGGCCTCGGCGGCCTCGCGCGCGGCGATGAGCTCGGCCTGCTCGCGCTGGCGATCCGTCACGTTGCGCATCGCGGCCACCGTCAGCACCTGCTCGCCGTAACGGATGGGGCTCAAGCTGATCTCGACGGGGATCTCGGCCCCGTCCCGGCGGCAGGCGAGCAGAATGAGGCCCGTTCCCATGGGGCGCGTTCGCTGCTGCGTGGAGAAGTGGTCGCGGTAGCCGGCGTGCTGCGCGCGGAATCGCTCAGGCATGAGCTGCTCGATGCTGCAGCCGCAGATCTCGCCTGCCTCGTAGCCGAGCAGCGCGCAGGCCTGGCGGCTGGCGAACAGGATCGTGCCCGCCGCATCGGCGACGAGCATCGCATCCGGCGCGCACTCGAGCACCCGCGGCAGCACCTGTGGTGGCAGGAGATCTCGTAAGGGCATGATCTAGCTTGACTGTGCCGAAGCGGCGTCAGATATACGCGAAAGTACCTATGGCGCCCGATGGATTCACGGCGGTCTCATAGTGTTGGGGTGCGTGCGAAAGGCGTGGGGCGAAATGCGTGAAAGCGGCTATCGCGGTCGTTGAGAGTGCGGATGGAGCCGCGCGGGCATTTGTGAGAGCGTGATCCTGACGGGTGTGTCCGGCTGAGGCCGGTAGGGCTGCCGATGGTGCGCGGGCGATGGGAAAATTAAGGTCGATTCTGGTCGTCACCGGCCGTTGCGAGGCCGATCCGGTGCTGATGGTGAAGGCCGTGCGGCTGGCGCGCGCGCTTGGCACGGGGCTCGAGTTGTTCGTATGCGATGCCGAGCAGGCCTACGAGCTGAAGCACGCGTACGATTCGCGCGGCTTCGAGGAGAAGGTGCTGCAGGACTGCATCAAGCGGGCACGGGAACACCAGTTGCGGCACAAAGATCTGATCGGCCTCGGGGAGATACCCTTTTCGGTCGACGCAAGCTGCGAGAGCCCGCTGTACGAGGGCATCCTGCGCAAGGTGCAAAGGAGCGACCCGGCGCTGGTCATCAAGGCCGCCGGCGGCGGCCGGCCGAGTCACAGCGCATTCGACGCCAACGACTGGCAGCTCATGCGTACCTGTCCGGCGACGCTCGTGCTGGTCCGGGCCAGGCACTGGAGCAAGAAGATGCGGATCGCCACCGCGATCGACGTATCGGAGGAAGAGGAGACCAAGGGTCTGGCCGATACCATCCTCCAGGTTGCGAAAGACCTGGCGCGGGCGACCGATGCCGATCTGGACGTTGCCTACGCGGAGCGCACGGCGCCGGATGAGCCTGTCAGCCGGGCCCGGGCGGAAAAGCTGCACGGGCTTACCCGCGAGGCAGGCATCGAGCCCGGTCACGTGCACATCCTCGCGGGACATCCCGAACGGGAGCTGTCGGGCTTCGCGGCGGCGCGCAACTATGACGTCATGGTCCTCGGCGCGCTGACTCATCGCCCGAGCGCGGTGAGCCTCGTGGGAACACTGACCTCGGTCCTCGTCGAGGGCCTCGAGTGCGACTTCGTGCTGGTCAAGCCGGGCTCCTACCCCTATGGGGTGCGCCCGAAGACCGCGCTTGCGGCGGCGCCGGCCTGACCCGCCGCGCGCGCCTCGAGCGTCTCCCAGCGGGCGTACTTGGCGGCGAGATCGGATTCGATTTCCTCGAGCCTGCGCGTATCGGCGCGTATCCGCTCGGGATCTCGGGCGTGGTACGCCGGATCGCTCATCCGGGTGGAGAGCTCAGTCTGTTCCCGCTCGAGCGCCTCGATCTGCCCGGGCAGCGCACTGAGCTCGCGCCCCTCGAGGTATCCCAGCCGGGCACGCTTCGCGGGGCTTGCTCGCGCCGACGATGCGGCGGGGGGTGAAGCGGCGTCCTGGGTGGCGGCAGGGGGCTTGCGCATATCGCCCGCTTCGCGGGTCCCGACGGCGGGCTGCGGGCGCTGCCGCAGCCAGTCGGAGTAGCCGCCCACGTAGGCGCGCCAGAGTCCGCCGCCTTCGGCAGCCAACGTCTGGGTCACGACGTTGTCGAGGAACCGCCGGTCGTGGCTGACGAGCAGCAGCGTCCCGGGGTAGTCCTGCAGGCGCTGCTCGAGGAGCTCGAGCGACTCGATGTCAAGATCGTTGGTCGGCTCATCGAGCACCAGGAGATTGGCCGGCCGGGCAAACAGACGCGCGAGAAACAGCCGGTTGCGCTCGCCTCCGGAGAGCATCTTGACGGGAGACTTCGCCCGGTGCGCCGGGAAGAGGAAATCGCCGAGATACGTCATGACATGCTTGCGCTCCTCGCCGACGGTGATCCAGTCCGAGCCCGGACTGATCGCATCGGCGAGCGTCGATTCGGGATCGAGCCGCTCGCGCATCTGGTCGAAGTAGGCGACTTTGAGGTTGGTGCCGAGGCGGATCGAGCCGCGCTCGGGCGCAAGCTCCCCGAGGATGATGCGGATCAGCGTCGACTTGCCGGCGCCGTTCGCTCCGATGAGCCCGACCCGGTCGCCGCGCATGATGCGGGTCGAGAGCCCCTCGATGAGCGGTTTCCCCGAGAACGAGTGGCCGACGCCGGTGAGCTCCGCGACCAGCCGCCCCGAGCGCTCGCCGCAATCCATCGCCAGCTTGATGTTGCCGAGCCGATCGCGGCGCTCGGCACGGGCTTCACGCAGGTGCTCGAGTCGCCTGACGCGCCCCTCGTTGCGTGTGCGCCGCGCTTCGACGCCCTTGCGGATCCATACCTCCTCCTGCTGCCAGAATTTCTCGAAGCGCCGGCGCGCCAGGTCCTCCGCCGCGATCTGCTCATCGCGCCGGGCCTCGTAGGCGGCGAAGTTGCCCGGATACGAGCGCAGACAGCCGCGATCGAGCTCGACGATGCGCGTGGCGGTGGCATCGAGGAACGCGCGGTCATGGGTGACGATCACGGCCGCGGGGGCTTTCAACACCTGCTCCTCGAGCGCGCCGATGCCGTCGATATCGAGGTGGTTGGTGGGCTCATCGAGCAGCAGCAGCTGCGGCGCGGAGGCGAGCGCGAGGGCGAGGGCGGCGCGCTTGCACTCACCGCCCGAGCAGCCCTGCGGGCTCTCGGTGCCCGTCAGTCCGAAGCGGTGCAGGAACTCCGTGAGCCGCGATTCCATGTGCCATCGGTCCCGGTCCGCGCCGTGCAGCTGCTCGGCGGTGAAGGCGGCCGAGTGAGGCAGGGCTCGGGCTCTCTCGAGCAGACTCGCCCTCAGGTCCGCCTCGGCGGGCAGCACCGGCTCCTGCTCGACCATCGCGACGCGCAGGCTGGCGCGGCGCTCGAGCTCGCCCTCCTCGAGCGCAATCAAGCCCGCGATGATCCGCAGCACGGTCGATTTGCCCGTGCCGTTGCGACCGATGAAGCCGAGGCGCTCGCCGGGATGGATCATGAGCTGCGCGCCGTCAAGAAGAGGGCGCTCGCCGAAAGTGAGGTGCGCGTCGCGAAGAGTGAGGAGAGACATCGGGTCGATGGAAAGGAAGATGGACTTGAGGGCGGCGGATCGGTATAGTCGATGCCGCAAGACTATACAGGCGCGCAGCGGTCTGCGCCTGCCTCGCTCGCGGTCTAGCCTTTCCCGGCTTCACTTCGATAACTATCACATTCCCTCGCTTTGACCGCCACGGCCTCGATCAGGCTCGCCGGTATCCGGCGCAACGCCGGCCGTTCGCGCGGGTTGACCAAAGAGGTATTCATGTCATTTTCCGATCTCGGGCTTTCGCCCGAGCTGCTGCGTGCCGTATCCGAGAAGGGCTACGCATCCTGCACTCCCATCCAATCCCAGGCCATCCCGGCCATCCTCGCCGGACGCGACGTGCTGGCCGCCGCTCAGACGGGCACGGGCAAGACGGCGGCCTTCGTGCTGCCCATCCTGCAGCGTCTGGCCAAGGCCGAGGCGGGCGCCCCGCGCAAGCTGCCGCGCGCTCTGGTGTTGACGCCGACCCGCGAGCTCGCCGCCCAGGTCGCCGACAACGCCCGGGTCTACGGCCGTCATCTTGATATCCGCACGGCGGTCGTTTTCGGCGGCGTCGGCATCAATCCACAGATCGAGGAGTTGCGTCGGGGCTGCGATCTGCTCATCGCCACGCCCGGCAGGCTGCTCGATCTCGCCGAGCAGGGCGCGCTCTCGTTGAGCCGCATCGGCCAGTTCGTGCTCGATGAGGCGGACCGGATGCTCGACATGGGCTTCATCCATGCGATCCGCCAGGTACTGAAGCTTCTGCCCCCCGAGCGGCAGAACCTGATGTTCTCGGCCACCTATTCGGAGGATATCCGCACTTTGGCCCAGCGCTTCCTGCGCAATCCCACGACCGTGGAGGTGGCGAGTCGCAACTCCACCGCCGAGCGCGTCGAGCAGTGCCTGTACCGGGTCGCGAAGGAGCACAAGCGGCACTTGCTGGCCCATCTGATCCAGGAGGGCAACTGGCAGCAGGTGTTGGTGTTCACCCGCACCAAGCACGGAGCCAATCGCCTCGCCAAGCAGCTCGAGGGCGCCGGCATTGTCGCGGCCGCCATCCACGGCAACAAGAGCCAGAGTGCGCGAGTGCGGGCGCTGGAGGATTTCAAGGGTTATCGCGTCACGGCGCTGGTTGCCACCGAGGTCGCCGCGCGCGGTCTCGACATCAAAGAGCTGCCCCACGTGGTGAACTTCGAGCTGCCCAATGTTCCCGAGGACTACGTTCATCGTATCGGGCGCACGGCCCGCGCCGGCGCCGCGGGCTCGGCGATTTCACTGGTCTCACCCGATGAGGCGCCTCTGCTGCGTGATATCGAGAGGCTGTTGAAGCGGGCCATCACGGTCGCGGCGCTGCCGCAGTTTCCGATCGTGGCGAGCGCGGCCGACGCCGCGCCCGAGAGCGAGCGGGGAGCCGAGCGGGCATCGCCCCGCACCGGCCCGGCGGGCAGGAGCCGGCGGCCGGACCGCGGCGTCAGTCGCGGCCGCGGCGAGGCGCCGGGAGAGCACCGGGATTCACGGCCGCGGCAGGACGATCGCCGCAACGCCGGTGGCAACCGTCAGGAAAACGGCTCGCCGGCGAGCCACGCGCACGGCGGTCACGTTCACCGCGGCCCGCATCATCAGGGGAGGCAATCGAGCCCGGAGCGCCGCGCGCCACACGGCAACGCCGGGCGCGGACGGTCAGATGGAGGCTGGAGGCGGGCGTAGCGAAAACGGACTGCCGCCTCGTACGAGGCGGCAGTCCGCGGCTCCCTCTCCTGTGAGCCGCTCGCACCAGCGGCACGGGTCCTTGAAGATGTCCGTGCCTCGCTCGACACGCGATCCGGCGCTTCCTGCGATCACTGGATCGTGATTTCCTTCGGCTTCTTCTGCTCGGCCTTCGGGATGTGCACGCTCAGCACCCCATCCTTGCTCTCGCAGCGGATCGCATCGGCCTTGATGTTGTCCGGCAAGCTAAAGGCGCGGCTGAAGCTACCGTAGGAGTTCTCCACCCGGTGGAACTTCTCGTTGGTCTCTTCCTTGTGCTGCTTGCGCTCGCCCTGGATGGTGAGCAGCCCGTCGCTGAAGGTGACCTTCACGTCTTCCTTCTTCATTCCGGGCAGATCGGCGCGGACCAGGTACTCCTTTTCGGTCTCGCTGATGTCGGCCGATGGCGACCACTCGAAGGTGACTCCGCCGTCTTCCTCCAGCGACAGGCGCGGACCGCGGCCGAGCCGCGGCAGCATGCGGTTGAACAGACTCTCGACATCCGCAAAGGGATCCCATCGAATCAGGCTCATGACGATACTCCCGTGTGACTGCAGTGTCCGGGATCGGACCTGAGTAAGTTTGGGGATGCATCCGGACGATGTTATTCGGTCATTTACGTATACAGCCTGTTGCCGATGATCAAGGTCACGTCAGAGGCATGGGGCATGCGCAAGAGCTCGAAACGACGCCACGAGCTTGGGTGCGCCGCGCAGGCGGGACGATGAGCGGGTGCGTCGTCTTCGCCGTTTCATCCGGAGGAGCGCGAGGTGGACTCAGGTGAGCCCAAGCCGCGTGAAAACCAGTGATTTGATGAAGTCGAGCGCCAGGGCGAACAATGCGGAGGCGGCGAGCACGGTGCCGATGATCGGCCAGGGCAGGGGGTGCATGAGAAGGCCGTAGGCCGCCAGGAGCGAGATGCTCGCGACATTGAGCACGGCGGACAGATCGACCCAGGCGCTCGGCCTCGAGCTCCAGAGGCGGCGGCGATCGCGCACCACGTAGAAGGCTGCCTGTGTGTTGAATACCAGCGTTACGGCGGCGAGCGTGCGCAGCCCATGCCCGGCTGTCCATCCCAGGTGGAAATAGGCGGCGGCGATGACGGCGGTGCAGAAGCACAGGTTGCCGAGCCCGAGGACGATGGCCGCGATCGTGATGGGCCCGATCCGCCAGGCATTCGGCTCGGTGGAGGGGCGCACGTTGTCGGTGGTTGCGGACATGGCGAGAAAGTCCCCGCCGATCATGACGATGACGATCAGCATCGGCGTGAGGATGGCCTGCCCGGTGAGCATCAGTCCCACCGTCAGGAACAGCATCTGATTGACCTTGGCGGTCACGGATCTCAGCGTGTAGGTGAGAATGCGTTGATAGGCCACGCGGCCGGTCTTGACGGCCGCGACGATTCCGGCGAGCCCGGGCTGGGTGAGTACGATGCCGGCGGCGGACTTGGCCACGTCGGTGGCGCTCGAGACCGCGATGCCCATCTGTGCCTGGCGCAGGGCGGGCGCATCGTTGGCGCCGTCGCCGCACATTCCCACCGTGTGCCCCTCGCCCTGGAAGGCCCGCACGATATGAAACTTGTCCTCGGGGAAGACGCCGGCGAACACACCGAAATCGCGCGGATGAGTCCGTTCCGGCGGACTGCCCGCGGGACAAACCGCGCCCTCGATTCCCACGGCCCGCGCGACCACGGTTGCGGTCGATGCCGCATCGCCTGTCACCATGACCGTTTCGACACCGAGCGATTTCAGCTCCGCGATGAGCTCGTGGGCATCGGGACGGGGCGGGTCGCTCAATGCGATCAGACCGATCCAGGAGAGCGGGACGGCCGCGCCTGCCGCCACCGCGAGCACACGGTAGCCCTGGCTCGCCAGCGCCGCGGCGGCCGCGCTCAGCTGCGGCGCCGGTGGCGCGAGCTCGGCGATACGGGCAAATGCCCCCTTGACGATGCGGAGCGTGTGGCCATCGGCCTCGAGAGCCTGCGCCTCCGACATCTTGCGCGCGGGATCGAAGGGTACGAAGCCGCTGCGGCGGGGCAGTCCGCTTGCGGGACGTCTCGCCGCGGCGCTGCGGATCGCCGCATCCACCGGATCCAACCCCGCATCGGCGCTCGCGATGGCCCCGAATCCGAGTACCTGCGGCTCATCGAGCCCCGGTGCGGCATGCACGGCGGTCACGGACAGCGCGTTCTGCGTCAGTGTGCCGGTCTTGTCCGAGCACAGGACATCCATGGTGGCGGCCTCGTCGATTGCCGACAGGCGCGTCGGCAGCACCCCCTGCGCGGACAGTGCACGCGCGCCGATGGCCGAGGCGAGGGTAAACGTCGCCGGCAGTGCGACCGGAATGGCCGCCAGCACGGCCGTGAGGATCAACGGGATCACCTCCACGCCCGGCATGCGCACGTACGTCGCGTACGCCAGCTGCAGGAGGACCATCGCGGTACAGAACAGCGCGAGGTTGCGCACCACGCGCAGCACTGCCTGCTGCTGCGAGCTTGCGCCGTGGGCTACGCGTACGAGCTCGGCGGTTCTGCCGAATTTCGTCCGCGGACCGGTCGCGGTGACCAGCGCCAGCGCCTCGCCGCGGCGCACCAGCGCGCCGGCGTAGGTCGATGCGCCGGCGCCGGCCTCGACCGGCAAGGACTCGCCGGTCAACATGGATTGATCGAGAAGCACGTTGCCTTCGAGCAGCCGGATATCCGCCGGGACGATGCCGCCGAGGGTGAGCTTCACGACATCGTCAGGCACCAGCTCGCTCGCCATCAGGGTGCGCCACGCACCGTCGCGGCGCGCCAGGGCGGTCAGCGCGAGCCGCGCTTTGAGCGCGTTGAGGGTTGCTTTTGCGCGGCCCTCCTGCAGCAGACCCAGGGCGCCGTTGAACACGAGCAGGACCGCAATGACGGCCGCCTCGAGATACTCGTGCAGCATGAACTGCAGCAGGATTGCCGCTTCGAGCATCCAGGGAACGGGGGCCCAGAACTTCGAGAGCGCCCGCCGCCACACGCCCGGCTCCTCCTCCGGCATGGCGTTGGCGCCGTACTGATCGAGCCGCCGGCTCGCCTCGTCGCTCGTCAGGCCCCAGGTACCGTCCGGGTGGCTGGTCTCGAGCGCGCTTCGGCCGGCGGCCGCTGCGGCGGACGGCGTGATGTCTTCCGTGGAGCCAAGCATTGCGGAATTACGCACCGCGCACAGCGGGCTCGGCAGTACGGTCTTCAGCAATACCCTTGCGGTGAATCCGTATGGCACGGCCTTGCCGGCGTGCTCAGCATCGTCGCATCATGGGAGCGATTCCACGCATCCTCGTTGCGGTCAAAAATCCCTGGGCCCGCTCAATGCCGGCTGTCGAGAAGGCCGTGCAGCTCGCGCGCTCCCTCGATGCCGAGGTACGCCTCTTTCACAGCCTGAGCGACCCGGTGGTCGTGGACGTGCGGGAGATACAGAATCTTGCCACGCTGGAGCGCAACCGAAGGGAGCGGGTGCTCGCCCAGCTGGAGTCGCTCGCCAAGCGCCAGGGGAGGGGCGTGACCGTGACAGTGGGCGCCGAGTGGGATTTCCCCGTTCACGAGGCCGTGATCCGTGCGGCGCAGCAATTCAAGGCGGCGCTCATCGTCGCGGAGCTTCACCCCGCCACCCATCGCATGCCCTGGCTGCTGCGTTTCACCGACTTCGAGCTGCTGCGTCTTTCACCCATGCCGGTCCTCCTCGTGAAGCTGCGCCAGCCCTATGAGCGGCCCGCCGTGCTTGCGGCGCTCGACCCGAGCCACGCCCGAGCAAAACCCGCCGGCCTCGACGCGCAGATCCTGCGTTACGGCTCGAGCGTCGCCCGAGCGCTGCGAGGCGCGCTGCATGCCGTTCACGCGTGCAATTCCATTACCACGACCTCGGCCCTTCCGCGTATCGGAGCGATCGGCACCGTGAGCATCGAGACGGCAGCGCGATCCGAAGCCAAAGCCCGTGCGGCGTTGGATCGAGCGGTACGCTCGGCTGTCGTGCGCTCACGCAGGCACGTCCTCGCACAGCATCCGGCGGATGCGATCGATGCGGTGGCGCGCGAGATCGAGGCCGGGATCGTTGTGATGGGGGCGATCTCCCGCTCCGGCCCCAGACGCCTGATGATCGGCAACACGGCGGAGAAGCTCCTCGACCGCCTTTCCTGCGACGTGCTGGTCGTGAAGCCGGTCGACTTCCCGAGCCGGGTTCCCACGAAGGCGCGCGGCGCGCAGATGATCGTGCATTCCGGCGTCCAGGCCGGCTATTGATTCCCCGCTCGGGCCGGCGCCTGGACTTCGAGCGCTTCGGCGGCTTGGGCCCAGCATGACGGTCGAGGGCGCAGCAGGTGCGGCGCATCGACGCTTTCGCCGAGATCGGGCGAGTGCGCAAGCAAGCCAAGGACGGTCGGGCGTGGGACCCGGATCCGGGCCGCTGAGCCCTTCGGGCGGCGGGGATTGTGAGGTAGGATGTCGGTCATGGACGGCGAGAGAAAATCGGCTCCCCGGCTCTTCACGGCGGAGGAGATTGCCTGCGCAGCGCGTCGACCGAGCGCAGTCAGCGACTGGCTCAAAGAGCGGCGCCGGGAAGAGATCCGCAGCATGAGTCCAGCCGAGCGCGCGGCGGACTTTCATGCTCACCAGCGTGTGCTCGCGAGGTTCCTCGAAGCCGGAAACCAGTATCGGACGCGGCAGGCCAAGACCGAGAAATGAGAGCCACGGGCAAGCGGCAATCCGACCTGCTGTTGCTCGATGCCGTTGACATCTTCAACGCGGACTGCATTCCGTACGCCGTGGTCGGCGGCTTCGCGGCCGCCGTTTACGGCGTGGATCGCGGTACCAAGGACATGGATGTGATCCTTCAGGTCGCACTGCCGGACCTGCCTCAATTGGTGTCCCGGCTCAAGCAGGCTGGATTTGCCGCCACGTTGAGACAGGGAGGCTTTGATGATCCCATCGCGGCAGTCGTCGACTTGAAGGATGCCTACAAGAATTGCGTCGAAATTCTCGTGGGCATCAAAGGACTCCCGACCGATGCGTTCTCACGCGCGATCGAGATACCTTATTGCGGGTCAACGCTCCGGGTCGTCGGGTGTGAGGATTTCCTCGCCATGAAGCTCGCCGCCGGAGGCCCGAAGGACCTGTTGGATGTCGACGAGGCGCTGAAGATCAATCCGAGCTTCAATGAGCAACTGCTGCGCGAGCTCGTCCGGGGATATGGGAAGGAAGTTGCGCGTAGGCTGGATCTGGCTGTTGAACGGCTCGAGCGCGCAGGCGTGCCCGGGGCGACTGTGCCTGGCGCCGAGAACGACGATCCGCAGGATCTCGGGCGGTAACGCCTGGGATGCTGGATCATGCGTTGACTAGGCGAGCTTCTGCCGCGAGAGTCCTGCGCGCATGCGTGCTTGCACGAAGTCGGGGGTCTCGACCCAAGGCGGGCGGCCGGGCGGCTTCGGGGCTTCGGCGAGAGCGTCCGGCGCTCGCCCAGATACGGGCATTGAGAGCGAAACATGGCGCACAACTTGAAGAATGGTGGCGGCAAAGCTTCGGGTTCCGCTTCGATTGCCTTACCCGGTCGGAAGCTCGCTACCTCGAAAACACCGCGGATGCTGACACCATCCGAAGTCGAGTTGCTGCGGCAGGATCTGCGGGCGGCCCTTGAGCTGCTCAGGACGCGCTCAGCGACCCATTGCTGAGAGATTCACCCGGGTATTCTCCCCCGGAAGGCCCAACTACCACGGAGATGGCTCTCGCGCGGTCGGCGGCGCCTTGGTGTGTCCAGACCGCCTCCCGCTGCCGGAATCAGGGGCCGCGGAAATCCACCGCTCTCGCTTACCATGCGCTTACAGCGGATCGGATCTCAAAGAGAGGGAGAGCGTAAGTAGTTGATTTAATGGTGCCGGGAATAGGATTCGAACCTACGACCCGCGCATTACGAATGGCCTATCTTAATCAATAAAATCAATTAACTAGCTCGTCAATAAGGGTTTGTGGCACAATTTTGGCACACTAGCCAGCCGGAGGTGCCAGAGGGCATGGCGACGATCACGAACCGCGGCCCGTACCAGTGGCGGGTGCAGGTGCGCCGTCACGGCCACCCCGCACAGAGCCGGACTTTCAACAGCAAGGCGGAGGCCGACGCATGGGCCGCCATGACGGAGTCCGAGATGGCGCGCGGCGTGTGGCTCAGCAGGGGAGAGGCGGAGCGCACGACGTTGCACGAGGCGCTCGACCGCTATGAACGGGAAGTGACGCCCAGCAAGCGCAGCGCCGAGCAGGAGCGGCGGCTGCTCCGCACGCTCCGGGGAATCAATCTGGCGGCGCGGTCCTTGGCGACGATTCGCGGCGCGGACCTCGCCCAGCTCCGTGATGAATGGTTGACTTCCGCCAGACCTGCGACCGTAGTCCGCCGTCTCGCATTGCTCTCTCATGTGTTTGTCATTGCGCGGAAAGAGTGGGGTATGGAGAGCTTGGCGAACCCGGTCGAGGCGATCAGGAAGCCGAAGATAGATAACGCCCGTACTCGACGACTCATTGGGGATGAGGAGGCATCGGATCGGGGCGCGCCGGACGGGGAGATTGAGCGTGTCATCGCTGCCGCCGGGCGCTCGAGACTACTGCCCGCTCTGGTGTCTCTCGCCGTGGAGACCGCCATGCGCCGCAGTGAGCTCGTCTCGCTTCGTTGGGAGCACGTAGACCTCTCGCGTCGAACCGCCCATTTGCCCAAGACCAAGAATGGGGAGGCGCGCACGGTACCGTTGTCGGGCCGGGCCATCACGGTGCTCGAGAGTCTGTCTCCCAAGGAATCGGGTCCGGTGCTGTCCATGATCCCCGATGCCGCGACCAGGGCATTCGTGCGCGCCGTGGGACGCGCGCGCAAGCGGTACGTGCGAGAGTGCGAGGCGGCAGGGCGCGCACCTGATCCACGATTCCTCGTCGACCTGCGCTTTCATGATTTGCGCCATGAGGCCACGTCCCGGTTGGCAGCGATCTTCCCACTGCATGAATTGGCGCGGATTACCGGGCACCGTGACCCGCGCATGTTGATGCGCTACTACCACCCTCGTGCTGAGGACCTGGCGAAAAAGCTGGGATGAAGCGACGCGTCCGTGCGACCTGCGGCTGGCAAGATCTACCGAAATACCATCCGCGGCATCAGCCAAATCGTATCTATGATGGTGTCAACCTTTCCCCGCTCGGTTGCGTGCTTCTTTCGGGGGCTTCGACGGAGAGCGAGCCCGGTGAGCTCGGGTTCTCTTCCGATGCTGTACTTCGAGACGCTGCTCGCTGCCGAGGTGCTTCAGGAGCGCTCGTTTCCCATCGAGGGTGAGGTTTTCCCGGCGCGACAGCAGCGTGTACTTCTGCCCCTTGACGCCCGGGGTGTACGCTATGCGAACGGCACGGTCATTGCCGCTGGCTGACGGCAACTAGAGAAGAGAAACGCAAAACAGCTTGCACGCGGGAGGCATGGCCTATGACAGCACTTATTGTTGTCCTGTGGATTGTGGTCCTCATCATTGCGCCTATCGTCGCGGGCAACAAGGGCCGCTCTCAAGGTGGTTGGTTCTTGGCCTGCCTCCTGCTCTCGCCGCTCGCGATCCTAATCCTGTTCGCTCTTCCGAGCCTCAAGCCACAGCCGGCTCCCGTAGTGGAAGCGCAAGGGGGTGCGACGAAGGTATGTCCGCAGTGCGCTGAAACAGTCAAGGCCGCAGCAAGGATTTGCCGATTCTGTCGCTACCAATTTCACGCCGAACCTGTGAGCACGGTGGACCAGCAGCTCGTTCGCGACCTGCTGGGCCGGTGGCGAGAACTGGAGGTTCCGCGTCGGACGCAGATGGCCTGTGACCTGCTCTCCAGGCTCGAACCCGGATTCGCACCGGATCGCGACGCGCAGGGCGACTCGGCGTTGCGCGATCGCCTGGAAGCCTTGCTGGTGGGCCGAGATGCAAATGCGCCAAACGCCGCAAACGTGTCTGACGAGGCGCTGTCATCGCCGAAGTACGAACAGCCGGTGATCGATGAGAAGAAGGGGCAGCGATCGAGTATGCGCGAATGGCTCATCGCGCTTGGCGTTGTGGCCGCAATCATTGTTTTCATCTGGGCGGTGGCGTCCCACAGGGGCGGCAACCCGATCAGGCACGCTAGTGTCCCGAGTCATTAATTCGTCGAACTAATATGCGCCCTCGATGTCTAAAGGTAGACTGGATTTCGAGGGAGATGCGATGCGCCGCGGTCGAAAACTTGAGCCGAT
>JAJZLX010000502.1 GCA_021850555.1 Pseudomonadota bacterium | reverse complement strand
GATCACGTTGCGCTTGCCCGCTCGATGCTCGCGGATACCGGAATGACGGTGGCACGAGAGGATCTCGCGCTCGAGGCGGCGTTCTGGGCGCAGTTGCCGGGGAATTTCCCCTATCGGCCCCGTAAGGCCCCGGTCACGTCACGCAACTTCGCAGC
The DNA here is from genome assembly GCA_021850555.1 of Pseudomonadota bacterium. The sequence continues at coordinate 4,889 of JAJZLX010000502.1, read as the reverse complement.
GTTCGTGCCGTTTCACAACTATCCGGCAGGTCGTGCGGTGGGCAATCACTGGGGCGAGGCGCTGACGGTGCTCGTGACTGCCGCACGCTCGCCCTATCACTTCTCGCTCCATGCGAGCGATCCCACCGCACCCGATGGCGGGAGCCGGCGCGATACGGGTCATACCTTCATCTGCGGGCCGACGGGTTCGGGTAAGTCGGTGTTCATTGCCTTCCTCGCCGCGATGCTCTCGCGCCAGGGCGTGACCCAGGTGCTCTTCGACAAGGATCGGGGGCTCGAGATCCTGGTGCGGGCGTTGGGCGGGGAGTACCGGGCGCTGCGAAGCGGCGAGCCGACCGGCTTCAATCCGCTGCAGCTTGCGCCGACGGGACGGAACGTGGAGTTTCTGAAGCGCTGGCTGCGGGTGCTCGTGCGCGGCTCCCACGAGCTCACCGCGCGCGAGGCGTCGGATCTCGATCAGGCACTGCGGGGGACGCTCGCGCTCGAGGCCTCCGCGCGGCGGCTTTCCAGGCTCGTGGAATTCCTCGACGCCACGGACCCGGAAGGGATCCACGCGCGGCTCTCACGCTGGTGCGAGGTGACGGGCGGTGAGTATGCGGCCGTGTTCGACAACCCCGAGGATGTGGTCGTGCCACGGCTTTCGGCTCAGAGCACGATTGGGTTCGATGTCACGGAATTTCTGGACCATGCGGTGGCGCGGGCGCCGGTGACGCTGTACCTGTTTCATCTTGTGCGGGAGCTCCTCGATGGACGCAAGCTCGTCTGTTGGATGGATGAGTTCTGGCGGCTGCTCGCCGATCCGGCGTTCGCGCAGTTCGCCAAGGATGGGCCCAAGACCTGGCGCAAGTTGAACGGGGTCATGTGCCTGGCGACCCAGAGCGCAAGCGACGTGCTCGAGAGCCCGATCAGCCGCACCATCATCGAGCAGACGCCGACCAAGGTCTTCTTCCCCAATCCGGAGGCGAGCGAGCGCGAGTACCGCGAGGGCTTTGCGCTCACGGAGCGGGAGTTCCATCTGGTGAAAGAGGCGCTCGAGCCCGGGACGCGGGCGTTTCTCGTCAAGCAGGGTCATCACAGCATCGTCTGTCAGCTCGATTTGAAGGGGTTCGACGCCGAGCTCGCAGTGCTCTCGGGCCGGGCCGAGGGGATCGAGCGGCTGCATCGCATCCTGGATGAGGCCGGTCCGGAGCCTGCGGCGTGGCTCTCGCGGTTCATGGCGGAGTCGATGGGCGCGTGATGAGGGTGTGGGTCAACACTGATCTCGAGGGGGTGTGCGATGCACAAGTGGCGGGTTCGATTGCTCGGGTGGCTGCCGGTTCTGGCCCTGACGGTGGCGCCGGCGGCGCATGCGCAGTGGGCGGTGGTCGATGTCGGGGCCATCGAGCAGCTGGTGCAGGAAGTGGCGGTGATGCACCAGACGCTCACCGCGACTCAGCAGGCACTCAGTGAAGCCCGCAGCGAATACGCGGCGATGACCGGCTCCTACGGGATGTCGCAGCTCCTCTCGGGTCAGGACCGGAATTATCTCCCGACGAACTGGAGTCAGCTTCAGGCCGTGGTGCAGGGCGCCGCGGGCACCTACGGCGCGCTCGCCTCGGCCGTGCAGCAGCTCGTCACCGCAAATGCGGTCCTGACCCCGGGGGAGATGGCCGCGCTCTCGCCGGCGGAGCGCTCGCAAGTCTTGGCCGAGCGGGAGTCCACGGCGCTCCTGCAGGCCGAGACGCGCCTGGCGCTCTCGACGACGAGCGCCCGGTTCACCTCACTCCAGCAATTGATCTCGGCGATCCCTCGGGCGCAGACGCAGAAGGCGGTGCTCGACCTGCAGGCGCGCATCGGGGCGGAAGAGACGATGCTCGAGAACGATCAGACCAAGCTCGGGGTGCTCTACGAGGTGGCGCGTGCGAATCGGGAGGCCTCGCGCGAGCAGGTGCGGGAAGAGGCGATTGCAGGCATCGGGTCCTTCTCGAACCTGCCGCCGCTCACCTTCTGAACAGCGCGATGGATGGGAGGTGGGCGATGAGGGTTGAGCATCGGGTGGTCATGGCGATTGCGCTCGCGGTGGTGGTGGCGACTGCGGGCTGCGCCCGCTCGCCGGATGCGGCCCGATCGGTGCCGTACCTGCGGGCGCACCCGAAAGTGCTTCAGACGCTCGTGCGCTGGTGCACGGCGGATCCGGGGCATCTCGAGAACGTCCCCGCGTGCGTGAATGCGCGCGAAGCATCGCTGCTGAATGGGATCGGATCCTTCAGCGGGCTTACCCCGATGGCGTTTCCGGCGGTTCCGGGGAGCCCGCCGAAGCGCGCATCGGTGGATCCTGTTCAGACGCAACGGTGATCGGGGGCGGCGATGGGTTTTTTTGGACAATTCGCGGCGTGGCTGAATGTGCTCCTCGCGAGCTACATCAGCGTCAATACGGCGCGGATTGCCACGGCGCTCGAACCTGCGATCGTCACCCTCGGGACGGTGTACGTGATGATCTGGGGGTACCTGCAGCTGACGGGGCAGATCCAGGAACCCTTCATCGCCGGGGTGAAGCGCATCGCGGTGCTCGCGATCGTGTTCGGAGTGGCGATCAACTTGTGGCTCTATCAGTCGCTCATCGTCAACACGTTCTTCACCGCGCCGGCGCAGCTCGCGAGCGCGGTGATCGGGGCTTACAACCCGGTCGCCATCGTCGATCAGATCATGAATCAGGGCGCGAATGCCGGGGAGCTCCTGATGGCCAAGGGCGGGCTTCTCGATGGGAACCTCTCGTTCTACATCGCCGGGATCGCGGTCTATGTGCTGACGGGCATTACGGCGGTGTACACGATGTTCCTCCTGGCGCTGGCCAAGATCGCGCTCTCGGTGTTGCTCGCGCTTGGGCCGCTCTTCGTGGCGCTGCTGCTCTTCGACTCGACGCGGCGGTTCTTCGAGGCGTGGCTGGCGCAGCTCTCGAACTACGCGTTCATCGCGATCCTGACGGTGCTGGTCGCGGCGCTGATGCTGCAGGTGGTGCAGGCGGCGGCCACCCAGGCGGTGAGTACGGGCGGTGGGATCACGATTGCAGAAGCCGTGCGGCTCTGTCTCGCGGCCGGGCTCACGGTGCTCGTCATGCGCCAAGTCATGCCGATGGCGGCGGGATTGGCGAGCGGGCTTGCGCTGTCCTCCTTCGGGGTGGTGAGCGCGGCGGTGGCGTGGGGGCTGGGGCGGGCGGCGCGGCATACGGGGCAGTTCTCGCGGGGGCTCCTCGATCGGGAGACCTCCCGCTGGGATCCGTTGAGCCGCAAGGCGGGCTTTGCGGTGCGGCGGGGGTTCGCGGCTGGGTGGCAACGGCTGCGCGGACCGAATCAGGTGCGGGCGTCGTGAGGAAGGGAGGGGCGATGAGATATCTGGTGCTGGCGGGGGTGTTGGCGCTCGCGGGCTGCAGCTCGCAGTGGGTGCGCTGCGAGCGGCATCTGACGCCGATCAATGGCGCGCGGACCACGGAGGTCGAGGCGGTTGGACTGGAAAGGGTTGAGGGGCGGGGGAGATCGGTCGCGGGGAATGCGAAGAACGCGGAGCCGGTGAAGACAAGCCCGTCGAAAGGCGGCAGCCGATGAAGGGGGATCCGGCGCTGGAGGGGTATTTTGCGGAAGCGGCGTCCTGGGATCGGGACCGGGCCCGACAGGCGCGCCGCAGTGCGCGGGTCGGGTGGACGGTCGCGGGGATCGCGTGCGGGGTGATCGTGCTCCTCGGCGGGGCACTGATGATGCTGATGCCCTTGAAGCGGGTCGTCCCGTTCGTGATCCGGGTGGATCGCGCGACGGGGGTGGTGGATGTGGTGCCGGCGTACACGGGGCATGCGACCTTCAGCCAAGCCGTGACGCAGTACTTCCTGGTGCACTACATCGAGACCTGCGAGCGGTTCAACTTCGCCACCGCCGAGAGCGATTACGAGGAGTGCGGGGCGTTTCAGACGCCGGCGGAGAACGCCGCGTGGTATGCGCTCTGGAATCCCACCAATCCGCACTCGCCGCTCAATGTGCACAAGAGCGGCAGCACGGTGAGCGTCGCGGTCGAGGATCTGACCTTCTTCAAGGGCGCGAGCGGACTCGAGAACCTCGCGCAGGTGCGCTACCGGACGCTCGAGCGGCAGGGGTCTGGGGCGGTGGAGCGGGTCGGGCACTGGATCGCGACGATCGAGTATGCCTACGGCAAGCCGCCGTCCAATCCCGCGCAGCGGCTGTGGAATCCGCTCGGGTTCAAGGTGGTGAGCTTCACCCGGGAGCCGGAGGTCTTGGGCGGGGGTGTGCAGCCGGCGGTGGACCTTGCAGAGGACGGGGCCAAGGCAGCGTCGATGGGAGCGGGCAGTGAGGGGAAAACGAAATGAATGGTCTCAGAAGGCGTTGGAGGCGCTCGGGTCGTGACGAGGCCAGGGAGGGCAAGTCAGCGGCGCTGGCGCGACGTCAGCGCGTTCTGGAGCCGCTCGCGGTTGGTGTCTGCATTCTGTTGAGCGTCGTTGCGGCGCCGAGCGCCCGGGCGGACTGGGTGCCGGCGCCGGGAGGTGGGGATCCGCGGATCCGCGTCGCGCCATACAGCAGTAATCGGGTGTATCGGCTGTATGGGTATGTCGGGTATCAAATTGATATCGAGTTCGCGAGGGGGGAGCGGTTCGAGGGGCTGGCAGCCGGGGACATCGAAGGGATTGCGTTCAAAGCGGAGGGAAGGCACCTGTTCATCAAGCCGAGGGTCGCCCGCCTGCGGACCAATCTCACGGTGCTGACGAACCGGCGGGCCTATGAGTTCGACTATTCGGTGTCCCCTGGGCCGCCCGATCCGGGAGTGGAGCAGGTGATCTATGCGCTGCGCTTTGCCTATCCGCGCCCCGCGATGGTGACGGTGCCGAACGCGAGGCAGCGGATCGCGGC
>JAJZLX010000760.1 GCA_021850555.1 Pseudomonadota bacterium | reverse complement strand
GGTGGCGTGAAGCGGAGTCTTCTGAGGAAGGACGACAAATGGAAGCTGTGGATCGCACTCGATTCGGAAGGCTATGTCGCGCGCGTCACGCAGAACTGAATCCAGCGCTGCAAAGGTGTCCGCACCACCGCGATGATGTTGTCGATGCGCCAGGGCATCAGCCGCTGGGGCGGGCGAGAGGGTTCGCCATGCATCGGGAATGAGAGAGCGCAGAGGCACGAGTTCGAGTCTTGCAAGGGCCTTCTTCGCGGCCAATTCGAGAGTGACGTCGCGATGGACAGTTGTGAATTCACCGCCGACCCGGCGGATGACCTGCTCATGCCACGGCTGTTCGGCAAGTTGCAGCCGGCAGCCGCCGTAGTCGGCCCAAGCCCGCACGTAGAAGAGGAAGTCATCTTGGTTCAGGCGGCGTGCGCAACTGATCACGACAACCGCTTCCAGGGGTCCCCGGTGTGTCGCTAACGGCACTGGAGGCGGTGGAGGCGGGACGTCGGTGAGCAGCCGGTGGGGCGGCCAGCTGTCGCGGAGTGATACGTCCCCGGGTGGAATCGGCGGCAGTCGCTCGATCATGGACCACGCTTCCGCATCGAGGATCAAGGAGCCGAACTCGCCGCTTGTTTCATCCAGGTAATGAATTCCGTCGAGACTGATCGCGTAGACAGAGCCGTCGTCCGCCAATCGCATCCGCAGATGAGCACGTGCTTCCTGGTCCCGCGACCATTCCCAATGCGGCCGCCGCGGTGGCCCTGCGCGAATGCGCTGCAACGTGTGGGCGTGTCGGCAAATATCGGCTTGGAGCCACTCGGCGAGCAACGCACCCCCCTCGGCGCCGCGCAACTCATGGCCGCCGTAAGTCCCTCGAGGACCCAGCGGTCCGCGAGAGAGACGTGCTTGCCACAGGGCGAGTCTTGGCGAGAGACTCGTGTCCGGCGATAGTTCTTCCAATGCGATCCAGTGCTCCCGCTCGTGGATGTCCGCAGGCGAGGCGGCCAGAATCAGCCGAGCCCTCAGTGAGGATAAGGATTCTCCGCTCGCTTCCAGCAGACAAATGACGGTCCGTGGCTGGAGAGGGTCCGGTTCCTGCGTCGCCGCCTTCTGCGCTGGCGATTTGAGCATGTATTGCCAGCGTTGCAGGGGAGTCATAGCGCGGGGCCAATCGGCCAGTTGCTGGAGGCGGATCAAGAGCGAAGCCGCATGCGTGCAAAGGCGCGTTCCACACGTGCAGCTCGACTCCACTGCTGTCTCGCCAAACTGGGTGTATAGGTAGACCGTCACGCGCCTGCGACTCGCCGACGATTCGCTCATCTCGGCATCCAATGCCTCGGCCTGACTTCCGTCGGATTGATACCACGCCACCGGGCCGTGCCACTGGGCGGTGTTCAACGCGACGGTCTCCGCGGCTCTCAGGGCCGCTCGGCTAAAGTGCTGCTCGAGGGTCAGGTTTCGGATCGAGTCCATCAGCGCGGAGCGGGCATCCGCAAGGCGGTTGGACTCACCGGGTGAGACGCTCATCGTCATGAAGACTCTCGTGTAAGCTCCATGCAGACGTGGGATTCCCCGGGATGCTTTTTACCCGCTGATGTTCTGGAAAGGCTCATCGACGCCCGTTCAGCAGCCTGCGCATGGACGCCGGCTGGCGGAAGCAGATGACTGGCCTAGACAGGTCGTGGCCTCACATCCGGTCCGAAGGCTCGGCGCGGTCTGTAGGCTTCATTAGCCGCGAGGCGGTTTATCAGGGGAGGAGGCCATCTCCCATTTGAGATTCTAAGGACGCGCCGCACTCTTGGCAAGCAACGGCCGAGGAGGAGGTCTCTCAAAACGCGCTTTCAATCATTGGGTGAAGGGATTTGCGCTGTCCTGAAATTGCCCATGGCATCGGTATGTCCGGCGAAGAGGAGTCTGGTCCGTCTTTCAATCTAGAGCCGTGGAGCGCTGGCGGTTAGTTATCCAGGCTCGCCGCCAGCTTGGAATTGCTATCGCAACCGTGCAGCAACGTGTTTGCAGACGCGCCACGGGAGACTGAAACTGGGCATTTCGGCGTTCTCTGAGGGGGGCGGGCTTTGACTCAGACCCCGGGGCCGGAATTCACCCGGTCGTCGCCCTTCACGGCAGGGCCCACCACGCACCGGCCGGCACATAGCATCTGCGAACGCCGCGCTTGGTCTTGACTTGCCATCCTGGGCCCGTGCAGCGCGCGAAAATCGATACGCCCCCCGCTCGCGATAGTGTTCGATCGAGCGCACGTGTCTCCCTGCCCGCAGGCGACAGCGCCCAGATCCGCGTCTTGGTGTCCTTTATGATTCGCTCCTCGCGAGCAGCCTCACGGTCACCAGCGCCAAATGTGTATCCAGCCAGGTAGCTGCCAACGGTAAGCAGCAAGGCCGCGAAACTGGCGGCGGCGACTGCGAATGCGACGGGGCGCTTGGCACGCGCGCCCTGTAAAGACTCCGCATGATCAGCCAGCCGTGAACTGGCGGCGCCTATCTCTCGCGTCAGCGCGGCCGAAGTCTCGCGGGCGGCAACGGCCAATTGCTGCACTGCACTCTGTGCAGTGCGATGGATTGCCTCGGTCGCCGCGCGCAGCTCGCTCTCGGTGGCCCGTTTGACTTCGGTCACGACGATCCCCGCTGCGGCCCTGAGGATCTGGTCGGTCGTCGAAAACGCTGTGCCCTGGTCGGGAGATGCGCGCATGGTCAAATCCCCTGCAATTCCGCTCGCAGCGCCGCGATCTGCGGAAGGATGAGCTGCGCCTCCATGACGAAGAGCCCGAGCCGGGCGGCCGCCATCGTATCGACATCCTTCTTGGTGGCCAGCGCGGTGAGCAGGTCCGTGCCGGCCATCTTTTCAAGATCCGTGTCGCGCGTGACGTTGATCGTGTTATCCAAGAGTTCGGCATGGGGCAGTGCCGTCCGGCAGACGGTGTAGCCATGTCCCGTGGCCCAGGCTGCAGCGGCCTCGAGAGCGGGACCGCTGCCGCGCGCCAGGTTCTTTACTACGAAGCACTTCTTGGCCGAAGATCTCAGCGGACTGATTTCCCGGTCCATGAGTTCCAATCGAAGCGCGCAGTCGCGGTCGTCCACGATCGGCACCACAAGGATCGGTGGCGCGGTCTTGAACAGCGTACCGGCTGCTGTATTCAGCAGCCGCAAAACATTCATGGCGTCGCGGTCGCCCACGTCAAAAACGGTCGTTGTTGCCTTGTCCAAGGCGGCTGCCAAATAGGCGGACAGCACCTCTTGCCGCGCGGCGTCGTTCGCATCGGTGCGGATGAGTACCTTGCCTTCGGTTTCCTGGCCGCCGGACTCGATGTCGATCACTCGCGCGCCCGGCAGCTTGCCGAGAACGAAGGTGGAAAGGGTCGTTTTTCCGCACCTGCCAAAGGTGCTCGCCACGATGTATTGCATGATTCAGCTCCTCATCACTTGGTCAATTTGTCGATTGCGGCCGAGATGGACCCGGCCCCGGGTGTAGGTCTGCGCGGAGTTTTCCTTGGGCGTGCGGCGGCTTCCGCTCCCGCCAGCAGCTCGGCCATCGATCGCCCGTCCGCCAATGGCGCGGGGGCTGCCGATGCAGTAGGAGGTGTCGGAGGTAGGACTGCGGTCTCTCCGGCAGAACGCCGGTGACGAACTGGGCCGATGTGGGCGAGGGACCAGCGGCGGAGCCATCGCACCGAAACCGTGGCGCCAGCCTCGGCCAGAGCCTCCGCGATTTGCAGGTAGCTCCACTGCTCGCCCAGCAGTCGGCGGATTTCGCTCTCGTACTGCCAAAGCTCCGACCGTTTGCCGGCCGGCGTGCCTTTCGGTGTGATCGTCTTTGACACGGCCTTACCTCCTATTTGGGGCCCTGTGTTCGCCCCTACTGTTATTCCCCGGGAAGGGAGCTACATGGGGTATAGGGCGGGGGAACCGGCGGGCGTGACCAGGGTTCCTAAACCGTTGAGCGAATCCGTACAAGGTAAGGGGTTGTGTCACGAGGGGGGGGCATTGCGCTTACGCGCAAGTACGAGTCCCCATCGTGACACACCGCCCGTCCGTGGCCGTCCCGCTCGGCAGCTGACGCCGTCTCGCGGTCCTGATCCCGTTCGGGCTACCCCTCCTTGGTCAGGGCTTGCGCCCCGACACCCCATAGGCGCTGCGCGTGATTGAGCGCAACGTGGTCGCGGGAGCGGTCTTCCATAGAAGCGGCCGCGGCAGCAGCTCCGCGCGGACCCGGCAGGACTCTGGGGTGAGGTGCGCGGGCGGTGGCGTTACCGGGTGCTACGAAGGTAGAGTGACAAGCATCGCTCCGGAGGTTGAGATTGCGCGAGAGTGGACCGGAGCCCTCATGGGGTTTTAACGCGGTGGGATGTGGTCACGGCCTGGTCGAGGTTCAGGAGGCCCCGGGGGAAGGGGGCCAAATTCGGCTCCTACGACCTCTGGATTGAGAGGTAGGCCGCAGCCCGTGGCCCGGCCCTGGACCCCGAAAGGTGGAAGCAGGTGGAGCCCTTGCCGTCTTTTTTTGCGCGCGCGTGTATCCGGGAAAATATGGACGACCTTCCGCTTGCCTCCACCCGGTCGGCTAGCCCACCCAGTCTGCCGTCTCCGGCTGTCTCAGCTCGATGCCCTCGTAGATATTGCAGCTCTTGGTTTTTTTTGAGGTGAAGCCGCGCCGCGCCATCTCCGCCGGCAGGTCCTTGCTGGCAATCCACCGCTCTCCGGAACGCTCAGCGAACTGCTGATATCGTTCGTAGAAGGCGCTGGACTTCACCTGCGCGAGCTTGTGAACCTCGCAATTGTCGGCGATGAATCGGCCGAGGGTGTCCGACTCCGTGCGATACTGTTCCACGGCGGCAATGACGCACGGCGGCGGTCTTAGTCCGTCTCGCTGCCATTCGAGGCAGCCCTGGACGGCCCAATTGAGGATGCCTGGAAGTTCGTTGCTGAGCTTCTCGATGAGCTGACGGTCCTGTTCCTCCGGCGGGATCTGCACGACGAAGGGTACGAGCCGGAGTCTTCGCCAGATGCCCTCGTCCGTGCCGCTGATGGCCGGCTTGTGATTGCCGCGGATCAATAGCTTGTG
>JAJZLX010000392.1:3260-5060 GCA_021850555.1 Pseudomonadota bacterium | reverse complement strand
CATTTCTCGAGACGTCGCGTCGCGATGAGTCGCCCGTCCTCGACGATGCACCCACCGCTCCGCGATGCCTCGATCCCACACTTCAGGTCTATCTCGACCGACTCGCCAACGCACTACCCACGCCCCACGTGTTCGGCCGACACCCAAAAGTCTTCCCAGTCGCCAATCGTGCAGTCGCGCTGTGGCAGCTAGGCGAGAAAGTCGTCGTTTTCTGCCATTTTCGACGCACCGGACACGCGCTCGTGCGTCACCTCTCGAGCGCGATCGAGACTTCACTCTGGCGCCAGCTGGCCGAGCGCACCGGCCGATCGCCCGAGGCGGCGCGTGAGGCCGCCATTCGGTTCGGCGAGCGCTTCGATCCAGGCGCGCCGATGGCAAGACACTTGTCGGATGCTACAGATCGGCTTTTCCGAGTGGGTAACGTACCGCTTCCAGAACGTCAGCGTTTGAGCGACGTAATCCGTCGGTTCGTCCGAAGCAGCGTATTCGTGGCGCGCTACTTCAATCCGTTCGCCGATTCCTCAGACCGCTTGCTTGGCGATGCGTTCGAAATGACGGATGGATCGGGGCTCAGCCTCGAGCAGCGCCTGTACAGATTCATTGAGTTCTATTGCAGCCGCGATCCTAGCGAGCGGGAGCGGTATCTGAATGCGCTCGAGAGCGTGCAGCCCGGATTTCGAGGTGAGCGCGCCCCGGATGCCGACGAGGAATCGGGTGGGCTACTTCTGCCCAATGTACGTCTTGCGAACGGCGCGACCCGCCAGGATCTACGCCAGCGACTCATGCTGAGCTTTAACACTCCCTTCTATCCCGACATCCTAGTCGCATCGAGCGTTCTGTCTGAAGGCGTCGACTTGCACCTGAATTGCCGGTTCGTACTCCACCACGACCTGAGCTGGAATCCGAGCGACATTGAACAGCGAACGGGACGCGTTGACCGCATCGAATGCAAGGCCGAGAAGGTGATCAAGCCTGTGGAGGTGTACATGCCCTTCGTGGCCGAAACGCAGGATGAGAAGCAGTTCCGCGTGGTGATGGATCGCGAAAGATGGTTTCAAGTTCTCATGGGTGAGGACTATCGCCTGGACGAGACAACAATCGATGCGATGGCCCAGCGCATTCCGTTGCCGCGCGCTGCTGCGCAAGCGCTGTCATTCGCGCTGGAGGTTGTGGCGGAAGATCCATCAGGCCCTGGGGAAGTCAATATACAGAGTCCGAGTGGCCATCCGCTCAAGGAAGCCGCAGCTTGATGCTTCAATCTGGAGCAACACGACCGGCACAGCACCAACGTGGTCGGCGGCTTCGCCGACCTTCGAGTCCCCAGCAGTCAAGTCGCCTTTTTTGGACCAACCAGGGCTCGGTCTTGCCGCGCCCGCCAAACGAGACCAAGCTCGTGCAATTCGAGTCGGCTCTGCAGCTCACGGCACGCCTGCCGCTATCCGAATCGCTCCCGCCGCAACCGGCAGAACGATCCAAGCTTCTGCGACCGGACGGTCCGTCGCGCGAGCCAGCGCGTCCGCATAGACGGACAACTGCCCGCCGTGCTCACCGGCAATTTGATCCCACCGGTCCCTCGGCGCGGGATTCGCCTTGTGGTCGAGAAGCACCCAGCCGCCCTTCGTCTCCAGGAGCAAGTCGATGCGCCCGTGCATGACCTGCCCGTTGGGCAGAATCGACTCGATGGGGATCTCCGCGTGGCGCCGGCAATCCGGCCAGCGGGAGGAAATCCATCTGTCGAGCGCGCCGATCTGCCTCACCAGACCGGAAGGTTCTATCGCTCCCTTCAACCCGAAGCCATCC
>JAJZLX010000392.1:0-3250 GCA_021850555.1 Pseudomonadota bacterium | reverse complement strand
TCGGTGAACGCCGTCGCGATACAGGCGTGAATGGCGTTGCCGAGTGCCGTCATGTCGGCCCCCGCTTTCAGCACGATCCGCTCCCCTACCGACACGGTGTCCACGACTTTGCCTGACCCGGTGGCGACAGCGGAAGGGACAAGCGTTGCCGGCAGACGGTCCGTGCGCGAGGCGGGAGCGCGGAACCACCGAAGGCCGGAATCCGGCTCGGGCGGCACGGGCATGGCATCGGGTGCGTCGAGCGTCCGGAAGTCGCACGGAACAGTCGATCCATCCGGCAGGATTATGGATTCACCCGCGACGACCGGCGCGAGCCAGGGAGCATTCAGGGAAGCGAGCCATTCGCACGCGCCCTTCTTCGCGGGAAAGGCGAGCACCAGAAAGTCGCGCGCACGGGTCATGCTCACGTACAAGAGACGCTTGGCCTCGTCAATCGCTTCGGTACGCAGACGAACGCCTGCTGGCGCCTTCGCGATCGTGTCGGCGATGTCGACCTTCTTCTGGGCGCCGAAGGGCCACGGCCAATAGCGGATCCAGCGATCCCTGAGTGGCGCCGAGACGTCGAAACCCGCGTCGGATCGCGCGCCCACCGACCAGAGTCGGTCCTGAATATCCTTCTCCAGATCGAGAAGAACGACGATGGGCCACTCCAGCCCCTTGGCCGCGTGATGCGTCATGACCTTGACTGCATCCACCGGTGGCTCGGCGAGCATGTCGAGTTCCGCTTCCGCCTGCTCACCAAGCCACAGGATCAGCCCCGACACCGTCGCAGGCTCGCGCCGCGCGAGACATGCTTCCTCGTAGGTGCGCGCGAGCCCGAGCACGGCCTGCAGGTTGGCAAGCCGGACGCGCGCGACGAGTTCATTGCGCCGCCAACGGAGCACCCGTCCCGCCAAGTCACATTGCGCGACCACGAGTTCCAATGCCGCGTACGGCGAAAGCAGCGGCGCCTGCTCGCGCAGCTTCGCGATCCGTGCAAGCACGGGGTGACCTGCCTGCCCGCCGTCACGCCACAGGGCGCCGTCGCCACCGCCTTCGAGATGGCGAAGGCGATCTGCCAGCCACGACTCCGGCTCCTCGCAGTCGGCGAGTGCAGCGATCTCCGCGCTCGCCAACGTGTCCCGGGGATCGTTGAACCGCCGCAGGCACGCAAGGGCCAATACGGCTTCCGGGGTAGAAAGCAGCCCCGCCTGCTGCGTTGCCCACGGAACGGATGCGGACCGCAAGGCAGCGGCCACCGTCTGGACGCCGACGTTGGTCTTGGAGAGCACTGCGATGTCGCCGTAATGCGCAGCGCGAGGATCGCCGGCTCCCGGGTCGACAACCTGGTACCCGGAAGCGACAAGGGCCTTGATGCCTGCGGCGAGCGCCGCGGCTCGCTCCTGGGCGTTCCTGCCGTTCAGCACCCAATTGCCGAACCCAGGATCGGCCACCAGTTCCTGGCGAACGGGCGCGAGCTCGACCTCCGCGCGCGACAGCCCGGGAGCGAACGCATCGCCGAATACGCCATTGACCACGCGAACCAGCTTCGGTCGCGAACGCCGTGATTGCCCAAGGACCTCCTTGGAGCCGCCGAGGTTCGGCAGGTTGCCAAGGACGGCTTTCATCAGTTCCGCGTCGCTGCCTCGAAAGCCGTAGATGGCTTGCTTGATGTCGCCGACCCACACCGTTTCGCGGGCGATGCGGGCAAGGCGCAGGAAGAGCTCCAGTTGGATGGGGCTGGTGTCCTGAAATTCGTCCACGAGAAGCAGATCGAGTTCCTCGGACAATGCGTTCACGACTTCGCGCTTCTCGAGCAACCCGAGGAACAGGTGCTCCTGGTCCACGAAATCGATCACGCCCAACTCGCGCTTGCGCTGGGCGTAGGCGGCGAGCGCCCTCGAAGCGAGCGCAAAAATCGCCGTCAAGTAGCGCTCGATGTCCTGCCGCAGCTGCGGATGCGCCGGAAAGCGGCTCGCAATGTCGGCAATCTGCTGCGCGATCGTCTTGAGGCCCGCTTCGGGTGCGCCTTTGGATAGCCTCACCCAGTCGGCCCACGCCGCGGTCCCGCTGCGGACCAGCCGCAACGTCTCTCGGGCCAGCGCAATGTAGTCGGCTGTGTTCTTCTTGCCCGTCGCCCGCTTTTCGATCTCCGTGACCACCGTCTCGATCGCCACCGAGAGCAATGCGTCGAGATTGTCCGCGGTCGCAGCGGGGAAGTGCGCAAGCAGCTCATTCGCATTGCGGGCGCCCAACGCGACGAGCCGGGACGGCGCGACATCGTTTGCGCGCGCCTGGTCGATGATGGCCTTCAGCGCGTCTTGCCAACTTTCGATACCCAGCCTTCGGGCAAGCTCGACGATATCCTGCACGGTTGCTAGGTCGGAGACCGAGTCGATCGCCTCTCGCACGAGCGCGCCCGCCTGCTCTTCCTCCAGCACGCGCTGCTCCGGAGCGAGCCCCGCCTCGAACGCGAAGCGTCCGAGGAAGCCCCCGCACACGCTGTTCACCGTGCCGATTCGCGCCTGTCCTATTGAATTGGCGAGCGCGAATTCGCCTTTTTCGAGAAGGGCTGTCCGGACCCGTTCGCGAAGCTCCGTGGCCGCTTTGCGGGTGAAGGTCGTCGCGATCACCCCGCCGGGTGCCGCCTGCCCCGAGCTGAGTTTCTCGTGGAGGATTTGCGTGAGACGGTAGGTCTTGCCGCTGCCTGCCCCTGCGCTAACGAACCTGAGTGTGCCGGCCATCGATCAGTCCTCCCACCCGGCAAGCCAGCGGTAATCGTTGTACGCCTCCGGTAACTGCTCCGGTTCGAGCGCATCGGGCGGAGCCACCGACTCGCCGGAGGGCTCAATGTCTTCGGCGGCAACCTCGATCATTCCCGCATCGATCTGAGACCGGCGCCATTTCCAAGCGGCGACGAACCGCTCCCAAAGCAGCGGGGTGGATCCCGCGCCGCCAGATTGAACGGGGCGTGCCTGCGGAAAAAATGCCGTGTCCGGCGCGAGCAGACGAGAGGCCTCGAGGATGAAGTAGGAAACGTGCGGCCACGCGCCGGTTTCCTGACGCAGCATCTCGGCATAGATAGCGAGTTGCAGGTGACGATTCTTCGCGAGCCGTTCCTGATAGTGAGTGGCGCCGGCCCACTTCATGTCGACGATGGCCCGCTGGCCGGATTTGTTGCCAACGACAAGATCCGCAGTCCCGTCGAGAACGCCGCCGGGGAACTTTCCGGCAAGGTCACGCTCAGGCTCAACCGCATCAACCTTAGATC
>JAJZLX010000268.1 GCA_021850555.1 Pseudomonadota bacterium | reverse complement strand
CTTCGGAAAGTTCCCCCTAATCGACGCCCTGATCTCCGGCCATCTGCACGGCGCGCCGAAGTCCCGCCCCCCCTCGGCCGGCCGAGCGGTGGTACCTGGTGCCGAAAACCCCGAAGAGCGAGGCCTGATCTCGGGGCGCGGGTCGGTAAGTATTCAGAACTATTTCGGTTTCGTATATAATAGTCTCACGACGAATATACGTGAATACTTAAATGATCATCTACCACCGCCGGCCTGAAATGGCGCGCCAGCTCGCCGACGAACTGCTCGGCAAGCATCTCTTGAGCGACGCTCCGAATGGGCTGTTCCTGGCCGCACCGCGGCGCACGGGCAAGTCCAATTTCCTGCAATTCGAGCTTAAGCCAGAGCTTGAGGCTCGCGGCTGCCTGGTGGTGTACGTGGACTTCTGGTCCCAGCCGGACCGAGACCCAGTCGAACTCCTGGCCGAGACCCTGACGTACGAGGTCCAAAAGACCGCGGGGCTCGCGAAACGGCTCGCCGCCGCACTCTCCTCGCTCAAGGTGGGCACGGTCGCGGTCGAGTTAGATCTGTCGAAACTCGGGCGCCCGCAGGGCCACTCCATTGCGCATGTCCTTTGGCTTCTCGGCACGGCCGCGAACCGCAAGATTGTCGTGATCCTCGATGAAGCGCAGCACACCCTCACCACCAAGGCCGGCGATGCGGCGATGTTCGCGCTGAAATCGGCCCGGGACCAGCTGAACACTCCCGACGGTCACCAGCTGCTGCTGGTGTTCTCAGGGTCCGATCGCGACAAGCTGCTGCGCTTGGTGAACTCGGGCAGAGCCCCCTTCTACGGCTCGACGATCCGCCACCTCCCGGAGCTCGATCGGGGCTTTGCGATTCAACAGGCCGAGGCGATGGGCAAGGTGTACGAATGGCTCGCGCCGGTGAACGTCGATGCGCTCTTCGAGGCCTTCCAGATCGTAGGGCGGCGCCCACAGTTTTTTCGGGAAGTGGTGGATGCCGTTGTGAAACGGCCTGCGACCAACGCCGCACAGGCGCAGGCGGACATTTTGCACGGCGCGCGCGAGTTTCAGCGCAACGAAGCTCGAGAGCGCCTGCAGCTGTATCTGGGGCTGCATCCCCTCGAGCAGTTCGTGCTCTGGCGCATGCTCGAGCAGGGAGCGTCCTTTCGACCGTACGACGCGGATGCGAAGGACTTCTACGGCAAGCTGCTCGGGGAAGATGTCAGCACGCAAAGGGTTCAAGCGGCGATCAAGTCGCTGCGCGAGCGAGAACCGTCCATCGTGTGGAAATCCTCGCGCGGCGAGTACGCGATGGATGACACCCAGATGCACGGTTGGTTCAAAGAGCTGCAGGCCAGCGGGCAGTGGCCTCCGGGCCCGGAACGCGAATTGCTTCTGGCCCGGCTGGGTCGATCCGTCTGACTTGCACGATCCGCGCGTATCGCCCGCTCGTTCCAATTGAGCGGCCCTGCCCAGTTCTCCCGGTACGCCGTCCGCAGGCCCCGGCGAGACGGACGGGAGCGCAGCCCCCGTCGGAATAAACTGCCCATTGGGGTTGATAGCTCATCGTAATCCCTCTCGTTCCGGTCGTTTGGTCAATTTGTGGCCGCCCGTTGCAGTGGCGCATGGATCGCCCCTGTCCTTGAATCGATAATCCCTACCGCACACGCCCGCCACAGCAGCACGTCGACGGTAGCGACTTTGAAGCCGCTCTCCTGCGCGAGCCGTTCGCACAGCGCCTGCGGCGTAGTATTCTCAAGCGCGGCGAGGCGCTGCAGGTGCACATCCGGCTTCGCGACCTGCGCGCCGAAGTTCTTCGCCAGGTGGTACTTCGTGATGCCGCCGATCCAGGGGATCGATGCGCAGTACTCCAGCACATCGGCAGCGGCAAGAAATCCCGTGAAGTACTCCTGTCGCCTCGCCCAAATGTCATCGATGGCTTGCGCTTTCCCTGGGTGATTGAACACAGTCCGGACCGACTCGCCGCGAGCGATCGCGCCGCACACCCGCTCGAAGATTCCCCGGGCGACCGTGCTCTTCATCCCCGAATTGCAGATGACGAAGATCGTCTCGCGTGCAAAAGCCTCCGCACTCGTAGGCGGCCCACAGTTCTCGGACCATTCGATGTCCGCGTCTGCGTAACCCGCCGCACGCAGAGCATCCACGACGCTCTCGAACGTTCCCAGTTCAATCATGCCCGTCTCACACTCAAGCGGCTGCGCAGGCTTCAAAGCCGGATGCGAGCGTCGGGCGCGAATCGAAGCGCAGCGCGCCGCCGGCGAGGTAATCCCAGATCACCTCCGTCGCGATCCAGCGCCTCCCGAGCATCTCTGCCATCAGTGGCACGGTCAGGGATCCACCAAAGGGATCGGCGATTAGATCGCCCTCGGTAGACAAAAACTTGATGAAGAACTCAACGAGCTTCCCCGGAAACGGAGCGCCATGCGCCGTGAGTCCCGAGGCCCGAGCATCTCGTTTGTATGCGTTCTGCAGCGCGCAGATGTGCCCCAACTGCAACACGTTGCGCGGGATTCGCCCTGCCGTGATGTTCGAGTAGGACTTCCCGGCCCGCTGCCGATGCGCTCCGTCGGCGTATTCGCGATCGCGTGTCACGCCCCCGGACTGCAGAAACTTGAGATGCCGCTCGGTATGCGGCAGGAGCACACGCCGATTATCCGCCCTCACTCGCTGGGGGTCGTTCGTGAACCAGTACACCGGCTCCCACCCCGTATTGAGCTGATTCCGCGCTTTCGACGCCCATTGCACGGGGCCCGGGGGCTTGCTCAGGTTTTCCCAAGGAATCTCATCCATCTTGTGCAGGCCAAAGCGCTCATGCAGCGCGATGACCATACGCTCGCGGTAGAGCGAACGCGAGGGTAGCCCGCGCTCGAACACATCGTTGGTGACGTTCAGGACAAGACTTCCGCCAGGAACCAGCCGCTTGATGATCGGCTCGAGCGTGCGACAGATGAAATCGACGAAATCCCCTTCACTAGGGTTGCCGTAAGCGCGCGGTTTAGCCAAGGGATAAGGCGGTGAGGTCAGGGCCAAATGAATGGGCTCACCCAGGCGCGCGAAGGCGGAAGCACAATTCGCCCACAGGGCGACACCGAGATCGGTCGAGAACGCCAACATCACGTGTCCGGCGTTGATCCGTTTCAATTTGAGCATGCGCTGCCCCTCGGCGCTGAGGGTCCAGACACCCGGGCCTGCGCGCTCGAGCAGCCCAATATGCTTCAGGGTCTGTTGCACCCATCGGATCTTTCGCTTCGTCGGGTTGTAGCGATGCTTGCCGATCCGCTGCCGACACGCCAGAGCCGCATCGGGGATGCCCGCCCGCGCGGCAACCTCCTGATAGAGCGCTTCATTGGAGGCGCGTTCGCGTTCTGCGTACGTCGCAACGACCGCATCGAAGAGCGATAACTGTTCGGCCGCCGGAGTGGAGCGGTTCACGGGCCTATCCGAGAGTCTCGCGGGCGATCTACGCGAGCCCGGCGCGAAACTTCGGCGCCCCGCCGTACGCGGGATGCTGCACCTGGGCGCGCACTGCGATCCCGAGGCGCTGCAGCGTCCGCTCGGCCACCCGGCCGACTGCGACCACCGCGGCCCCCTGGGCCTCGAAATGCCCGAGCACCGCGCGAAGGATCTCGATGCCCGCCTCGATCTCATCGGACCGCGGCGTGCGGTTGGTGTAGAGCTCACCGGGCTTGTGCGGATGAAACGCGAAGGTGTTCCAGAGCACCGTGCGCTCTGCGATGCCGAATTCGTAGAGGGCCTTCCACACGATCCGCGCCGACGGCTCCGACCAGGGTCGGGGCCGGGTGGTCAGCCGCGAGCTCGTCTCGCAACGCGGGATCGCCCCTTCGCAGAGCAGCGCTTCGGAAGTGAACGGGACGCCGCTGAAATGGCAGCCCTGGAACCCCGGCGCCTCGCCACAGAGCACCACCGCCGGGCGCACTGCGAAGTGGGCCCGGAGCCGCTCGAGCCGCCGCGCCGGCGCACCGATCGACACATCCATCGGATCGACGTCCGTCCACGGATTGAAGACGTCCGGCAGATGTACGACGAGAAGGTTCTGCAGTACTTCCTCGTGCGACGTGATCATATTCGCGCCCATGCCTCTACCCCCTCGGGACCCGTGTCAGAGTGGGCGCCTGATCGTCCGCAGCTGCGCACTCCGTCTAGTACGGGTGCATGCAGCGAACCTCCGCGTCCGCGACGAAACAGCGGAACTCGCGACACATCGGCATGCCCTCGTAGCGCGTGCAGACCACCAGCGGCATCGTCGGCAGGAACTCGCGCACCGCCCGCCACTCGCAGGAGAGCCCAACGAACGAGACGCACACGGAGAGTTCCACCAGACTTGCCACGTGCGACAGCAGCCGCGCCGGATCCGTCAGGTAACAGGTCCTCGCCCAGCTGTGCTTGCCAGAGGTTATTCCGGTGCGCAGGAACGCCGGGTAGCCGATCTCGGTGGCAGCCGCAGCAACTTTCCGAAGGAATTCGTTGGCCGGACCCTCGATGGGCTTGCCGTCGAACACGTTGAGCACGTCCTGGAACGCCTCCCGCGGCATCCGCACCAGCGCGGTGCGCGGCACGGGTACACCGACCGCCTCGAGTTTCGGGAGCCAGTCGCTCATGCACTTCGGATCACCCACAGTGCGCTTCGTGCCCGGTCTCGCTGCGAGCGAGCAGTCCGTCGACGCCGTGCTCGAACCGCTCCACTTTCGCAATCGCCCGGCCAAGGCCTGCTTGTAACGTCCTCGCCTCCTCGAGCGAGAGGCGCACGTCGCGTCCATCGATGCGAATGCAGATCGGCGCGGTGCCCAAGATATGTGAAGAAGCGGTCATCTCAACCTCCGACCAAAACTCGATGTCCCCCTCGAGTTTAGGGACCGGATCTCCCGGGCGCCCGCCAATAATTCGAACGCCATTCGGGAATCTCTTGTGCCAGGAGCAGCACTCACCTCTATAGTAAGAGTGCGGACCAGAAAACGGCGCCCATTTGAGAGGCCGAAAAGGGGCATTGCGGACGCCCCTGCGTCGGCTTTCGGGAAGGAGGGCTCAAGCCCAA
>JAJZLX010000580.1 GCA_021850555.1 Pseudomonadota bacterium | reverse complement strand
GACTACACAGTCTGATTACTATCCACCGATATCAGCCGCTGACCACGCGCGAAGCGATTCAATCCCTCGGCGCTGCGCGGGCAATGAACCGGCGAGCACGGCGTGATACGATGCCTAATCCAGGCATTCCCACTCCTCCGCTCTTTTTGAGAAGCCAAGCCTCACCTTCATGGACAAGCTGTCGCTCTTGCGGAATGTCGTCGCGAATCTGCATATCGAGCCCTTGACGCCAGGAGTGATCACTCAGAATGACCTGGATCAATCACCCTTTGCGCGCGCGAGGCTGGGCCCACAGGGGTACGTCGGAGTACTCAAGCCAGGGGGAGAGGCACTATCAGATCTTGCGGAGACGGTATTCCGCAGCTCTTCGCTCTATCAGAGAGGGTGCACGTTTGAAGAACTCTCGAGCGAACTCTTCAGCGTCCTGATCCAGAGCTTTCTCGATCGGAAGTCAGCGCCCATTGGGGCGGCAGACGTGACGGTTCTCGAGCGCGCCGTTGAAGAATGGTTCGGGACCAAGAGCCGCGCTTTGCACCTTTACGTCCCCTGCATTTTGACACCGCGCCCCGCACCCGTGTTCCACATCGGTCCTGTTCGATTTACGTACCTTACGGACTTTGTCACACGCCACAGTAGTGGGAACTCTGAGATGTTCAGCGCGAACTTCGCAAGCATGTTACAAGAGATGCAGACTCAGCGTGCTTTTTGGATCGCCGAAGTGGATGTCGCTCGTACCATGCCAAAACGTGGCCGCGAACTCGGCGAACTCGCGGTGGATCTAGCAATCGCGGGAATGCAATTGCTGCTTCACCCGGATGCCTCGCGACATATGTCGCGGCTGACGGCCCGGACCGTACCACGATACCGATTCGATGTGTCAGAGAGCACTGACTCGATATCCCCCACCGTGACGAATCAAGAGCCGGGAATTCTATTAGCGCCTGGGACGCTAGAGCACTTCCTTCGGGAGGGACGTTCGGTTATTGCCGCTGTGGGTCAGCAAGTTTCGGCCTTTCTTGATTTCGATGGCGTTCTGCCGACACTCGCGCGTGCTTGGGCTGACGGCGCCTACTGGTATCACGAAGGTCTGGCCGAACCTTTAGATACAATCGCAATCGCCAAATTGGAGACTGCAATCGAGGTGTTGTTGCGCTCCGAAAAGTTGTCGGGTAGCGAGGCGCGTGTACGCCAAGCAATCCACGCATTTTACGGCCTCAAGCCGGATGACTTCATCAACCCCAACTCCACGACCACGGTCAAGCAGTTCGCGAAAGGCTTCGTGCGGGATCGCTCGATGGTTCTCCATGGCACAATTTCCACGTTGCTCACCTCGTTGCGAACTAGCCGTGGGAGTCTGGAAGGTTTCGTATGCGTGCTATTGACCGGTTATGCACTGGAGTTACAGGCATACGCCTATGACCCGAGCGCGTCAGATAATCTCGCCCGGTTCTTGACGTTCGTCGAGAGTCGGCGCTCCAGAGCGTGAGATGATGTGTAGGGCGGTAGCGGATTTTGTCTATCGCATCAACCGTACCAATGGAGTTTTGCCCAGCCAATGAGCCGAACTGGCGGGTGGCACTCCAGCGACTGATAGGAAGAGAGCACTGGCAGGCTGCCCTTCCGAGTTCTTCGAAGACGTGGGGCCAAGATTCGCTACAG
This sequence comes from Pseudomonadota bacterium, assembly GCA_021850555.1. The sequence goes on along the minus strand of JAJZLX010000580.1, from coordinate 3,434 downwards.
CAGCATCAGGTGTCCGCGCGCGTTAGCGGATGTCGCCTCGGAAATACCGCGCACGTAGAGCGCGACTTGGCGGCGGTAACGTTGTTCGTGAGCGCCGAGCTCACCATCGGTTTTGAAATCCACGACGATCCATTTGTCCGCTTCTCTGAATGCCAGATCTGCGACACACTCGATGAGGATGCCATCCTCGAGGCGCGTGACGATGGGCGTTTCCCGACGACACCGCTGCTGGGCATTTGCCGACGCAGCCCGCCGCAAGAGCGGCTGCGCGAGCGCCGAGGTCGCCACCTCCACCGCCGCATCGCGCTCCTCGTTCGATGCACCGAGGAGTCGGGCGTGTATTTCTGCGTGAGCCGCGACGGCCTCGCGGTCTCCCGCAAGATCGACGGTGGCGAGCACTGCATGGACCAGGGCTCCAAAGCGGGCGCCTCCAGGCCGTGCCCCTGGCCAGCGCGCATCGACGATCGTAATGTCATCGGAACCGGAAATCGGCAAGGCAGAGCGCGCGCGCTCGGTCGCCGTCTCAATGGTGCGCGAGGGCTTGGCTCCGCGCTCGATGCTCTGCGTTCGGCTCGCACGCCAGGATTCGAAATGCGACCGGGCCGCCGCGGCGCGGCCCTCCGTGTCTTCGCTGAGGATCTTCTCCTGGGCGAGCCCGATCGAGGGCTTCAACCCCAGCTTCAGGGGCTTCGGGTCCCACCAAATGACGCGATGCGTACCCATTTCCGGGACGTGCACGCCCGGCATCACGGAGTTGCGGGTGACCCTGGCCTTCTCGGGGCGCTTTAGCACCGTGTCGTCCCCGAACACCGGCGTCCCTGCCGCTCGGTTGGCTTCCGGCCGCCGAGCCCGTGCGCTCGCGGGATAGATCGCCGGATGGAGGGCCGCAAGCCAGCCCTCGGGCCGCTCGTCGCCGACCACCGGGACGACGAGGACATCTCGCGCACGCGTTGCAGCGACGTACAGGAGCCGTACGGCCTCGTCGCGCTCGCATTGAGTCTCCTCCGCGACATGCTCGCGCAGTTCCGGCGGCGTGCAATTGGCGAGGCGCTGTACGCAGAGCCGGCGGGCGGGGTCCGACCAGCGGCTCGGATTTTCATGGATCTCGGGGGTCGTGAGATCCGCGAGGATCACGATCGGAAACTCAAGCCCTTTGGCCTTGTGGGCCGACATCATCCGCACGCCCTGCACGCCCTCCTCGAGGAGCGGCGCCTCGCCGACCTCACCGCGCTCGGCCTGTCGCTCCAGGTGCTCGACGAAGCTCCGGAAAGAGATGAGGCCCTGCCGTTCGGCGCACCGCGCGAGGTCCGCGAACCGCCCGATGTTGGCGAGCGCCTGCATCCCCGTCGGCCAGATCGCAAAGGAGGCGTGGGCGCGCGTGGCTTCGATTAGCTGCGTGATGGTGTCGCCGACCGGCTGCCGGTTACGACGGCGATGCAGTCCTCTGAAAACCCTCAAGGCCTCGGCGACCTCGGCGAGCTGCGGTGAGAGCGCCTCAGGGATCTTGCGGAAGGGATGAAGTGAGCCGAGCTGTTCGCGCCAGAGCAGAAGCGCGGCGTCGGAGAGGGCAAAGAGCGGACCGCGTAGCGCTGCAAACACCGAGAGCTCGTCATCCGGGCGCTCGATAGCGAGGAGGGCCGCGGAAACCGTCTCGACTTCCTCACGGGTGTAGAACGCCCCGCCACCGACCAAGAGATGCGGTAGCTCGTGCGCTTCGAGAGCCTCCACGTAGGGTCGCGTGGCGTCGGCTCCAAAGTTCCGCAAGTTCCTGAAGAGCAGACACACGTGGCGCGGCTCGACCTTCACACGCTCGCCGGGTCGCTCCCGTTCCGTCACCGTCCAGTTGCTCTCGCGGACGAGCCAATCGATCCACGCCGCGCTCACATCGGGCAGCGACTCATCGATGCGGTAATTGACGACCTTACCGTAGTCAGAGTGCGGCGCCGGCACTGGAAGGGCAATCACTGCCGGCTGAGTGGCACTGTCCTCGCGGTACCGATCCAGCTTGACGTAGGCCCCTTCGCTCGCCCTGAAACGCGGCTCAAAAGCCGCGTTCACCGCCTCCTGGATCTGCGGCACGGAACGAAAACTAACGCTTAAGTGAACTGGACGGGCGCCCTGCTCGATGAGGCGCCGTTGCACCGCGCGATAGAGCTGCACGTCGGCGCGGCGGAAGCGATAGATCGACTGCTTGGGATCGCCGACCAGAAAGAGCTTCCCCGGTCGCGCCCGCGCCGCCTCCCAATCGGAAACCTTCGGATCGTCGGCCGCAAGCAGGAGCAGGATCTCCACCTGCAGGGGGTCGGTATCCTGGAACTCATCGACGAAGAAGTGCGTGAGGCGCTGCTGTAACTCCGCGCGCACCTCCTCGTTATCGCGCAGCAGGTTGCGGGTGCAGATGAGAAGGTCCGTGAAGTCAAGACACCCCGCCTGCTCTTTGGCGGATTCGTAGCTTTCCACGACGGGCCAGAGCTCGTTTCGTAGGCGCGGCGCTAGATCGGCGCCCGCGTCCTCGATGAAGCGCTTCAAGCGTGCGTGCAGCGCATCGCGTCGCTCGCGCAGATCCTCCTGCGGAAAGTCCGGATCGTCCGAGTGGCTAAACCCCTTCCACATCCAATGCCGCCCACGCACGACATCACTGACCCACGCCTCGAGCCCCTCGTAGTCGCGATCGCGCACGCGCTCGGCACGCTCGACCTCCTCGAGGGCCTTCGCGATCTCCAGGAGCGATTTGCCGAAGTAGTCGTCCGGATTCGCGCGCTGTGCCCACTCGGCAAGCGACTTCATTTCCGCGAGGAGTTCATCGATAGTGTGGTCGCGGTCGAACGCGGGGGCCGGGCGCCATGGCGTCGGAAAGTCGCGGTGCTCGATGAGCTGCACAGCGGCGCGGCGTAGTGCGCCGCGCGGTCCTTCATCCGGTGTGCGCCCGAACTCTCGCCGACGACGGCGCAGGATCCGCCGCACAGCGGGTCCCGGGTCGGCGAGCTGCGCCTCGAACCAGCGATCGAACGCCCATTCGCGCAACGCGGCGGCCGTGTCCTCGGCGGCCACTTCGAAGTAGGGATCGACCCCGGCCTCGACTGGATGCTCGCGCAGAAGATCTGCGCAAAACCCGTGAATAGTGCTGACGCGCGCCTTTTCGAGCTTCGGGAGCGCAGCGCGCAAGCGCTCCCGCTCGGCTGCCGGCCGCCTTTCATCCAGTCGGGCCTTCTCGATCGCGGTCCGAAGCCGGAGCTTCAACTCCCCTGCCGCAGCTTCCGTGAAGGTCACCGCGACGATGCGATCGAGCTCGGCGTGGCCGCTTGCAAGCGCAGCGACGATCCGACCCACGAGCGCAGTGGTCTTCCCGGTGCCCGCGGCCGCCTCCACGAGCAGATTCACATCGAGCGCCGTTTCGATGATCTTGCGCTGCTCGGCATCGGCGATTACTCGCT
>JAJZLX010000720.1 GCA_021850555.1 Pseudomonadota bacterium | reverse complement strand
CCATTGAGGGCGACGATGCCGCGTGTCCCGATACTCGGCAAACGAAAGGGTATGACGGCCATCCAGCCAGCCCCTCCGGCTGGCGCAGCCCGCGATGCGATCTCGTGAAGCGATCGTGGGGATCCCCGTCGCCCCAGACGGTCCTGGCCCGGAGGTGCGTGGGACATCCCATCTGGCCTGTGTCGAAGTCCTCGGGGGGGCGTGCTTGATTGCCGGCGCTCGCCGGCCGAAACTCGCAGTTTTCCGCCAAGACACGGGGTGACGAGCGATGAGCCAACGGCAAGATGACCGAAGCGCGCTGCTGCTGCTGGACCTGCAGGCAGGCATCATCGCCAATTATGCGAATCCCGGCTTTCTGACGCATGTTCAGAAGGCTATCGACGCCGCACGGCGAGCGAAACTGCCCCGTGATCTGGGTGGTGGTCAGCTTCAGGGCCGGCTACCCGGAAGTCTCCTCCCGAAGCCAATCCTTTTCCGCCATCCGGGGCACGGGACGCTTTACCGAAGGTGATCCGCAAACGCAGATCCATCCGATGCTGAAACAGGAGCCGGGCGAGGTGGTCGTCACCAAGCGCCAGGTCGGCTGGTCCGCGGCAGGCCTCACGGCTCAGGCTGATTGATCACCATGAGCGCATCGAGCGCCATGACACCCTGTCCGGCGGGATAGGCGATCACTGGATTCAGGTCGATCTCGCGGATCGCGGGCTCGTGGGAGAGCGCGCGCCCAACCCGCTCGATCAGCTCGGCGAGCGCGGGCAGATCGAGCGCCGGGGAGCCCCGGTATCCATCGAGCAGAGGGCCGCATTTAAGTCGGCGGAGCGACTCGATGATCGATTGCCGGCTCTGGCCGGGAAGGATCAACCGGACATCGTTGAGCAGCTCCGCCTGTACACCGCCGAGGCCGGCGAGCACCACCGCGCCCCAGTCCGGATCGTTTCGTCCACCGACGATGAGCTCCAGGCCGGGCCGGGCCATGGTCTCGACCAGAACGCCTTCGAGCGTCAGATCCGGCAGGTTGCGGGCGAGGTCGGCGTGCAGCTTCCGCCATCCCGAGCCGAGCGACTCCCGGTCTTTCAGGCCGAGGACCACGCCTCCCGCGTCGCTCTTGTGCGAGAGCGCGGAGGATTGCGCCTTAAGCACCACCGGGTAGCCCAGGGTATCGGCGGCCTCGACTGCCGCCTCCACCGTGTGGACGAGCCGTCCGGCAGGGAAGGGAATGCCGAGCGGGCCGAGAAAGGCCTTGGCGCGATGCTCGGGAATGACACCCGGAGCGGGCACGAGAGCGGTGTGCGCGATGGGCTCGGCCGCCCCGAGCGGTGTGCGTGAGACGGCCGCGGAGAGTCGAGCAATGGCCCGCACGGCGCGCTCGGCTGACGGGAAATAGGGTACCGCGAGTGTGCGCAGCGCCTGGATGTAGGGCTCGGGCACCGGCGCCCCTTCGTCGAGTCCGGCCAGGACGATGAGCGAGGGAGAGTGCAGTTCCCGCAAGGCCTCCAGGATGGCCGGGAACTTGCGCTCGCACGTTGCCCAATCGGTTTGAATGATGCCGAGGACGATTGCGCCGATGCGCTCATCTTGCGCCAGTGCCAAGAGCGTGCGCCTGTAGAGGTCCGGGTCGACCAGCCCCTGTGCGGTCAGGTCGAGCGGGTTGCTGACCGGAACGAACGCGGGCACGGCCGCACGTAACGCAGGAGAGTTCGCATCGTCGAGCTTCGGCAGCGCGAGTCCCACCTGCTCGGTGAGATCGAGCGTGAGGGCCTTGAAGGCGCCCGACTCGGTCACGACCACCGCGCCCGTGCGGCTCGGCGCCGGAGCGCGCAGCGCGATCTCGAGAACATCGCCGAGCTCTTCAAGGGTCTCGACCGTGACGATGCCTTCCGACTCGACCTTCGCCCGCATCAGCGCGAAGTCGCCCGCAAGAGCCCCGGTGTGGGTCGCGGCGGACTCGCGGGCCGCGCCGCTGCGGCCGGGATGCAGCAGCACGAGCCGCTTGCCTGACTCCCGAGCGCGGCGGGCGAGCGTCAGCAATCGCTGGGGATGCCGGAATTGCTCGACGATCAGGCCGATGACGGCGGTCTGCGCTTGACCGAGGAGATATTCGATGAAGTCCTCGACGCCGCTCGCGGCTTCATTGCCGGTCGAAATGGAATAAGACACTCCAAGGTCGCGGCTCGCCAGCATGGTGGCGAGTACGCAAGCCATCGCGCCGCTCTGACTGACGATTCCAATCCCCAGCCGGTTCTCGAGAGCCGCGCGGACGGTCTCGACGAAGGTCAGGGCGATGCCATCCACGTGATTCACAACGCCCAAGCAGTTCGGCCCCTCGATCAACATCCCATGCTCGGCGGCGATTCTGGCGATTTCGCGCTGCTCGGCTCGGCCGGCTTCCCCGCCCTCCGCAAAACCCGCCGAGAAGATCACGGCCGCTCCGACGCCGCGTCGGGCGAGACCTGCGACCGCCTCGAGCACTGCGGCCCGAGGGATGGCGAGCACGGCCGCATCCACTGCGCTCGGCAGCTCCTCGATGCTCTTCAGGCAAGGACGGCCGCCGATCTCGGCTCGATTGGGATTGATGAGGTGGATGGCGCCTCGAAACCCCATTCGCTGCAGATTCGCAAGCACGGACGCCCCCAGGGCGCCTGGGGTGCCCGAGGCGCCCACGATCGCGACCGAGCGGGGACGCAGCAGTCGCTCGAGCGCCTCGCGGCTGAATCGCGGGTCCGGTTCAGATCTTGACTGAGCGTTTGCGGGAATGGTCATACGCTCCGAGTCCCGGCTTGAAGGACTTCTCGTCGATGAACTGATGGATCCCTTCCTTGCGGCTCTCGTCGTCGAAGAAATTGGCCGCTTCCTGCGCGCGCACGAGATAGTCTTCGGCGTTGTCGTAGGTCATCTCGCCGACCCGGCGGATCGCATCCTTCGTGGCCTTCAACGCCACCGGATTCTTCTTGAGCAGCGTTCTGGCGACCGCCGTCACCCGCTCCTCGAGCTTCTCGCGCGGCAGCGCCTCGTTCACCATGCCCCACTCCGCCGCGGTGCGCCCGTCGATGCTCTCGCCCGTCAAGGCGTGGTACATGGCGCGGCGGAAGGTGAGCAGCTCACGCGCGACCTTGCTCGCTCCGCCGCCCGGAAGGATTCCCCAGTTGATCTCCGAGAGGCCAAACTGCGCCTCTTCGGCCGCGAATGCGAGGTCGCAGGCGAAAAGAGGTCCGTATGCGCCGCCAAAGCACCAGCCGTTCACCATGGCGATGGTGGGTTTCTGGTACCAGCGCAGGCGCCGCCACCAGCCGTACGCCTCGCGCTGCGACTGGCGCACCGCGGCGAGACCCTGGGCTTCCGTCTCGCGAAAGTACTCGTTGAGGTCCATGCCCGCCGACCAGGCCGTTCCCTCGCCGCTCAACACGAGCACGCCGACATCGGCTCGATACTCGAGATCATCGAGCACTCGCATCATCTGTCGATTGAGCTTCGGGCTCATGCAGTTGCGCTTCTCGGGCCGATTGAAACGGACCCAGGCAACCCTCTCTCGCACCGTGAACGCCACCGCCTCTGTCTGCACTTGCTCGCTGCTCATATCTCACCCATGTCCTCGCACCGATGTCATCTCAATCACAATCTCGCGATCCGGGCCGGTCAGATCGGGAACTGTCCCGGAGCGGTCTCGATCGTGATCCAGCGCAACTCCGTGAACTGATCGATACCCGCTGCGCCGCCGAAGCGGCCGTACCCTGAAGCGCCCACGCCGCCGAAAGGCATCTGGGCCTCGTCATGAACCGTCGGGCCATTGATATGGCACATGCCGGAGCGGATTTGACGCGCGACCCGCAGTCCGCGCGCGGCATCGCCGGTGAAGACGGCGGCAGAAAGACCGTACTCGCTGTCGTTCGCCAGGCGGATGGCCTCGGCCTCGTCGGCGGCCCGGATGATGGCCACGATGGGGCCGAAGCTCTCCTCGCGGTACAGCCTCATCCGCGGCGTCACACCGTCGATGACCGTTGCAGGCATGATCACATCCCGGGCCTTGCCGCCGGCCAGCACCCGGGCACCCATGGATACCGCATCGTCGATGAGGCCGTTGACGTGCTCGACCGTACGGCGGTCCACTACGGCCCCGAGCGGCGTCTTGCCCTCGCGCGGATCCCCGCTCTTCATCGAGCGCGCCTTTTCCGCAAATAAGCGCGTGAACTCCTCGGCGATCGCGGCGACTGGGATGATCCGCTCGGTCGACATGCAAATCTGACCCTGGTTCATGAACGATCCGAACGCGGCCGCCTTCGCGGCCTCCTCGAGATTCGCATCCTCGAGCACAAGCAGCGGAGCCTTGCCGCCTAGCTCGAGCAGACAGGGCTTGAGGTGCTGCGCGCAGCGCCCGGCGATGATCCGTCCCACGGCCGTGGAGCCCGTGAAGTTGATGCGGCGTACGGCCGGATGATCGATCAGTGCCCCGACGACTTCGCCGGCATCCTTCGGGTCATTCGTCACCAGGTTGACGACCCCTTCGGGGAACCCGGCCGCGGCAAATGCCTCGATGATGAGCTCATGCGTGCGCGGGCAGAGCTCGGAGGCCTTCAGGATCACCGCGTTGCCGCAGGCGAGCGGGGTCGCGATCGCGCGCACGCCGAGGATGATGGGTGCGTTCCAGGGCGCGATGCCCAGCACCACTCCAACGGGCTCGCGAACCGACATGGCAAGACATCCCGGCTTGTCGGAAGGGATGACCTCACCCCCGATCCGGGTGGTGAGCGCGGCCGCTTCCCGCGTCATGCTCGCGGCAAGCATCAAATTGAACATCGCCCAGCCGGCCGTTGCACCGACCTCGTCGCTCATCGCCTGGACGAACTCGTCTCGCCGCTGCTCCAGCGCCTCGGCCGCTTTGCCGAGCACGGCTCGCCGGGCGTTCGGGCCCATGTCGGCCCACGCGCTGCAACCGGCCGCAGCCCGATCGGCGACCGCGCGTGCCTCGGCGGTGCTCATCGCGGAGGCGCTGCTCACGACCCGGCCGGTGATGGGACTCACTCGCTCAAAAAACATGGGCGCCCCCTTTTTTCGGCTACAATAACTATAGCGTATAGCATTTTGATCGGGCCGATCAAGCAAATCGAGG
>JAJZLX010000480.1 GCA_021850555.1 Pseudomonadota bacterium | reverse complement strand
GTCGGCTGGTCGATGGTGACTCAGCAGACCCCAGGCAATCTGAATGTGTCGCCAGAAGCTGCGCCTGGCTCTATCAATGTGAACGACATCGACGTGCGCGCCGGCGGCGCGTACCCGTGGTACTCGCAGCTCTCGTCGCAAGTGTCGAATCTGACCACGGACTACAATAGCCAGCAGGGGCAGATCAACAACCTGAACAACGAATACGCGAACCAGCAGGGACAGATCAACGCGAACACGAGCAGCATCGGGACGATCAACTCGAATCTGAGTAACAGCAATCCATGCGGCAGCTCTCCGTACGCTTCGTTCCAGGCACTGTGCTCCGAGATTCAGAACTCAGGCGGTTCGTATGTCGGTGCGTTCGGGCCGGCGACGCAGACTCCCACCTCGGTCTGGTCGTGCCACTGGAATTACTCTCACCAGTGGGTTTGTGGGTGGACCTATTCGAGCGGGCCGGCGAGCGCCTCAGGGGCGTCCAATAACAGCGACATGTTCGTCGATGGACAAAGGAGTAGCCTTAAGCTGCCGCCCCAGGCGCTCCTGATCAGTGTCACGGGACTCGTGGGTAGCACGCCTGGTGGGAACGGGAATACGCAGGGTGCTAACTGGGGGGGCCTCACCACGCCTTGCGCCAACAATGGAGTGGGGGCGTCGATCCTCGCCCACGTCGGTAGTACCCAGGTCGCGGACATCTCGCTTACCAAGACCGGGCAGCCGGATTATATAACCTGGGTGACCACGGAGAACACCGCGACCTTCGTGGTCCCGGCCGGACAGAGTTTCAGTATTCAGGCGAATAGCACCTGCGCGCAGTTCAAAGGAGTGGTGTGGGCGTTTTGAAGGAGGGGTGCCTGGGCGCACGGCTCGGCCGTTTTACTTTTCTCGACCTGTGGGAGAGTCCCCGACCGCTGTTCCGCGGCATCCTGTGCGCCGCTATGGACACCGCGCAGCGGTGAGGAGTCGAGTTCGTAGCGGCGCGCGGCGCGCGGCGAGCGGGTATGAAAAGGGCGGCCGCCCGATCCAGGAGGCGGCCGCCCGGGGTTGCGGCAGCTTACTGCCAGGTGCTCGCGTTCGTCACCGCGATCGGCTGTTGGCCGATGTACATCACCCACATGCCCGGCTCGGCCGTGGCGGATGCCGTCACGGTGAGGTTGTACGTGTTGCCGTTCACGGCGGTTGTGCTGTAGAAGCTCCCCCCATTCTGGGTCACAGGGGTCACCGTCGATATCGCCTTCAGGCTGAAGCTCGGCGCATCAGCGCAGATCTGCTCCGGTTTGTCGTTCTGGCAAAGCACGGGCGCATTCGTTCCGGTGATGTAGAACCAGGTGGCATTGGTGTTCACATGCAGGGGAAAGAACGGTTGCCCCCCACTGGCAATGTCAAGGGTCGGGCTCGCCTGCCACGCCGTCATCTTGACCGTCGTGCTTTGGCCGGGAGCCAGCACCAGCGCCTCATCGCTCACCGGGTGGCCGAAGCGGGTGGCCGTGACGCTCTGTGCCGCAGGGGTCGTGCTCCAATTCGCAACCAGGCCATAGGGCGCTTGGGCACAGTAGTTGTACGTGGTGTTCGCGGCTGCCGCCTTGTTCGAGTACGGCAGGTCTAGATTCGTGAAGTTGCCAGTGCTCGGATCGCCGGTCAGGGTGAGATCACTTTCCACCGGGGCAGTCGCCAGGCAGGCATTGCCCACTTCGAGCTGGTTCTGCGGGAGGTAGGTGTTGATCCCGACGTACCAATCCGGGTTCTTGCTCGCCTCCACGTAGCCCTCATCGCCAGCCACATTGCCGGCGCCGCCACCGGGGTTTGTCACCGCGTCGATCAGGTGCTGCAGGAGCATCGGGTACTGCAGGTCGCCGTTGTTCTGCGTATCGGGCTGCATGGCGATGAACTGCACCGGAGTGCCACCGATCGTCACTTGCCCGCGGATCGAGCAGTTATTGGTGCTCGGCAGCAGGCAGGCGACGGACTGGTCGGCGCTCGAGGGTTCGTAGAGTGTGCCCTGCGGCAGGAAGAGTACGAGCACGGTGCTGCTCGTGATCGGTGCGCCCCAGGCGTCGTTGCTGACGATCGTCTTCTCGATGGCGCTTTCCGTGACCGCAGAGGGCCAGGTGGTATCAGCGACGACGGCGGTGTCGGTGGTGCCGTTGCCCACGCCGTACTCCTGCAGCGCGCTCCAGTACTGCGAGGTCACGATTTGCTGCAGGAAGACCTCGTAGTCGTTCGTGTCGGTCGAACCGCTGAAGAACACCGGCGCCACTTGAGGGGCGGCGATGACCTTGGCGGTGACACCAGGGAAGGGGACGAGCTGCTCATTCGCTACCGGTGTCACGGCCGGATAGGTACTGCAAAGCACCGGGAGGGTGAGAGTACTGCCCGCGGTCGGATCCACGAGGATCTGGTCAGGGCTGTTCGTGCCGAGCTGCGCGATCACCTGGCACTGGGTCCCGTCGGCCGGTTGCGTCGTGACCGGCGTCGACACAGAGATGCCGGAGGAATTAGTTGCGGGCAGGGTGTCGAGGTAAAACACGCCGGGAACAGAATATGTGCCGTTGGCCGTGACCGTGCCGCTGAGCGAGATGGTCTCGCCGCCGGTGGCGTTAACGGCAATCACGAAGGACTGCCCGGTGTTGAGCCCCTGTACCTTGAGGGCAAGCTGATACTCGTTTTGGCCGTTGCCGAGGACCTGGCCCTTGTTGCCGGTCCAGCTGATCCCGGCCGTGCCTGTGCTGCCGGTCGAGCCCGAAGCGCCCGAGCCGGTGCCTGGCGCCGTTGTCCCGCCGCCACTGGGGCATCCGGCGAGAAGGGCGCTCAGCGCGACGGCGAGAAGCGCGTGGATGAGAGACTTGTTCATCAGTCGTTGACTTGTCATCGTGTACTCCGAACCCTGAGATCGACCTGTTCCGGGATTGCTCCCCACACTTTTATTTTACCGTCTATAGGTAGCCGGCACTTGGGATAAATTCGAAGGTGTGTCGGAAATCGGAATGGCCCCGGGGCATTCGCTATATCGGGGTAGGACACTACGAAGAGGAGGATCCGATGAAGGAGGCCTGCAAGAAGGTCATTATCGTGAGGTTATCTCGGGAATTGCCAGCTTCGGCATTGGTGGCTCTGGGTATCCACTTGCATCACAGCGTGATGGGGGTCTGCCTCGGTGGCCTTGCGTGGGCGATCACGCAGGTGCTGGCGGCGGACCATCTCTGATTCGATACACTCACGCTTATCACCAGGGTGGCGATGATATTCCGCGAGAGAATGTCGTGATTGCGGCGGCCACCATTCCGGTCGCCGTTTTTTTATGCGCGCGGAAAGCCGCTGAGTCGGGGTGATGGAGGCCCCGGTGCGCCCCCGGTATTTATGTCCGCTCAGGCCGCCCGCCAGCCGAGCACTGCGGCGCGGATCTCTCTGGCGCTCGGGCGAGGGTGCGAGGGGAAGCGCACGGTGCGAATGCCCGCATCGGCCAGCATCGCGTCGCGTGCGGCATCCTGCTGGCGCTTCGAATCGTGCGTGCGGTCGTCGAGCTCGACCACAGTGATGAGGCGCTTACCCCCCGAGGTGCACACGACATAATCCATTCGCTTGCGGTCGAAGGCGGAGCGTGCCCGCCAGTACGCGGGGTGGCTCGAGGGAAGTGTCACATCAAGGATGCCAGACATGGCGACCTGGCTGAATACCTTGCAGTCTGGCAGCGCCTCCTCCAGCCGGCCAAAGAACTCGAGCTCGTTATCGGTCATGAGCGGCCGGCTGCAGAAGGTGGCGCGGCGCGGCCCGAAGCCGCGGGCTCGCGGGCGGAGCGTATTGAGCAGCGCGGTGAAAAGCGCTAAGGCTGCCGCGATGGCCACCGTCATGAGAACCAGGCTGAGCATGTCCGCTCGTGTTTATCTCTGTTACCAACCTGGGCCTGCAGGCTAGGCACATAGGCTTGCGGTGTAAAGGGATAAAATTCGAAGGTGCTTCGGAAATCGGAATTCCCCCGGGTGTTCGTCATAGCGTGGCGTAGGGCGCTACCGACGACAGGCGCCCGTCGCACTCATCTCCGAATGGGCTTCGGGAACTTGTTGTGTGCTGCGGGCTCCGAGGCGATAAAATGAATGGTGGACGTTCGGAGTGCGGAAAAAACGGACGTGACTGAGACAGGATGCGGCGCCAGAAGCTCGGTTTTTCGATGTCGACAGTGCGAAATACGCAAGGAAAGCAGTCGGTTACGCGCCATCGGATGGCGCATACCCCGAAAATCGCGGGGACGAGAGGACCCAGCCGCATATCCTGACGTAGAGCAAGATGGCGCATACCCCGAAAAGTGCGGGGACGAGAGGATCCGGTGCAGCGCGGCGCAGCCGGCGAGAGATGGCGTATACCCTGAAAAGTGCGGGGACGAGAGGAATCCTGCCATGCAGCGCAGACGAGACCGAGATGGCGCATACCCCGATTACGCGGGGATGGAAGGAAAGAGAAAGCCGGGGCGCAAGAGCGCCCCGGCTTCAGTGGTGTGTTCTAGGAGGAGGATCAGTGGATCTTGGCCGCCTCCGCGAGGGAGACCGCAAATGCGCCGCGAGAGTGTCGCGGGCGAGTCCAGCCGGTCCTACCGTTCTTTAGATCGCGCAGGTTGCGCCTGGTGATCTCTTCTTCGATCTCGGTGAGGCGCGTCTCCATGCCCCTGACCTGCCGATCGGTCGCGTTCCAGCCGCTCGCGAGCAAGTCATCCGCGGTGACCCGTACCACCCGCAGTTCCTCGCTGAGGATCGCCTGCAGGACCTTGAGATCCGAGGTTGTCATCCGGCGAATGCTCAGCTTGGGGTGTTTCGGCGGATCGACGTGCGTGCGGATGGTTTTTCCCCCGAATTGGGGGCCGGCGATCGAAAATGCAGCCATGATGGCGTCTCTCTGTTAGTGACCTGCCTGTCTTTAGAGAGGACGCCGCGCAAAAAAAGTAAAATCTGGGACGGAGCGTTGCGCCTCGGGCATGTGCCTTCCGACGGGAGAGCGGCGAAATCGCGCTCGCGGTGGCCGGCAGAGACGTGGCGCCAGGGGCACGCGGGCGTTTTTTATTTTGGCGCTGCAAAAAAGGAAGGCCGGAGACGCAAATAGCGCCTCCGGCCTTAACCTGTTC
>JAJZLX010000534.1:23537-28887 GCA_021850555.1 Pseudomonadota bacterium | reverse complement strand
GGTCTGCCAACCGCCGTCCACAATGGGGACACGGGGATATCGCCCGCCCCCGTCCGGCATGCCCGCCTTGACCGCATTCCACGAACGCATCCGCGCACTGCTGGATTGTCCGTTGCCGATCGACCCTCAAGATCCGTGCAAGCGCCTCATTCCGCCGGTTCTCCAGCTGTCAAAGGGCGCGTTCGATATCTGGCGAGACTACCACGACGAAATCGAACTCGAGCTACGGCCCATTGGGGGTAAGTACTCGGATCTCACGGACTTCGCTGCGAAATCCGCCGATAACGCCGCACGCATCGCTGGGTGTCTGCACGTGCTTGCAGGAGCAGCGGGCGCGATCACGGCCGACCACATGGATGCGGCCACGCAGATTGCCAGGTGGCATTTGCGCGAATCGCTGAGGATCATCGATTCCCTCGATGAGCCGCCGGCGTGGACCGATGCCCGTCGACTCGACGCATGGCTGGCCGAGCAAGCCGGAGCGCCTGACGGCCAGGTCTTGGCGCAGCGCAGCCCCCTGCGTGACAAAGAGCGTCGGCGGTCGGCGATCGAGGTGCTGATTGACCTTCAGCGGGCCCAGAAGGTGCGGTACGGCCGCCGTGAACTGCTCATCCGGAATCCCGCACTCCGTGGGTCTACCACTGCTACTTCTGCTACCGATCGGAGCGGCTGCGGGCGGAAAACCCGCACGGGTACGGGGTCCGCCCGCGAGGACGGGGAGGTGGAAGTATGAGCGCTGCTACTGCTACTTCTGCCACTTCTGCTACCGCAGCTGCGATCCTCGACCGTCTGACTGCCGCGGGAATGCGAGTCCGGATCGACCCGGCAGATCCCGGACGGCTGCTGCTGGCTCCGCAGGAGCGGCTGACGAATGACTTGCTGGAGATGGTGCGGCAGAACAAGGCCGCCCTCCTGGCCGCGCTGAGGGGCCCACGAGAGCGTGACTTGGAACGACGCCGGCAGGCCGTGGCCGACCAGCTGCGCGCGGAAGCCGCGCTCAAGTACGCCTTCGACGTGCGGGGCGCATCCCCTGTCCGCCCGGCACCCGGGCCGGTCAGCGTCATGGTTGGCCTGCGCGATGCGGAAGGGCGGATCGTCACCGGCGAGCTGCACATCCCCGCAGAGATGTGGCCGGGTCTGGCCGTATTCACCGCGTACTGGCGCGAGGCCGCCGAGAGGCGGTCATCGTGAGGGTGTTTTGCTTTCTCATGATGCTGCCGGCCAGGTCACCGGGCTTGGCGCCCCTGGCGTTGTCCCGCGAGGAAGCGGAGCGCCATCCACTGCGCGTATCGGAAGTCCGTGAGATCGACATCAGCGCCGATCCGCAACTCCTCGACCCGCACGTCGCGGCCGTCCCCGCCGCTCAGACTGGTCGGTGATTGCTATGACCCCACATGAGCAGGCGCTGGAATGGGTCGCCCAAGTGCTGCCCACTCTCCCCGCCAAATTTGGCGGCATCGTCGACGCGGACGACTTGCGCCAGCAAACGTATTTGCTGGCTCTCGAGATGGCCATGGGGCTGACCGATTTCAATCCAAAGTTGGGCTCGGCACGAGCGTACCTGGCCACCCAGGTGTATTGGTGCGCGCGGCGCGCCAGCAGACTTTCTGCGATCAATTCCTCAGACGACATCGACGGCCCAGCGGTATCCTGGATCTCACTCACCCCTGGAATTGAGGAAATGCTCATTGACCAGGAGGACCAGTCTGCTCGCGAGGCGGCACTGGAAGCATTCGATTCCTCACGTCAACAGGCGATCGTATGCCTCACCACCTTTGAGATCATCTGCCTGCATTTTGCTGAGCGATTCTGCGCAGCGCTGGTGGGTGCATCGCGCAAAGTGGCGAGGACCGCGAAGAAACACTCTGCGTGCAAGATCAGCGCACGAGGACGCGCGGCGAGAGCTGGTGACGCCGCTGCATCCGTGGCCGCGCCAAATCACTCCAAAACGGTGGACGACCCACGGGGCGGTGTGGACCCATCCGCGCCCCGACGATCCCAGCCATCACAGACCCGCGGCGCGGAGAAGTAATGACAATTCAGGTTTTGTTGTGAGGAAAAACCACGTTTATATGCCCGAGTTCATCAAACGCCTCATGGCGTCAACAAACATGCTTGAACCTGGCGAAATCAATATTGTGAGAGGGATATCGAGTTCGCCACACACTGCTTGTGCTTGGCGCCGCTCTTCCGCCATGAATGCCTCGACATCCCTCTTTTCACGCCGAATCTGATCTCGCTCGTAAGTCCGACAAATAATCACAGAAGGATCCGCTTCGAGCAACACCACGCCATCGAGATCCAGAGACTTGAATACCTCAGCTCCAAGAGGAAGGTAGGCGCCCTGGGTGTCGAGCAGCACGAAATGCCCATCCAGCAGCAGCCGTATACCAGCGTCGTTGTGGCGACGCACAGCCCGCCCCAATGCCACTTGGTTCTCATCGACCTGAGCCACCCGCTTGTCTTTGCCCCAGGTGGCAAAGGCTCGCTCCTCCCTGATCAGCTGGCTCGCCGAGGTGTGCATGAGGCCGAGTTCCGCCGGAAGCCGCGTGGCAAGGTAAGTCTTTCCAACACCGTGGATACCAGCCAGGAAGACGTTCATTCGGACTTATCGGAGGGGAACATAGCCTGCATCACGCGGTGGTAGTCTTCCGGCTTCAGATACAGGAACGACTGTGGCGGCGTGAAGTCCGGAAGTAGGTCTTTGGGGTCCACCTGAACCTCAGCGGCCTTCACACGATCGATCATGACCCCGTATACCTTCTTCTTCCCCGCAGTGTACAACTTGAGCTCGTCGTAGGTCACGCCCCCGCCGTTGGCGTCGGCAATGGCCCATAAATCCTCGAATTCACACTCCTCGACGTGGTCGATGAACACGACGCCCGCCAGCTTCTGCACTGGAGCGGATGAGTACACGATCATTACTCCGATCTCCTCGCAGATGGGCCAGTTGCGCCGCAGCTCCACCTTTTTTGTGCCAGCGAAGATCATGTCGACGTACTTCGGCTTGATCGACAGCAGGACGGCCCTACCGCTGGCTTGCTCTGAGGACTCTGGAAAAAGATTCATCGGTGATTTTCGTGATCGATTGAGGTGCCCGAGAAACAACTTCCCGCTGCAGTAGGGTATCGAGATCCACCGGAATTTCAAGGTGACCGATCAGCCTGAACAGCATCACTTTGGTTTCCGATTCGGCCATCGCTTCAATCTCTTCCATTGAGTAGACCGTTCGGCGACTGACTTGCTGGACAATCTCTCCGGCCGAGGTCGACCAGTTATAGCTCTCTACCACCGCCAGGGTCGTCACCGTGCGTTCATCGTGACTGCGATAGAACAGCACAATGTCACCTGGCCGCGGTCGCTTGCTTGGTGTGTGGCACAGGTAGGCAAGTTTGATGGCATTGCCGACATGCCGTTGAGGATGCCCCTCGGGGAGACCGTGTCCCGGATCTTGCCAGTCCGGAAACAGGGTGTCATGGTACTGTGGCTGGATGGGCACGAGAAACTTGTGAATCTCCGGTCCGTCCATGTAGTGCGGATAGTAGCGCCGGACATATTCGAACGGATCGGCCGCCGGCGCCGGTGGCTCAATGGGGTGATCCTTCACGTACACGCCATCGCCTTGATATGTACCTGCGAACCAAAATCCGAAGTCTTCGATCAGACTTGTCAGATGCTCCTGCTGCTCAGCGTTCGCGTGGAGAAAGATCCACTCGCACCGATGCCTAGTCGCATACTGGAATGCCGCCCGGAGAAACAGCTCGCCGATCTTGCGTCCGCGGACTGCTTCGCCAACCTTGAAGGTGCACAGCTTCAAAGCGTCGCCGTCCAGGACACGACCGTCATCAGTTATCCGCTCATCAGCCTGCACCGTGTAGATACAGATAGCGGAGATGTCGGCCCCGGCACCGTCCCTGTAGACCCAAGCGTGTCGCCCTTCCCGGGCCTTGCGGCGGAACCAGTTGTCGAAGCCATCGTAGTTGGCCCGAATGCTGTCGAAGAAGAGTCCCGGCAGTTGTTCCGCGAGCGTGTGCAGTTCGACGTCATTGATGTTCGGGAGAGAGACCTCCCCGGGTTCGTGCAGGCGCCGCAACCAGTCGTCGGCCGACTGGATGAAGTACACCCGATCGTTCAGCCCCCGATCGCGCGCCTTTCGGTGTATGCCCTGGTCTTCTGTGACGAGCGCATGCGCTGCATCGTTTTCCAGCGCGTACAAGATGTCGTTGTCGCGGGCGTCGTTGACCGACGTCTCCGGCGTATTCCAGGGACAGCGCGGTCCCCGCTGCAGCACCGTGTACTGCTGCAGGCGATCGAGCGTCCGTTGGCGGCGCTCCTCATCACGGTCCTCCCTGATGTCGTCGATCGAGGCCGGATGGTACAGTAGTTGGTGGCCGTGTTCGTTGCACAGCCGAATGAAGTTGGTGAGGTTCGGCTGCAGGACAAGCATCGAGTCCTGGAGCGGGATCAGGATGTTGGTGTCCAGCAGAAACCGAAGACGTTGAGCCAAGCACCCACCCCTTAAGAATTACAAACACGCCGAAAGGTGTATACAGCCATAAGCGCTCGAACTCTAAGTGATCTTAGTGTGGAGGTTCCAGCACTAATGCCCCCCCCTCTGGCCGGTGTCCTTCCGCCACGCGTGCCTGCGACGGTAGGTGACGATAAGCTCAGGCCGGCCGGAAGCGCGGGGGCATCAGCGATGCGCTTCCTGCTCGGCTCTGCAGCCGATGAGCGGCAGAGGTCCAGCATCCGGGGATGTATATTTCGCCATAAGGACTATCTGCAAGCCACCTGTGACGAAATACCTTCGCGCTTCTTCGGACACAAGTATCGCCAGTAAGTGCTTGACTTACATGGCAGGATAGCCAGTATTGCGCTCAGATTAACACGGTATCCGAGGGGCTAGGTGCCCAATGCGGGGCCTCCTTTACCGCCCCGGATCCTGCTCGTCGTCGACCTCCTCTTCCTGCTCGGCTTGTTGCCGCGCCTCGCGGTCGAGCTCGGCACGCCCACGCGGCCCAGGCGCGCCCAGGGCCATCCTCTCGCGCTCGTCCCGCACGATCGCCTGCAGGTTGTGGTTCTCCACCCCGATCCCCTCGCGAGCAGCCATCCTGGCCAACCGCTCCCGGAACTCGGCTGATCCCTGGATCGAGACCTTGCCACTCCACTTGGCGGCAGCGACTCGCAGCGCTGCGACCTCGGCGGCCTCGTCGTGGCGCAGCAGCTTGATGGTTTCCCGCTTTGCCAGAAACACGGCGCCCTGCTGGTCTCGGTACCGCTTGCCATGTTCCTGCGGATCCCATTCGTACCGCAGGCCGCAGGCCCGCGCCGCCGCGAGCTCGGCGCTGTG
>JAJZLX010000534.1:0-23527 GCA_021850555.1 Pseudomonadota bacterium | reverse complement strand
CTTGAGGGGCACCCCGCCGATTCTCAACTCGTTATGCCCGCCCCGCGCGGCCGCCTCCGCGGATCGATCCCGGCGCCGCCGCGCCTGATTCGCCGAGCGGATACGCTCCTTCGCGCGCTGCGCGCGCAGGTCGGCCTGGATCTGCTCGCGCGCGATCCGCAGCGCCATGTAGTGATACTGCTCGCGGCCGCCCGCGTCGCGCCACTCACGGTGTAGCGCGGAGGCCGCCGCCCTGATCTCGTCGTGCGTGCCCATTGGCATGCGATGCCGCCGTGCATGCTGAATCAGCTCAATCCGGGCTCGCGCGATGTCCTCATCGGTGGGCTCGCGCTTCGATTTCTCATTGTTTTTCGCGCCGGACTCGACTCTCCTGTGCCAGGCATCCCTCTCACGCGTGGCCTGATCCCTCTCTGCCCGGGCGGAGTCGCGCTCGGTTCTCAGCGCGTCATTGGCGGCGCGCAGCGCCATGTAATCGGCTTGGCTGGCCTGTCCCCGCATCGCAGCACGGATCGCCTTATAGTCTGCGTCGCGGTCACCGATCATGCTCACGCCGAACCGCTGCGCGGTTTCCCCGATCAGAGCCTTGGCGGTAGATAGTTCCTTTCGTGCCTCATCCCGTTCGCGCGCCGCCTGTTCAGCACACTGCTCCGCCTTCTCGGCGTTGCCGTGATATTGCCGTAGTGTTGCGGCTTGGCGCTCGCGCTCATCCCGGCTCAAAATCCGTCCCTGCCGGGCCAGGGCACGGTACGCCTTGCTGTCGATATGCTTGCGGCGGCTATCCTTCTCGCCGCGCTCAAGGCCGGTGATCTCAGCAGCGAGGTCCTGTAGTTTCTGTCCTCGGGCACGGCGATCCCCGACCACCTGCTCCTTGCCATCCGCACCGCGCTCTCGGCGCTCCATTCGGACGACTCGTCCACGTTCGTCGGTCTTGTCCACGCAGATATGGCAGTGCACGTTGTACCCGACGCTGCCATCCTCCCTGACGTATCCTTCGTCCAAATGGATATCGGCACGCAGCACGCGATGCCCTGACACCTGCTGGTATTGCGCACAGAACTCCCGCACACGACGTTCCATGTCGCGCTTCCACTCATCGACCTCCGCGCACAGATGATCGGCTGGTGGGTCGGGCAGATTCAGCACGCCCTCCTGGAGCGGGCTGTACCCCTTGGTCGCTCGGGCCTTGGGCGAGGCGAGCGCCAATTTCTCTCGGTACCTAGCCTCGACGTCCCCGTAGACGATGCTCACGTTGCCCAGGTGATGCTTCTGGGGCAATAAGTCGCGAGGCGGCACCTCCCTGGTGTTGTGGGCGATGGCCAGGATGCCGCCCGCCGGGACGGGTTTGAAGTGAATGGAAGAACCACGCGCCATAGGACTTGTCCTGCTGTCTTCGCTCTCAAGGGTGCAGGGGGCTTGCCCCTGCCGCACAACGACCGGCTTGCCGGTCCGAACATCCATCAGGATGTAAGTGCGCACTTACATCCAGGGGATGTAGTGCTCAGGAATGCTCCGCCCTCCGGGCCCTCCGCTTTCTGACGCCTCGGGCAAGCCCTCGGTCTCGCAGGCTCAGGCAAGCCTGAGCCACACCGCCGGATAAGTCGGACCCGCATCGCTCTCCTGGTCCCACGTCACCGAGTACGGGTACCCGCGGCAAATTGCCGCCCAGAGTCCACCAGGAATCCACACCATGCCCCGAAAGAGCTCCAAGCGCACAGCGCCGCATCCGATTGCCGCCGCGATCGCCGCCGATCTCGAGCGCCTCCAACCAGCGGAGCCCCAACCGCAGTCCATCCCGCCGCCAGTGTGGTCAGTCCTGCGAGGATTCAGGCGGCGGGGACGTTCGATACCGCAAATCATGGAAGTGCTGGAGCGACATGGGTACCACGCCGATCCCGACATGCTGGCCGCGCGACTCAAGCCACGCATGCCGCTTCAAGTGCGCCGGCTGTCTCCGGACACGCGGTCCAGTGTGGACTCCACTGCAGAGCCCACGGCGACACATGCACCGGCCGACGTCGCGGACGCCGGCCCCGTGCCGGGCACTGATCCGCCTCCCGCTGGAGCGATCACTGCCGAGCAGCGCGCCCAGTACCAGATCCCGGCGTGGGCGGACGGCTCGGACATGCGGAACGGCGAAACTCTGGAGAAGTACGCGCGCCGCAAGCGCATCGAGGGGTCGCCGGAATCGCAGCGCGCCACACGCGGCAAGTTCATCGGCGAGAGCTGAGTCGACGGCAACGGTAGGGCAACCGGGGTCCCGGCACGGGGAGTAGATGCATGAGCAACACCGCAGCAACACCCGAGCAAGGCACGGACCGGCCCTGGCACCGACGCTCTCCGCTATGGGATCGCGAGCTTGAGATCCGTCGGCTCATCGCGCAGGGGTACTCGCTCCGCCAGGTGATCGACCGTCTCGACCTGGGCGTCAGCCGGCCGTGTCTCTGGAGATGGCTCAAGCGGGCCGGTGAGGCCCGCGACGCCGCTGCCCTGCTCGCTCTCGACGCCTCCGGCTTCATTCCACCCACCTTGAGGACCCCCAAATGACTCGTTCGATCTACATGACCCTGAGCGCCGTCGGCAATGTCGGCAAGACCACCCTGGCCCACCACGTCCTGGGCTCTGCAACTGGCGGCTGTGTTTGCACACTCGAGACCCACTCAGCAACCGGCGACGAGCGCGACGCCATTGATCGTGACGGCCTCGCCGCTCGCCTCTTCGCACCTCCCGAAGGCGGTCTCGTGCTGGATATCGGCGTCGGCGACACCGTCGACGCGCTCGTTGCACTCGCGCTCGTCGCCCGACAGGACCCGAGCCTGCCGCACCGACTGAGGGTCGTCGTGCCGCTGCTCAACGACGGCAAATCCGTCGCCGGACTACGCTGGCTGTTCACACAAATGCCCGAGCGGCTGCGTCCCGCCGTGCGCGCAGTCTGGAATCGGGTGCGCCCAGGGGAGGAATCGTCCCTGCGGGACGGCGACATCGTCCGCGCGGCCCGCGCAGTGATCCGCCAGGGCAACGGGCGGCTTTGCGCTCCCGCGCTCCATGAGTCGCCACTGTTCGATCCCACGCACCCGCTCGTCCGCGAGCGCGGGTCACTTGAGGCCGTCGCGTCCATTCCGGACACCGAGATCCGTTCGGCCCCGCTGGCCGACATGCCGACATTACTGGCGGGCCGCGACGCGGCGCAGTCCGCACAGGCGGACTGTCGCGAGTTGTTCTCGGCGATCAATGAGTGATGGCCACGGACGCGCTTTACTCGGTACTTACAGAGCACGGACGGATCGACGGACCCGAGGCGTATCGCGCGCTCATGGCACTGCCACCATGTGCGCGACGGCTGGCGCTCGACACCGTCGATCCCATCACCATCGAACTCTGCGATGCCGCGCGGCGCGAATCCATGCGCCTCGATCGCTGCAAGCGATCACGCAATCCCATCCGGAGATAGGTGGTACTCGGTACGGTGTTTTCCAAGTTCCCGACACGACCCGTACAAATTGCCGGGAATTCGATCAGTGGTCACCTCTCGCGACGATCCGCGCCGTCGGCCGGACGCCGAGCCGGCCGACAACAACCTTCCACAGGTCATGCAGTGTCCCCATATTGCATGGCGGGCCGAACACCCGAAGCCTGAATGTCGCGGCCCGAGCTCCGTCGCGTCATTTCGGTTCCAGACGGAGATGCAGATCAGTGACGAGATCTTCCGGAACGAGCGGCTGCTCGGCGAGGCGTTCACTCTCCCAAGTGCTAGCAGAAAGTACCCTTTCCATGGCTGCTTCCGCTCCCATCACGACACCGAACCACCGTTCCCGGTCCATAACTACCCTGAAGAGCTTTTCGTCCTGGCAACCCTCTACGTACGGAAGATAGACGTGGATAGGCTTGCCCGAGGCTTCGGCCTTCGAGCCAAGTCTGTCGATGCGCCCGGTGCGTTGTTCCAGCGAGCTAGGATTCCAGTCGAGATCATGGTGTATCACATGGCGGCAGTTGAGATGAAGGTCGACTCCTTCTCCCATCACACTACTGGAAATTAGAATTTCAGGATAGAATGGCGTGTTGAAGGTCAGCATGATGCGCTTCCGTGTCTCATCCTTTGTCTTGCCATAGACGCGTCGCACATTGGCTACCAAACGAGCACGGTCGACTTGGAGGTCGTCGGTGTCGAAAGAATCGTTGACTTCCTGGCCGGCATGCGTTCCCGTTTGGATCTTTTTGAGCGCATCCAGATAGTCGCTCCTTTCTTCACGTCCACAACGGACGCTGAGAAATTCGAAGAAATTCGTGAGCACTTTGCGCAAAGTCATTTCCGACGCGTCATGGCGTTTATCCAACATCGATTGCATCCACTCGGTGGGCGACTCGCGCATATCCAAATCAGCGTAACGAACCAGGAACGTCGGAGTACGCATGAAACGCAGCACGACATCCTTGATGACGTCCTTCGTCGCCTCGGATTCGGTGAGCGCGTCATAGTTCTTGAGTAATTCATCGATCTGCTTCAGGATTTCACCGGCTCGGTCCTTGTCCAAGCGATCGACAAAACGACTCATTTCCGCTTCGACATGCCCGGGTTCGCAGTCAAGCTTTCGCGTCGCTGTCAAACGGATTTCCTCGAGCATGGCGTCGGAAAGGAAGTGATGCAATGCCTGGCCGGTCTGCTGGTAATGGCAAAAGATCAGGACCTTCTCGCCCTTTCGCCACAGATTCATGGCCAAATCGATGGTCGCCCTAATTTTAGGGTGCAGACGTTTGGCTCGCGCATCCAACCTTTCAACCATATCGCGCAGCTGGATTTCATGGAAACCCAGCCTGCCCTCGCCGCCAGAGGGCTCAGCCTCATGGGTAGCTGAGGCTTCCTCCTTGTGGGTATTGAGCAAAGCGTCATAGCTGGATGCCAATCCTTCGCCAAACACCCTGCCGCAATCCTTTGCCTCAATGTGCGCGGCAAGGCGCGCCGCCAGCAGAAAAGGGAGTGCATTTTCCGCGTCTACCCGCAAGCCGCCGGAGGCCGGCGTTGGCCCGAATTCCCGAAGAACGGCTGCGCCCTCAAAACGGCAACGACGCTCAACTTCCGGGTGGTCCGGCAAATACCTGGACTTGGAATGTCGAATGACCCACTTCCGCAGGTAGCCTTCGGCCTCACGAATTGCATGTCGCGCCTCGGAAAAGGTATCCCTTAC
The DNA here is from genome assembly GCA_021850555.1 of Pseudomonadota bacterium. Next base: position 18,347 of record JAJZLX010000534.1, on the reverse strand, counting down.
CCGTCTCAGGCGCTCATTATGCTGTCCATTACTGATCTCACTCCGTTCCCACCACCTCGCCACAGCCCTGCCGGCTTCGTCGAAATCTTGCGGGAGAAGTCTCTTCCACGCCTTTTCCAGACGCGCCGTGCACACCTGCATGTCATTAAGACTTTTGCGCAGATTCGTGATGGCAGCCACGAATTCCCCGCGACTCATCGCTGGTGGATTCACGCCTTTCCATGCAATGGACTCAAATCTGGAAAGTACATTGCACAACTCATGGTGCCCAAGTTGGAATGGTGTAGCGGTAAGAAACAGCATCCGGTCGAATCTGTGTGCCAGAGCACCGCCGGCATCTTCCAGGTCTTCTGCCTGTTCTTTCAGAAGTTGGGCCAGCTGCACATGGCCGTTGCGCACATGGTGCGCCTCGTCGAGAATCAGCAGGGGAAGGCTAAGGCGGACCTTCTGCAGGACTCGCTTACCCGAAGGCAATACGTCGTTCAGGTTATCGCGTGCCTGTTTCAGGCGCTTACGCCGGTGCTTTGAATCTCGTTCCGGGAGTACTTCCACCACCTCGCGATAGATCTTTTCCAGATCCAGGTCGCCCATCGCGTTGGAGAAAAGGACGGGTACGGGGTCATCGTCCGTATCCGCCAAAATGTCCGCGTCTATCAGTAACGCTTTCCACTCATTAACGGGCGCTCTCAACAGTCGCAGAAACAGGTCTTTGGCGACCTTGGTCTTCAGCAGCAGGATGTCCGGCCCAAATCTTGCCAATCGCTCCCGCAGTCCTTCCACGCCGTGACGCCCTCTGATGGCGGCCTGCAGGAGGGCCAGTCTTGTCCAGCTATCTTCCATACTGCGATTCAATGCACCGTGGGCCAATATGAGCAACGTGGGATGTTCACGTTTGTTCGAACTCAGTGCCTTGAGAAATTCCAGTCCGTTTTCGACGGTTCGTATGCGAATACTTCTGCGGTCCTCATATGACTCAAGGCATGCTGAAACGAATGTCTTGGCGTCACGCTCCCACTTGGCAGCAACATTGCCAGGTGCCATAACGACGACGGGTCGACATGGATTTTCCACGAGATATGAGGCGGCCACGGCCAGCGCAACGAAGGTCTTGCCCATGCCGACCTCATCGCCAAGGATGACGCCGGGTTGTGCTTCCAGCCTGTCGAGGATGACCTGTGCGGTATGCCGCTGTCGTGCGGCATCCTCGACAGACAGGCGGCTCTTAACATGCAGATTGAGAGACTCAGGAAGCTTCATGCGCATTCCACTCCAAGGCTCTTCTCGGCATAGGTCTGCATTGCCGCTGATGCCGACTGCAGGACCGGAGGAAGTTCATTACGCAGCCCAATGAGAAATTCACTGTAGCGCGAACGAAGCGCACCAGACACTGGCGTTCCCTCCGGTCTGACTAATTTCACCGCCGTCAATTCGCGGATCAACTCGCAAAGCAGGAAGGCCCAGGCGTCTGGGAGGTCTCCGTTGCAGTCCTTTCGGATCGCTTCGACCACTGCTCTGACGCCAACCGGGCCCTCCAACCGCCAGGCCAGTGCGCCTTCCGAAAGTAGAGGAGATTCCAGGCGTTTGCGCAAGTGAAGTAAAGCGCGACAGGCCCGCTGCACTCGTTTGACCAAGAACCCGCTGGTATCCACTTTCTTGTGGGGATCGACGATATCGACAGCCTGAAATCCGTCTGCATCGTCGTCATCGGTTTTTCTGGACTGCCAGCTTCGCAAGACTGCGTGCAAGGGACGGGCCGACGACAGGATCTCAAGCAGCGCGGGCAGGCTGAGATTATGTAGGTCATCAGGCGCAGGCAGCACCGAGGCGGTGATTGCGTTCACCGGCCAGTCGGCCTTATGGCTTCCGGATTCCGTGTGCCACTCCACTGTCAGTTGTGGCGGTGGCGGCCCATGGCGCTCCAGCGACAGGGCGATGGTTGCCGGTTTTCCCACAGCCAGCCAAGTCCGGCTGTCCTGGAGCATCGTGTCGCCACAGGCGACGGTCCAGTTGCCCGGTGCAGTCTTGGCCGTATCCAGTTGGATTTCGACGTAATGGCTGGATGTGGTACTCGCTGTCAAATCGGCGCCAGCAAAGAAGGCAGGCAGGGGCGGCGCAATGTTCCCTTCACCATCCTCCTGACCGAAGGTAGGGTCAAATTGCGCCTGTTTCTCCACATCGACGGCGTCGGCACCGCGCGGGCCGGCGTCTGCGATTTGTCGGTAAAATGGATCATCCGACGCAGCATTTAGGCAGTACAGGACATTGGCCTCGAAATTGCGGACTCTCAGAGCCTTTCCGGTATCGCGATCTTTCGAGGCCAGCCCAGTTCCCGCCGAGGTAAAATTGCTCGATCCCACCATCGAGGCGATCCATTGCGGATGGCAAAACGTCAAAGTCTTGGCGTGTAGAGGACGGTGCTCCTTGCCAGTGTCGGCGGCGACGTTGTTTACCTGCAGCGGATGTAGACTCAACGTTGTGCTGCTGCGCGTTCCGGGTTTCGAGTGAAGAAGATGTTCTGGCGCCTGCAGACGCCACTTCCCGATCTCGCTCGCATAGATAGCCGCAACGTGCAGGTGTACCGCCGCGTCGCCGCGCTGGCGCATCATCTCCCAAAGTCGCCGCTCCGGCCCACCATCGCGCAGTTCCTGGTCGAAGAACGGTGAGACGACATGTGCGATTTCCGGTCGTGACCTCGGTAAATGCGCTTCCAGTTGATCGAACAGATTCTTGCGGCCGGGGCCGATGAGAATCAAGTGACGTTGCAAACCACGTGAGGGCGGTTCGGATCGCTCGAACTTCGCCGATACCCAATCAAGCAGTTGTGTTGCACGCGCCCTGGCCGGGCCCGTCGTCGTGTCCAGAATCTCTCGCAGAAAATCCAGCAGAGGATCCAGCAAAGTGCGCTCCGCACTGGAACCGGCGAAATCCAGCACCGCCGCGCATTCCTGGTTTTGTCGGTACCCTGGATTAGTGAGATTGGCCGAAGCCACGATCGCACGGACATGGTTCTCCCACGCCAACAAGCTGATCTTGGCATGCATCACGCCCGCTTCCGGACGCGAGGCCAGCAAGTCCCAACGAAGACTGCGCATGCCCGAGCAGTGGTGAACATCGGCGATGACCACGGCGCTAATCAGCGCGGACAACTTTTCCTCACGCTCAATGCGATACAGCGCACCATCGCGCAACGGATCGCTCTGCACACCGGCGAAGCGTGCGAGGCACTCTTCCTCGAACAGGGCCGTGTCGAGGGTGAACGTGGTGGCCAGCACGCCCACCGGATTGCCGGCGTCCTCAGGAGGATCCCACTGGGACAGCAGGCGGCGTGACGAGTTCTTGTTCTCTGCCTTGCCCACTATTTGGCCTCCCCGCTAGCGTAACCCAGATCGGCGGCGAAATCCCAGATTGGTCGGGTGCGGTAGGCATGAACGTACCGCCCCGGCTTGGCCTCATTTTCTTTGAGGGTGTAGCCGGGGCGAATCGCCACCCGTCCATCTCCAAAAGCGTCGAACCACGAACGCTTGCCGTTGGGAGGTTTGTTGTGCTGGACCTTCGCATGGTGATCCAACAGACGCGCGGCGAAACTCGATGCATCCGTCGGTTCACCGGCCCAGGCGAATTGCTCTTCCAGTCGTCCGCGAGCCGTCGGATCGATGTCTCCCAGCACTTCAAGTGCGTCGCTGAATGCTGCGTTGCATTCCCTGGCCGCGATTTTCATGCACCCGCCCTGGCCCAGCCATTCGGCATTCACCGGGCCGATTTCGCCGCTCATCCGGAAACGTGCTTCATCGAATGCATCGGTCAATAGACGGGCAAGTCTTTCGAATCGCTGGACCGCGCGCAATAGATGCTGCAAGCGATTGCCGCAGCGACGGATGATGCGCATGTGGTAATGCGATTCGGAACCATCCGAGGCAAGCCAGTCTCGCTGCCCGTCTCCTGAGACCAGTAAAAGGGCATACTCGCCACGAATCTCATCGGTCGCCGTCACCGCATTCCAAAGGGCGCCTTGTTCGGCGAGACCTGGTCTGTACGGATTGAGATGGACGGCAATCCACTCACGCAGTGGCCGGCTGGAATTTCCCAGCTTCCCTTCGATCTGTCCTTGCTTTACGACAGACCGAATTTCGCTGCGCACTTTTCCGACTTCGCCACCCGCCTCGAGAAAGCCACTGAGCTTCTGGTCGCTTTGCCAAGCATGTAGTACATCGCGCCCGCGTCTGTATATGTTGCCAGTTGAATCGAATAAGCCGGCTTTGGTGCCGAATATTCGATAGATGCCGTGGAACCCGAACACGGAGGGTGTCTTCAGGTAGTTGCTGGCACAGATCGCCTCGTGGCGCGCCATGCACTCCTTGATTTTTTCCTGACCGGGTATGCCTCGAAGGTCCTCAGTGCCCTGCAGGCGATCCACCAGGGCAGAGACGATCAGCCATTCGTATACCAACCACGCCGGCGGGCGGTTAGGTGAGGGGACTTCTTCCAGTCCCTCGCAGGCCGCATGGCCGACCAGCGCCAGGGTCAGAAAGCGCGGCGTGCGTTGGCGTTCCCGGATGCCCGGCGCAAGCCGCACCCCCAGGGCGTCGGCGATCGAATACAAACCCAACGGGTCCAGGGTGCCCTCGACCTGCTGAGGTGGATCAAAGGCAGTCTGGAATGGCAGCAGATCGAAAGCATTCAAACGGGATCCCCCTTTGTGTCCTTTTCTCAGTGGTTTCAGTCCGCCGGATGGACCTTTTGATTCACATCCATGGATCCTGCACCGCCCGCCCTCACCCGCATCGCCCCGGCTGCGACCGGCAGGACGAGCCACACCTCCTCAACCGAGCGGCCCGTAGCGCGCGCGAGCGCGTCCGCGTAAATCGACAGCTGCCCGCCATGCTCGGTGGCGACTTGCTCCCACCGTGCGCGGGGCGCCGGATTCGCCTTGTGATCGATCAATACCCAGCCCTTCTGCGTTTCCAGCAGCAGGTCGATGCGGCCGTGCAGGACCTGGCCGCTGGGGAGAATGGACTCGATGGGAACCTCCGCATGACGGTGACAATCCGGCCAACGCGCGGCTATCCACGCGTTCAATGCGCCGATCTGCCGCACCAAGGCGGAGGGTTCGATGGCACCGTTGAGTCCGAAACCATCAAGGATGTACGCGGTGCGAACCTCATCCAGCGGCACATCCGCATCAGTCAGGGCTACCGCGAGACAGGCATGGATCGCGTTGCCCAAGGCCGTCATGTCCGTCCCGGCCTCGAGCAGAATGCGTTGTCCAATGGATGCGGACTCGATGATCTCGCACGGCCGGCCCGGGAGCGCTGAGGCGATCAGGACTGCCGGTACTCGCTCGGTGTGCGCGGCGGGGCTGGGGAACCAATGCAAGGACAACCCCGGCTTCTTCGACACTGAAGGTGCGGCGGGCGCCTGGACGCTGCGGAAGTCGCACGACACCTTGGAGCCATCGGGCAGACAAACCGAGTCGCCCACGGTGTCCGGGGCGAGCCAGGGTGCATTCAGGGATCCCAGCCACTCACACTGGCCGCGCTTCGCCGGAAGCGCCAGGACCAGACAGTCGCGCGCCCGTGTCATGCTGACATAGAGCAGTCGCTTCGCCTCGTCGATCGCTTCCGTGCGCAGACGGATCCCCTCCGGAGACTGGGCGATGGTCTCGGCAAGATCCACTTTCTGCTGCTTGCCAAACGGCCAAGGCCAATAACGGATCCAGCGATCCTTGAGCGGCTCGGCCACATCGAGGTCTGCCTCCGAACGCGCGCCGACCGACCAGATACGGTCCTGAATATCATTCTCCAAGTCCAGCAGGATGACGATGGGCCATTCGAGACCTTTGGCCCCGTGGTGCGTCATGACCTTGACGGCATCGACAGGCGGTTGGGCCAGCATGTCTAGTTTCGCTGCGGCCTGGTCGCCGAACCAAAGGATGAGCCCGGGGACCGTCGCCGGCTCGTTCCGCGCGTTACACGCCTCCTCGTAAGCGCGCGCGAGCGCCAGAACGGCCTGCAGGTTGGCGAGACGCACCTGGGCGACGAGCTCCTCCCGCTGCCAGCGCAGCACTCGCCCCGCGATGTCACATTGAACGATGACCAGTTCCAGTGCGGCGTAGGGCGAAAGTAGCGGGGCCTGCGCGCGCAACGTTGAGAGCCGTGCCAGCAATGGGTGACCGTCCGGGCCATCTCGCCACTCGTGGCTGGCGCCCCCGGATTCAAGGTAGCGCAGACGATCCGCGAGCCAAGATTCGGGTTCCTCGCAATCGGCAAGGGAGAGAATTTCCGCGCTGGCTAATGTATCGCTGGGATCATGGAAGCGACGCAGACACGCCAGCGCGAACACGGCCTCCGGCGTCGACAACAGTCCGGGTTGTTCCGTGGCCCAGGGGACCGAGGCAGCCCGAAGCGCTTCCGCCACGCGCTGCACGCCCAGATTGGTCTTGCTGAGCACCGCGATATCCCCAAAGTGAGCGGGTCGTGGAGTGTGGCTCACCGGATCCACGACACGGTAGCCGGATGCGACGAGGGCCTTGATCCCTTCGGCCAGCGCTGCGGCCCTCAACGTCACGTTCTTTCCTTCGACGACCCAGCGGGCGAGCGCAGCGTCAGGAACTTGCTCCTTGCGCACAGCCGTCAGTTGCACTTCTTGGCGCGGGATCCCGGGCGCAAAGGCGTCGCCGAAGACACCGTTGACCAGCCGAACCAGGTCGGGCCTGGACCTGCGCGACTCGCCGAGCACCTCCTTCGTGCCCCCCATGTCAGCCAACTCGGCAAGCACCGCCTTCATGAGCTCGGCATCGCTGCCGCGGAATCCGTAGATGGCTTGCTTCACGTCGCCGACCCAGATGCTCTCGCGTGCGATGCGAGAAAGGCGCACGAAGAGCTCGAGCTGGATGGGACTCGTATCCTGAAACTCGTCCACGAGCAGCAGATCCAGTTCTTCAGAGAGCGTCTCGGCCACTACCGGCTTATTGAGCAGCCTGAGAAAGAGATGCTCCTGGTCCACAAAGTCAATGACCCGCAGCTCGCGCTTCCTTTGCGCGTAAGCCCCCAATGCCCTCGCGCCCAACGCGAAGAGCTCCGTCAGATAGCGCTCGATGTCCTCTCTCAGCCGGGGATGCGCGGCAAAGCGGCTGGCGACGTCCGTGACCGGTTGTGCCAGGGCCTTGAGTCCTGCCTCGGGCGCGCCCTTTGACAGCCTGACCCAATCGGACCATGCCGCGGTGCCGGCGCGTACCAACCGCAATGTCTCACGCGCTAGCGCGAGGTATTCCTCAGTGTTCTTTTTTCCGGTGGCTCGCTGCTGTATCTCCCGCGTCGCCACCTCAATCGCGCAAACAAGCGCCTCGTCTAGATCGTCCCGCGATGGCTGGGGAAAGTGTGAGAGAAGATCCCTGGCGTTACGTTCGCCGAACGCCTCGAGCCGCGAGGGCGCGATGTCGTTGGCACGCGCCTGGTCGATCAGCGACTTGAGAGCCTTCTGCCAGTCCTCGATCCCGAGGCGCCGTGCGAGATCGACCAGCTTTTGCACCACGGCATCGTCAGAAACCGCATCGATGGCCTCTCGCACGAGGGCGCCCGATTGCGTCTCCTCCAACACGCGCAGCGTCGTGGCGAGTCCCGCCTCGAACGCGAAGCGCTCGAGAAATCCACCGCACACGCTGTTCACGGTACCGATGCGCGCCTGCCCAATCGCATTGGCCAGCGCGAATTCACCGTTCTCGAGGAGCGCCTTGCGTACCCGCTCGCGAAGCTCGGTCGCCGCCTTGCGCGTGAAGGTCGTCGCGATCACTGCCGCTGGCCTGGCCTCCTCCGAGCGAAGCTTTTCGTACAAGAGCTGGGTCAGGCGGTAGGTCTTGCCGCTTCCCGCTCCCGCGCTGACGAATCTGAGCGTCCCGGCCATGGCTCAGCCCTCCCATCCCGTCAGCCAACGGTAGTCGTCGTAGTCGGCGCGCAATTCTTCCGGATCAAGCACCCCGGACGGTGGCGCCGACTCAGGGGTGGGCTCAATACCCTCCACCGCAACTTCGATCCGGCCCGCGTCGACCTGGGCGCGGCGCCAATTCCAGGCCGCGACGAAGTGATCCCACAGCGCCGCGGTGGACGCAGCGCCTGCGGTCTGAACCGCGCGCGCTTCCTTGAAAAACGCCGTGTCCGCCGTCAGCAGGCGGGACGCATCCAGGATAAAATAGGCAATCTGCGGCCAAGCTCCTCCTTCTTGACGCAACATCTCGGCATACACCGCGAGCTGCAGGTGGCGGCTCTCCGCTAGCCGCTCCTGGTAGTGCGACCCACCGGACCACTTCATATCGACGATCGCTTGCTCGCCGGATCGGTTGTGCAGGACGAGATCAGCACGGCCCTCGAGCTCGCCGCCTTTGAATCTTCCGGCCAACGGTCGCTCGGACTCGACGACATCAACGCCCGCCGCCGCGAACTGCCGCTGAAGCTCCGCGATAGCGCGCTCCAAGGTGGCGCGAAGCCGCTCGTAATCCCCACGCCGTCCCGGCATCAGCAGCACGGCACCCTCCTCCGCCACCACCGCCGCGAACTCGCGCGACAGCCAGGTCCTCATCGCATCACCGCGAAATGCAAGCGCGCCGCTTGTCCTGAAGAACCGATCCAGCACCCGATGGGCGAGGTTGCCGTAGAGCCGATTCCCGTCGGTCACCGCAAGCAGGTTGGACGGGTAGAGACGGGCGGCGTTCTTCAGCACCCACTGGTGAGGCGCATTCAGAAACACGTTGAGACTGGAGTAGGATTCCCGAGCGAGCAGCGGTACCTTTACATCCGGCGGCAGGCGCCACCAGCGCCTGCGTCCAGGGAGAGCCGCATGCGCGATGGCCGGCAGCTCCTCGTCACCCCCACCGGAGAGGAGACTTTCCAGAGACTGCACCCGCACGCCCTCGACGAGCCACTCGATCTCCTGCCATAGCGGGTGGATCTCCTCTCCCTGAGCAGGCAGCACGAGCACCAGTTGGCGGCGCGCGTTCAAAAGCGGCCTGAGCCAGCCCTCGCCGCACCGCCTCACCACGTCCGCGAGCGGCGGAATCTCCACACCGGCCCGGGCGAGCGACGCCATTTCGCTCGCTCTCCACGGGTAGTGGGTCGGCATTGTCGGCACACCCATTTGCCACCAGATCACCCCGTCGAACGGTTCCACCAGCGCCTCCGGGTGGGACACGGACGGTATGCATCCGACCTCGGCGTACATCGCAAAATTGGGTGCGCCTCGCGCTGTACATTGCGCCACCAGAGCATCCAGCTCCGCTGGAGCGATCGATGATTCGCCTTGTGCCACGAGCGTCTCGAGGGCTGCGATCACCGCCACGGCCTGCGCGACGCCCGATGCTGCGGCCGCGCGGTCAATCGGGTCCTGACCTGCGAGGCGCGCGCCCAAATCATCACGGATCACGCGAATTCTCTCGAGCAGTTCGGTGATCGGCGCTCCCTGCCCGGGGTCATAACGCGTCTGCTCAACCCAGATGGCCAACGCCTCGCGTAGATCAGCGGCACGCCCCGGATGGTCCCGCACGAGTTCCTCGACCGCTTCCCGCCAACGCGGGCCGCCATGCCCGGGGGACTGCGCGACTACCTCGGCCAACCTTCTCCTGGCAAAACCAGGCACCGGGCCAATAGGATGCGCGAGAAACTGCAGCAGGGCATGGACATCGAGGGGCTCCCAGATGGTGCGCGCCACAAGCGGCAGTAGCTGAAGCCCGGGAGTCAGCGGACTCGGATCCTGGAATCCCTGCCGCGCGACATCGGCGGAGTCGAGGGTGGCATCGAGCAGCATCCGGCCCTGCTCGGCGACGATCGCAACGTCTTCCCGTGACGATTCCAGCAGGTGAGCCACCCAGCGTGCAGCGACAAGACCCGTTTCCGCACGCACGACGCGCAGGCTGCCGTCATCGGACCAAGCGATCTTCCCGCCGGGATCCCTGCCCTCTCGCGCCGCACTGAGCGCGATCTGCATCCTCCCGAGGACCGTCGTCGGGTCTGCCGATGGGCCGAACGCCCGGACCGAACCTACTGGCAGTCTTGCCAGCACGTCCCGCCAACGCCTGGGAAACGCATCCAGCGGGTCGATGAGATCGATAGCCTCGATCCAGGTTTGGTGCCGGGCCAGGCACTCGACGACCTGCGATAACCGCTCGCCGACCGACGGGAACACTACGCCGCGAGCCGCCGCCTCGACGGCGGCTATGTCGACGATCCGAGCGGATGCTCCTGACGGCACCTCACCAGTCCAACCGTGCAGATACCAAGTGTCGCGCCACGACAGCAGCGTCGCGGATGTACCGAGCGGATCGACGCCAAATGAGGCATGATAGAAGCGATCTTGGGTGTCGAACTGTTTTAGACACTCGCGGTATTGCATCACTCGCTGAGCCTGTGTGCACTCCGCGCGCAGCAGGCCGAGCCGCGTCTCGAGAACATTCAGCATCCCGAGCGGCCCCAGCACCGGCATCCCCAGACGATTCGCCGGTTTCCAGCCACACTCTCCGTCGACGCTCAGTCCAAAGGTTATACGCACCGTTTCACCTCGGCAGGCAATCGATACCGCCCGAAAATCAATCAAACCATACCGTTTCCCAACAGCAGGCGGCGTGGCGGTCTCGGCTTTCGAGCGCACCTGCGTTGCAGCACGCCCCAGCAGTGGCTCATCTCACGTCCGCTTTCGCGACTGGACAGTCTTTTGCCATGCGGTCACAAATCCGCACCTTCCCTGGCCGGTGATGCTACGTCAGTTTGGTAATCAGGGACCTCCGAGCACCTTCATCGCCGCCGTCTTCGGATCGCCGTAAAAGATCGGGTCCACTTGCTCCATGATGTCGGCGCTGACATCGAGAAAGTTCCGCTTGTTCTCGATCGGGATCAGGGCACGCTTGGCGCCATTGTCCTTGGCGACCTGCAAAGGTTCCGTGAGGGAGCGCAGCGGCTTGATATTGCCCTGGACGCTCATATCGCCCAGGATCAGCAAGGCCGGGCTAACAGGGGCTTTGCGCAGCGCAGAGTATGCGGCCACGAAGAGCGCCACACCGATTTCCGCTTCGCCGCGGTTCGCCAGCAGATCGATGAGCTCAACGTGCAGGTCCGAGGTATCGAGGTCGCGGCCGACACCGAGCTCCGCCTTCTTTGCGAGCAGGAAGCCGAACGCCCGCTGCACGGACTCCTTCGCCGCGCCCGTGATACCGCCGGCAATTTTGAGCTTCCCGGTACCGTCAGCAATTGAGACCTCCAGGCGATAGAGGCCCACCGTGCCATCGGCGGTCACGCCTGCCGTGTACACCGTTCCCGGTGCGATCGGGTCCTGGGAGATGAGATCTCGCCCACCCTGTTCGGGCACACCGACGAACTTCTCCTCGCCGTTGTCGTTCAGGACGTAGCTGAAGGAGGTATGGTAGTACTCGAAGGAGCCCATCTTCTTCAGCTGCTCCTTGACGCGCCGGCGGCTCTCGATCGCCAGTTCCAGGATCTCTGCCAGGTCATCCTGCGAGACTTCCCCGTGCGGGAAGAGGATCTTCATGAGCCCGGAGACGGTCTTGCGTACGGCCTTGCGGTCGCGCGCATTGAGGTGCGCGCCGAGCGAGAAATGCCGGTCGATGATTTCCGTGAAATTGTGCCTGCGCATATCGCGCAGCGCTTCGGCGAGATAGTCGACCACGAAGCCGTAATGTTCCGTGAAGAGCTCATTGCGCATCTTCGGTATCTCCCAGCCCGGGAGATAACAGTGCAAGCGGTCGATGAAGGCCATGTCGTCGCGGATGATGTCCGGCATGGATGCGAACAGATGTCCCGTCTGCACCATGACATCGACTGGCTGATTCGTGTTGCCGAACATCGCGATGCTGGCATCACCGGAGACGGCTTCCTGGCCCCGCTGGTAGGTGCCGGATTCGCAGAACGTCTTCATCGTAGTGACGACCTCCTTCGGCATCTTCTGCAGATCCGCGACCTCATCGAACCCGACAACGTCCCAGATCTGCACCATGCCCTTCTGCCGCCCAGACATGTGTCCGAACAGGTTCGCCACGGTCGTGCCGCCCGTGAGCAGCGCCGCGTAGGGGGAGATTTCCTGGATTACGTAGGTCTTGCCAGTGCCTCGCGGGCCCAGCTCGACCAAGTTGTAGTTGCGCTCGGCAAGTGGTATCAGCCGGAGGAGGAACAGCATTTTCAGCCGTCGAGACATCTCTCCCGGCTCGTACCCCATGCTCCGCAGCATGAAGTCGAGCCACTCGTCGGTCGTGAACTGCTTCCGGACCTGGCGGTAGTCCTCGAGATCAAAAGTGGCGATTTGGATGGGTGTGAGCTTCTCGATCCAGAAGGGGTTCTTGCCCCCCGATTCCTCGTCGGACTGGAAACGCACGTCCACCTGTGCCCACACGCCGCCCATGACCAGCCGCTCGTACTCCCGGACATAGTGCTCCGGGATGTGCACGTACTTGTGACCGAAGTTCGTGACCTCGGCCCAGTAATCCGAATCGACCAGCCGGACTTTGACCTTGTCGATGAACGAGTGACGCCCGCGATCTTTGACCGTGGCCTGCGCCTTCATGGACTCGTCGGCCCGGATGTAATTGTGGGCGAGCGTGTCGTTGACGACCTTGAGACCCATCTGGATCGCGACTTCATCCGACGAGGCGCAGTATTTCCCAAGCAGAAATTCGAGCACGAACACCGGGACATTGGCGCCGACCTTCACTTTGCGGACGAGGTCCTTGCGGACCACCTTGCCGGCAAAGAGGCGGTTCACCTTGTCGTCGAGCGGGTCACGGGCGGGGAATGAGGCAGTCATGGCTCAGGTTCCGAGTTGCACCGGAATATCGGCCGGCGAGCGATAGAGTTCGGCATCGGTCCGCGGATCCTGGACCACGATGCGCAGCATTCGGACCTGATCGTCATCAAGGAGAAGTGCGACGGTCACGGGCTTTCCGGGAACGAGTCTCACGGTCCCGGTATCCCGGTCGAGCTCCCCGTCCACCACCATGCCCGCGCGGCCGACCTGTCGTCCGTCGGCCAGCAGAAGCGGCAGCACCGCCTGCTCGGCGCTCAGCAGGTCGCCCTGTAGCACGATGCTGAAGATGCGGTTCGTGATCTTCTCCGGCATCCCGGTCACGGACAGCGAGCCCGCCGCAGGCGCCAGGGCGCCGCCGCCGCGCGAGCGCACCGATAGCACCGGGATCAAAATCTCCTGCAGCGAGGCCGCCCCGTGGTGGAAAGCGAGGTCGCCGCCTGCCTTGAAGACCCCGCAGCCGCGGGGAAAGACGAAATCGAGATCCGAATCGTAGCCGAGCGCCGTCGCCGCCACGCGTAGGCAGCCCGAGGGTGTTTTCCCGCCCCGTCCGATCCAGCAGCGCCGGTGCAGTTCGACCGTTTCGCCGCCCGGGGCATCGATCCGCATGGACTCTTCGCGCTCGGAGGTGAACAGGTGCCCATGATCCGCCGCCACCACGGCCTCCACGATCCCGGCAGCCGTGAGCTTGCGGATGGCGCGGGCCAGGTTGTCGATCACCGTGTGCATCACTTGGCGGGCCTGGTAGGTGAAGCCCCCTTCACCGGCATGATCGAGTTCCTGGGACCGGACGATCACGACCTGAGCGCCGTCCACCTTCTTTGCGAGCTTGGAGCGCGGCAGGCCCAGCAGCTCATCCAGCGTCAGATCGACCAGCCCGGGGATCCGCGCGGCGAGGAATTTACGCCGGCCCGGCGAGTCCGGAAGGAAGGTCCCCTCGATCCGCGAGCCGAGCTTCCCGCCTTGCTCCACGACGGCGAAGCTGGCTGAGGCGCCGGGGAGAAGTGCAGCCATCCCGACCGGAGTAATGCTCGGGAGTGCCGCCATAGCGGCCTTGATTTGCACCTCGGCGGTCGGTGCACCGTCTGGCGGCTGCAGCCGCTGCGCGAGCTCGACTCCCATCTCGTAACGCATCGCGTCCACGAGGAAGTAGGCCACCGGCTTCGGCCTGCCGTTCACCACCTCGCTGAAAACGTGCGTCTGGTGTAGAGCGCCGGGCACGGTCCATCCGGCGCCCTCGAGCACGCTGGTGAACCCCTCTGCCATCACCTGACAGGCATCCTCGTAGGCGCGCCGCACGATGCCGAGCGCACGCTCATCGAGCTCTTCCTCGACGCGCCCGGCGAGCCACTCCAGTCGGCGATGCATCTGGTCGAAGCGGTACCAGCCATTCGCATCCGTGTACGCAGTGATCCAGGCATGTACGCCGCCGGTGAGCTTGCGTGCTGCCGCCAGCACTTTCTGCGCCTCCCTCCCAAGCTCCGCCAGCTGCCGGCAGGCATTCCACTGCAGGCTGCGCGGAATGTCGTGGCGGACCCAGAAGCTCGAAACGTGGCGCTCGATGAGCTGCAGCGCCTCGTCGAACCGCCGTTCGGCGATCAGCGCTGAGCCGCGAGCCAGCACCGCGCGCTCCTCGAAACGGAAGGTGTCGATCGAAGTAAGCGACTCGACTGCCAGGGCTGCCTTCCCGAGGCCGAGCTCCGCTTCGACCCGCTCCGCCGCCGCGGCATACTCGCTGGGGAAACGATCCCGAAGTCCACGCACCAGGTCCGCAACCCCCTTCCGCTGCTCCTGGGTTTGGGGCTGCGGCACGCCTTCCATGCAGGCCGGAGTGGGACCGCTCAACGCGGCTCTGAAGTCGTTCGCAAGTAGATAGCGCAACGTGACGGCGCGGACCTTCGCGGGGGCGGTGTCCTCAGGCAGTTCGAGACCGCAGGAGGAGTGAATCAGCTTGATGAGCTCGCGGGCGGCGTCCTTGGCGAGGATCTCCTCATCCCGCACCTCGTTCGTCAGCCACTCAGAAAGGATCCCGCCGCGGCCCTCACCGTGGAAGATCATCTTGAGGAGCGAAGGCGGCTCCGCGCCGGACCCGCCCGCCGACGCCCGAGCGAGATCCTCGTAGGACACCGCCTCGGGCGCCAGCAGCTCGTCGACTACGCCATCGGTGTACATCTGGCGGAGAACATTGCGGGCGAGGCTCTTCAACTGCGGCTCGTAGCAGGTGCCCGCCTTCTCGAGTTCCAGGAGCAAGGACTCCTTGGCGTTCGATCGATAGCCCGGAACGTAGATGACGAAATTCAACGGTTCCTCCGAACTCGCGTACGGCTCAACGCGCGAGCGTAGCTCGAGGAACGAGCCATCGAATTCGGCGAGCTGGGCCTGAATCCCCCCTATCGACACCGGCAGGATCGACCCAGGTGACTTGGGACCGCCGCGGAGCTCGGCGATAAACGGCGCGAATTCCTGACGAACGTCGTACCACACGACGACATGATGTTTCCCGATGTGGCCCGCGAGCTGCCTCGCGATATATTCATGCAGAGGGTGCATCATGCGTTCCCCACGCTCGCTCGTCGGCTTCTGGAACGACCGCGCCCGATCTGAGCTACTGACGCCTGCACCAAGTTGTCGAGGGCAGCCTTGACGGCCGTCGAGGCCCGCTCGCTGATGAGCTCTTCGATAGGTCGCGTCGGTATTTCGCGCGTCACCCACTTGCCCTCGCTGTTTTCCACCCAGAAGACGTCCTCGAGCGCATGGGCAATCGCGAGACTGCGGTCTTCGGCGCACTTCGGGACGACGCGCTCCGGCCACAGGTGCATCGCCAGATGCGCCCAGTCGTACTCACCGGCGCACAGCGCATCCCAGATCGCTTTGAGCTCCTTCTGCCACGATTTGCAGTGCGAGACGAGGCGCCACAGCGGTGCGAAGTTTATGATGACCCCATCGTCGAGGCCCGGATTCCAGAGCGGCGCAACGCGTTCGATCTCCTCAAGAAACACACGCAGTTGTTCGACGAAGCTCTCTTGCGCCGCGATCCGCTTACGCTGCGCGGCGGACGGGTTTTCGCCAAACTCAGCACGCAGCGACTCCAATCGCCTCTCCTCGTGCTTGAGCTTCGGACCCGCATACTCGTGCTGAACCCGAAACAGCGTGTCCTTTGTGAATGCGTGGAGATAGAGCCAGACGGAGTAACTGCCCGACGGCGTCGCGAGCTGCCAGTAGATCGGGGCCTTGCGGCGGCTCTTGGAATACATCTTGATGTGCAGCGGGAAGAATTCCCGTGCCAGCCAAGCGCGCACATCCTCGGGCGGCTGCCAGTGAATCCGCTCGGCAACCCGCTTCACGTGCGACGTCAAATCCGCCTCATGGCCCTCGTCGTCCACGAGAATGGCGGGTGCGTCCTTCGGCGTCTCAGTCTCGGGCCACATCCCGGGCGAGCGTGACGGCAGCGGGTCGAAGGGCTCAGGCTCCGATGGAACCGCACGCTCGCCGACCGCAAGTCGGGGGTCGAATCGTCCGAAGGCCACGCCGACGAGCCAGGACAGCATCACCGCTGTCTGTCCCGTGTCTTCCGCTTCGGCTTCGTCATCGTTCTCCTCATCCGTAATGTCTTGCAGTCCATCCCCAGAATCGGCAACGGCGCGGGTTGAGGACTCGATCACCGCGCGGTCTTCAAGACCAATACCGTAGAGCTCGAAGGCGCGATCATCGATCTGCCGCTGGAGTCGCTCCAGCTCGGCTTCTATCGCGATTCGATCGAGACCCGCGATACGCTCGTTGAGGGCGTAAGGGAGGAGAAAGGCGTGAGAGGTTTCGTCGAACGTGTCTATTGATCGTTTCAATGACCAGGCGCGGCGTGCTAGAGCTCCGAGACCCTCAGTTGTCTCAAGACTTGGAATCGGGGTTCGGGCAATGACGCCGACATCATAAGCACCAAACGCCATCTGCATTGCGACGAGAGCCTTGAAGGGTGCACTATTGGCTATGGCCAAACAGGCGAGCGACTCAGACTCGTTGTCGTTTGGGACGAATGCGGCGGACCCTTTCTGGCCGAAGATCCCACCTGCCGGCAGCGCCCGCACCGATAGACCCCTCTGACTCCGCAACGGCCAAGTGAGCCCGCGACGAAAGTACAAGTCGACGCACGGAATTCGGCGAGACCAATGCGTGGTATTGGGAGTGGTTTCAGCGAACGCTTTGAGTTCTCGCGCCTCCGAATTGCCACGCGTCCAGTGAAGCACGAGGTCAAGATCGTAATAGAAGGGTGAATAGCGGCCGCCTTTGGCAAACGGAGACCAGTGCGTCGAAGGGGCAATTTCCCACCAACTTCGCAAGAACCGAAAGTCATTTGCGGTGGCAAGTCCCTGCCGAGTAATCCTCCCATCCGAAGCGAAAGGTCGGTTTGTGTTGAAAGCGGCCAAGAGAGCCGAATTTGCCCAGTAGGGAAATGGACTCCCCGGAACATCAGAGAATTGCGTCGGGAGGCGTTCAAAGACACCACAATGCGGCGGGCCGTCGTGCACCGCTTCGCGGCGAATTGAGTCGACCGCCGCGCTCAAAGAATCAGCCTTCTCGTCGACCGACGCATCCAGGAGGCGTATGAACACTGTCATGGGTACGCCTCCAAGCAATACGCCGCTGTCTCCACCATGGCGCTGTCGAGTACGCCGTAGCCGAGATCGGCGACGACGGCCGGTGGTGCGCGCTTCAGCAACACCTCCTCGCGCCACTTCTGGAAGCTGGAGAGGAAGAACCCCGTTCGCGATGTAATGGCGCCCAGACGACCGCGGCTTGTCAGCAGCTCGATGCCTCGTTCCACGAACGCTGCATACACGTCGTTCTTCGTCCTGGGATACGCCCGCTCGAATTCCTTCTTGGCGCGAGCGCTCCCGGCGCCAAAGGGAGGATTCATGAGCACCACGTCGAACTTCTTTTCCGTCGTTTCCAGAAAGCCGATGCCTTGCCCCGCGTCGTCCGCGAACAGTCTTCTGCGCAGGTTCACGCGTGAGCCTTCCTCCGCGACGAAGCGCTCCAGCGCGCCCCGGATCTCCTTCTCCGGCAATTGGAACAGTCGGGCGGTGCGATTCTTCTCCCACTCCGGCGCGACGAGTTTCTCGATCCGCAGGAGCACGCCCATATCACCAGCGAGCTTCAGTTCGCTCACCAGGCGGGTGAAGACTTCGCCCAGTGTCCGGTCACCGAGTCGGTCGACGAATTCTCCCGCCAGGCTCTCGTCCGCCACCAGTGGCTCCGCCACGACGATATTGGAGCGGCGGATGAACGGCCGGTCTTCCCGTTTGACGCCGATGTCCTGATATGCGCGTTGCGCCCTCATCCAGAGCGCGAGCTGCGCGATCTGCGCGCAGCGCGCATCGATGTCGACGCCGTATAGATTGTGCGCCAGGATCAGTCCTGGGAGCGCGTGATACAACGCTTCGCGGGTCGGATAATCCTTTTGGATTGTTCGTCCCGTCACCTCGCTCTCAGGACTCTCCGGGTCAGCGTGCGCCTCCTCGTAAATCGTCACGAGGAGATCGAAGGCGTAGAGCAGGAAA
>JAJZLX010000416.1 GCA_021850555.1 Pseudomonadota bacterium | reverse complement strand
TCACGAAGACGTTGCACTGGCTGGGGAAGTCCCCGGGGCCTGCCGCCATTCCCGAAGGCGTAGCCGTCGGACACAGCGCCGGGTCCTGATAGGTGCCTGCTCCGAAGAGCTCTCCGGATGCGCCGCCCTCGGCCGCGGACGGGGCGCGGAAGCCCTTGCCCCACGTGCCGCGCAGGCCGATCCAGCGCTCCGGCGTGAACTTGAAGCCCACCTGCGGGGTGAAAGCCGAGCCGACATTCTGGTAGTGATCAAAGCGCCCGGCGGCCTGGACTTGCAGCGACTTGACCGGTTTGCCTTCGAACTCGACGAACGCCGCGGTATCCCTCTCGGTGCCGATCACGAAGACCGGTCCGCCGGCCTCGGTCTGCACGCCTTGCTCCGCGGCCGGCGGCGCGTGCTCGTCATGCGTCTGCTTGAACCACTGCACGCCGATCGCCATCTTGAGCGGTCCGCCCGGCATCTCGAACAGCTTGTGCTCGCCGTGCACGTCGATGATATCGAGCGAGCTCCAGGGGTTGCTGATCATGGTCGGCGCGATCATCGAGTCGTAGCTCGTCGTGCTGCCGAACACATAGCCGCTGTTGATCGCGGTCTGCAGGCCCTGGTAGGAGATCTGGCCGTTGTAATGAAGGTCCGTCGTGGCGTACATGGCGCCGGCGGTGCCATGGATCTGCCAGCCCGCCACCCTGCCGTTGAGCGAGGCGAGCAGGCGGTAGGTATTGGTATTCGACTGCAACGTCACCGACCCGAGCTCGGGGAAGTTGTACTGGGCGGCGAGCGGCGAGCCGAACCAGGAGCAGCCTTCGCTCGGGTTCTGCAGGCCGTCCATCGTCGCGGTCGCCGCGGCGCACGACGCCGGATACATCGGGCTGGTCGTCGGGATCGTGATGAGATTCGGGGTGACCAGTGACGACGCCGGGACTACCCTCAGGGGAACGCCGGGTCCAAAGACGACGTTGCTGAAGCCGACGGTGTTGAGGGTGCCGCCCGCCGAGTAGCCGGAAAGCTCCTCAGAAGAGGTGTTGAACCAGGACGCCTGGATGCCGAGGGTCCAGTGGTCGCCGAGCTCCTTGGTGAACTTCGCCAGCAGGTCCGCGCGGGTGGTCGGCGGCTGCAGCTGGCCGGCGGGGTCGATCGCCAGGCACCTGTTGGCCTGCTGCGCCGCCGCGTTGCAGCCCGGCATGTACCCCACGACGTTGCCGGTGGCCGGATCGATGAAGTAGCCGGTGGTCGTGTTCGGGTAGGAGAAGAACGGATTGAGCAACGGGCTGGCGCCGATGTTGTTGATGGCGTTGCCGTAGTTGCCGCCGTAGCCCGTGAAGTCCATGCTGGCCCACTGACCGTGGCGGCTGTTGGCGAGGATCTGGTCCTGGTGGCGGAAATCGCCCGAGAGATAGAAGTTGTACCCGTCGGAGGCGAGGCTTCCGAAGCCGCCGATGAAGCCGATGTGCGTCATCGTGCCATCGCCATACTGGGACGTGCCGGTCGTGGCGCTCACCTTGAAGCCCTGGTACTCCTTCCTCAGGATGACGTTCACCACGCCCGCGATGGCATCCGAGCCGTACACCGCCGAGGCGCCGTTCTTGTCCACCTGCACCGACTGGACGGCGGTGAAGGGGATGGCGGACAGATCGACGAAGCTGCGCTGGTTGTCATCGAGCAGCGGGTAGGGCACGGTGCGCTCCCCGTTGATCAGCACCAGGGTGTCCCCGACCGTGAGGCCGCGCAGGGAGATACCGGAGGCGCCGGCCGCGAAGGCGCCGCTGAACGACTGGCTCAGCGTGTTCGCGCCGTTGGCGCTGATGCTCTTCAGGACCTGGTCGATGTCCGTATAGCCGGACTGCACGATGTCCTTGGCGCTGATGATCTGCACCGGGTTCGGCGTCTGGACGCTGGAGGTGGCGATCAGCGAGCCGGTGACCACGATGGTCTGCAGAGCCTGCGGCTGCGCCGCCGAGCTGCCCGCCGTGGGAACCGTCTGCGGCTGGGGCTTGGGCGTCGGTGCCGGCTTCGCGATCGCGAGCCCCCCCGCGCCGAACACGGCGATTGCGCCCACCGCGAGCGCACGCCTCACAGCATGTCTGACATTGTGATTCACGGTCATGAAATTACTCCGCGGCGTCCCCGGAGGTCGCCTTCGTGATCGGTTGTTGTTGTCCCAAGGCCCTTGGGCAAGTTTCCCTGTTTCAATACCTGCTCCCCGGGGCAAAGGTGTCTTTGCCCGTCGGATCATGTGGCGAAGAATACACGCGCGTTTCTCGAGCTGTAAAGTTTCGCTGTCAGAGAAATCCCAGGCGCCCTCGTTCCAAGCTCACGCCATGTCTTTGATTACTCTGGTAGTCTTTCTGATACTCAGCCCGCTAACTCATATGTTGCTTTCATGCAACGATTGAAGAAACGAACTGTTGTGCCAGCGCACTTAATGTTTTAGTCAGGTGTGCTGCGGCTGGCGATTTGGGATGAAGTCGTGCGGCAATACCCGCCGAGTGCGCCTCAAAAAGCGCCCGGCACACGACGAAACGAGCGAAACGGTCGACGAGCCGACTATTTCGGCTTGACCGGGCTCCAGCGGACGCGCGAGCCGACCCCGATTCCCAATTGGCGCGCCTCCCCGCCGCGGATCTCGATGACGGCCTCCACCGGTGCGTCCGAGGAGAGCACGGCCAGCGAGAACGGCTTGGCATTGGCGATGATCTTCTCGATCCGCCCGTCGGGGGCGACGAACAGCATGTCGAGCGGGATATAGGTGTTCTTCATCCAGAATTGCGCGACCTCGGGAGGCTTCATCGGGAAAATCATTCCCTCATCGGCCGGCAGGTCACGCACGAACATCAGCCCCTGGGCCTGGCGCGCGATGGTATCCGCGATCCACACCCGGAAGCGATCCAGGCGGCCGTGCGCACTGATCGTCAGCGTGGCGCGTGGAAAGTGCGACAAGTTCTCGATGGGCATGATCTGCGCGAGCGCCGCCGCCGACCCGAGCGACAGAACAAGCAGCGCCGTACCCGCGAGTGCCGTGGACAATCGGCTCTTGCAGCGCATTCCCATCATGGCGGCCCCCTGGATCGGCAATGGTTTTGCGGACGAGCGGGGAGTGTACCCGGTGTGCGGGAGCCTGCGCGAGCCGCCCGCCGGGGGGGGCGGGCAGCCACGCAGATCCCCGGATTGATCGGGACGCCGCCGGCGCCGAGCGGCTAGACTTCGCGCACTGATTCCGGTCCCATTTTAAGGCTCCATGCGCACCCCCCTGCTCGAAATCACTCCGGCCGCTCCCGAGGCGCTCTCACGCCTGCGCGAGCTCGCCAGCAATCTTTTTTTCAGCTGGCACCGACCCATCCGCGCCCTGTTCGAGGACCTCGACCCGGAGCTGTGGCGCCAGTGCGGCGGCAATCCGCGGATGATGCTGCGCACGCTCGAGCAAGCGGCGCTCGACCGGGCCGCCCAGGATCCCGTGTACCTCGCCCGCTATCACGAGGCCCTGGCGACGCTCGACGGATACCTTGCCGCTCAACCGCAGAGCGACGAGCCGCTGACGGCGTATTTCTGCGCCGAGTACGGCTTCCACGAGAGCTTCCCGATCTACTCCGGCGGACTCGGGGTGCTGGCGGGGGATTACTGCAAGGCCGCGAGCGACGCCGGCGCTCCTTTCTTGGCGGTGGGGCTGCTCTACGAGCAGGGCTATTTCACGCAGACCGTCGACGATGACGGAGTTCAGCAGGCCGAGTACCGCGCGCACGATCCTCGCGATCTGCCCGTGGAGCCGGTACACCTCGCCGGCGAGTGGGTCAAAGTCGGCGTGCGCATCGCCGGGCGCGACGTGATCTCGCGGATCTGGAAGGCACAGGCCGGCCGGATCACGGTCTACCTGCTCGACACCAACACGCCGGAAAACGCCCCGTCGGACCGGGACATCACCCGGCGGCTCTACGGAGGCGACGAGGCGACCCGCATCCGCCAGGAGATGATCCTCGGCATCGGCGGCGTGCGCGCGCTGCGCGTCCTGGGACTCTCGCCCTCGGTCTGGCACCTGAACGAGGGCCACGCCGCCTTCCTCATCCTGGAGCTGCTGCGCGAGCACGCGGCCAAGGGCCTGCCTTTCGACGCCGCTCTCGAAGCCACTGCCGCCGCCTGTGTGTTCACCACGCACACACCGGTCGCAGCCGGCCATGACACGTTCGGCCATGGGCTGATCCTAGATCACTTCCACGACTTCATCCGGGAGCTCGGCGTGCCGGTCGAGCGCTTCCTCGAGCTCGGGCACTCGCCCTCGGCGCCGGGCTATTTCAACATGACCCATCTTGCGCTGAACGGCGCACGGCAGATCAACGGCGTCAGCCGCATCCACGGCGGCGTCTCCCAGCGCCTCTGCGCCAGCCGCTGGCCCGAGATCCGTCCCGAGGACAACCCCGTCGGCTTCGTGACCAACGGCGTGCACCTGCCGACCTTCCTGCACAAGCTCTGGGCGGAATTCTTCGATCGCGAGCTCGGCGAGGCGTGGCGCAACCACCAGAACGACACCTCATTCTGGGAAAGGCTGCACGCGCTGCCCGATGAGCGCTTCTGGAGCGCCGGGCAGGAAGTCAAGTCGCGGATGCTCGACGCGGTGCGGGACCGCCTGCACAGAGAGTACGCCCGCAAGGGATCGAGCCTCGCGCAGCTGCGTCACGTCACCCGCTTTCTCGATCCCGCCCGGCCCGATGTGCTCACCATCGGCTTCGCGCGCCGCTTCGCCACCTACAAGCGCGCGACGCTGCTGCTGCGCGACCGCGCGCGCCTGGCGCGGCTCTTGAAGAATCCCGACCGGCCGGTGGTGCTCCTCTTCGCCGGCAAGGCGCACCCGGCGGACGAGCCGGGCAAGCAGGTGCTGCGCGAGATCCGCCAGCTCATGACCTCGCCGGAGTTCATCGGCCGGATCGTCTTCCTCGAGGACTACGACCTGCAGCTCGCCCGCTCGCTGGTCTCGGGCGTGGACGTTTGGCTCAACAACCCCGTCTACCCGCTGGAGGCGAGCGGCACCTCCGGGATGAAGGCGGCGATCAACGGCAGGCTGAACCTCAGCGTTCTCGATGGCTGGTGGGCCGAGGGCTGGATGCAGGACAACGGCTGGGGCATTCCTCCGGCGCGTGTGCAGGATCCGGAGCGGCGCGACACGCTGGAGTCGACGCTGATCCTCGACACCCTGGAGGAGGAAGTGATCCCGCTCTACTACGAGCGCTCCGGGGAAGGCTATGCGCGCGAGTGGGTCATGCGCGCCAAGCGTGCCATGAGCACCGTCATCCCGCGCTTCAACATGGAGCGGATGCTGCAGGACTATTCCCGCAATCTGTACCGCACGGCGGACCGCCAGTACCGGCGGCTCGCGCAGGAGGATTTCTCAGGCGCCCGGCGCCTCGCGGAGTGGAAACAGCGGGTCCGCCAGGCCTGGAGCCGGGTCAGCCTGCGGATGCTCACCGACACGGCGATCGAGCTCACCCGCGGCGAGTGGCTGCGCCTGCGTGTCGCGGTGAACCTGAACGGCCTGCAGCCCCAGGACGTGCGGGTCGAGTTCGTGGCGCGCCGGCTGCTGCCCGCCGCCAATCTCGAGGCGCCGCCACTGTGCTCCTATGGCCAGAGCGAGCGCGAGGGGATGTGGAAGGCGGTATTGCAGCCCACCGGCGAGTGGGAGACCGATGGGGCGGCGGTCTTCGCGCTCGATGCGGAGCCACCGGGCTGCGGCCAGTTCGCGACCGAGATGCGCATTCATCCCTGGCACGAGCTGCTCACCCACGGGCACGACCTCGGGCTCATGAAATGGCTTTGAATCGCCTTTGAGGCTGATACGATAGGGTACGGACCAGCCAGCCTCGGGGCCCTCGATGCAACAACCTGCGCGCGCCTCATCCGGACGGTATGTCAGCCGCCTGACCGGCGGCACCCTCGCGGTGATCATGGCCGGCGGCCGCGGGGAGCGGCTGAGGGACCTCACGGCCAATCGCTGCAAGCCCGCCACGCCCTTCGGCGGGAAATTTCGCATCATCGACTTCGTGCTCTCGAACTGCGTCAATTCCGGCATCCGCCAGATCTCCATCCTCACCCAGTACAAGGCGCAATCGCTCATCGCGCATGCGCAGCGCGGCTGGAGCTACCTGAGGGGAGAATTCGGCGAGTTCGTGGAGGTGGTGCCCGCCCAGCAACAGTGCGGACCCGACTGGTACCGGGGCACGGCCGATGCGGTCTACCAGAACATCGAGCTCATCCTCTCGCACCGGCCGAAGCACGTGCTGGTGCTGGCCGGGGATCACATCTACAAGATGGACTATGGCCCGATGATCGCCTACCACGTGGAGAAGGGCGCGGACGTCACGATGGGCGTGGTCGCGGTGCCGGCGAGCGAATCGCGGCATTTCGGCGTGCTCACCGCCACGGAATGGAACCGGGTGACGAAGTTCACCGAGAAGCCGTCCGTGCCCGACACCCTGCCGGGCAAGCCGGACGCCATCCTCGCCTCGATGGGCATCTACGTCTTCAACACGCGCCTCCTGGAGATGATGCTCAGGGAGGATGCGGCCAACCCTTCCTCGTCACACGATTTCGGCAAGGACATCCTGCCGAAGGCGATCGCCGGCACGCTGCAGGTATTCGCCTACCCCTTCCAGGACGTCAAGACCCGGGCGCAGAGCTACTGGCGCGATGTCGGCACGCTCGATGCCTACTACGAGGCCAACCTGGAGCTGGTGCACGTCGCGCCCGAACTCAATATCTACGACGAGGACTGGCCCATCTGGACTTACCAGGTGCACCAGCCCCCGGCGAAGTTCATCCTCGACGAGGACGGCCGGCGGGGCATGGCGATCAATTCCATGGTCTCCGGCGGCTGCATCATCTCCGGCGCCCACGTGAGCCAGTCGCTGCTGTTCTCCAACGTGCGGGTGGAGGAGCGCAGCACCATCGAGCGCACCGTGGTGCTGCCCAACGTGCACGTCGGGGCCGGCTGCCACATCCGCGGCGCCATCATCGATGAGGGCAGCGAGATCCCGGACGGCATGAGCATCGGCATCGACCGCGAAGCCGATGCCGGGCGGTTCCTGGTCACCGAAAAAGGCGTCGTGCTGGTGACGACCGAGATGCTGCGCCGACTCTCGCCCTGAGACGCCCATGACATCCACCGCTCGCCTGCCGGTCGTCCTCCTGTGGCACATGCACCAGCCGCAGTACCGGGATGCGCTCACCGGTCAGTACGTGCTGCCGTGGACCTACCTGCACGCGATCAAGGACTACACGGACATGGCCGCGCATCTGGAGGCCAACCCCGATGCGCGCGCGGTCTTCAACTTCACGCCGGTGCTGCTCGAGCAGATCGAGACCCTGGCGCAGGCCGTGGCGGAGCACTTGCGCTCAGGGCAGTCCCTGCCGGACCCCGTGCTCTCGCTGCTCGGCCCCGATCCGGTGCCGGCCGAGCCGGCCGCTCGCCTCGCGAGCCTGCGCGCGTGCCTGCGTGCCCAGCGCAAGCAGATGATCGAGCGCTTCGGCCCGTATCTGGAGCTTGCATCGATAGCCGAAACGCTCGCCACGCCCGAGCGGGTGAGCTACGCCTCGGACCAGTTCATCCATGACCTTGCCGTCTGGTACCACCTGGCCTGGGTCGGGGAGACTGTGCGCCGGACGGATGCGCTGGTCAGCCGCCTCACCGAGCAAGGCCGCGGCTTCACGGACGGGCAGCGCCGCGAGCTCCTGGCCCTGATCGGCAACCTGCTCGCCTCCATCGTGCCGCGCTATCGGCGCTTGAGCGAGCGCGGACAGTGTGAGCTGTCGGTGACTCCCTACGGCCATCCCATCGTGCCGCTGCTGCTCGACTTCCAGTCGGCGCGGGAAGCCATGCCCAACCTGCCGCTGCCGCGCTATGCCGCCTACCCCGGCGGGGCCGAGCGCGCCGATTGGCACGTGAGGGAGGGGCTGCGCCTGTTCACGCAGACCTTCGGGGTGCGGCCCTGCGGCTGCTGGCCTTCGGAAGGGGCGGTGAGCCGCGCAACGCTCGATCTGCTCGATGGCGCCGGGTTCAAGTGGGTGGCGAGCAGTGCCAACGTGCTGCATGGCGCGCTGCAACGCACAGGCGCACAGGCGGGCCAGGCCGTCCGGGACCCGCAAGCCTTCAACCGCCCTTATCGCCTGGCGGACGCCTCACTGACTCAGTTCTTCCGTGAAGACACGTTGTCGGACCTGATCGGCTTCACCTACGCCACCTGGCACGGCGATGACGCCGCACACAACCTCGTCGAGGCCCTGGCGCAACTGTCCCGCCAGTACGCGGATTCTCCCGGCCACGTCGTGCTGATCGCTCTCGACGGGGAAAACGCGTGGGAGCACTATCCGTTCAACGGCTACTACTTCCTGCGCGCGCTGTACTCGCTTCTCGGCGCGCACCCGCTGCTGGAGCTGACGACCCTCGGCGAGTGCGTGAATCGGGGCTTGAAGCCCGCGACTCTGCCGCAGGTGATGGCGGGCAGCTGGGTTCACGGGACGCTCACGACCTGGATGGGAGATGCCGCGAAGAACCGCGCCTGGGAGCTGCTGTGCGAGGCGAAGCTCGCCTTCGATGCAGCGGCGGCCGGCCTCGACCCGGAGCGCCGGCTGACCGCCGAACGGCAGCTCGCGCTCTGCGAGAGCTCCGACTGGTTCTGGTGGTTCGGCGACTACAACCCGGCGGAGGCCGTCAGTCAGTTCGATGCGCTGTACCGGCGCCAGCTCTCGCGCCTGTACGAGCGGCTCGGCAAGCCGGCGCCGGCGAGCCTCGCGCAGCCGATCGCCACCGGCCGTGGCAGTCCCGAGCACGGCGGCGTCATGCGCCGCTCCTACGCCAGCTGACCATACTCCCCCATGAGGCAAGTGCGCTTCCTGCCGCTGCTGTGCAGCCTCGCCGCGCTCGCCGGCTGCGCCTTGCTCGTCTCCAGGCTCACCCCTCCCCGGCTCTCCATCGTCAACGTGCACGTCCAGCGCGCCGATTTCTGGCAGCAGCAGCTGCGGGTACGTGTGCGGGTGCGCAATCCCAACAATCTCGACCTTGGCGTAAAGACGGTAAGCTATGTCCTCGACGTCGACGGGCAACGCATCGCCACCGGGATCTGCGCCCAAGGCTTCACGGTGCCGGCCCACGGCACGGCGGAGTTCGACACACGGGTCACCGCCAACATGGCGGGCACCCTGCTCACCGTCCTGGCCCATGGCCGCAACCGCCCGCTGCACTATCGATTGAGGGGCAGGGTGGAGCTCTCCCACGGCTGGCTGCGCTCGCTGCCCTTCGACGAGCGCGGCTCGTTCACCCTGCAGTAAGCGGGACGGCGGGCTCGAAGCGCGCCCGTTAACGGATTCTCCCGCAACGCCGTGAGCCCCTCCCGTGCAGGCTGGCCCAAGGCGGCCATGTCTCGAGCCTCAGGGGAAATCCCGATTCCGTGCTCGCGCTGCGAGCCCTGAATCGCAACCCGTACTATTCTTCCTCGGCCTTCGGCCGATAGGCCTGCACCAGCTCCTGCTGGCGCCGCGGCGGCACCGGATCGTAGTGGCTGAGCGCCATGACGTAATTTCCCTGGCCGCCGGTCAGCGCTTTGAGACGCGACTGATAGTCAGTGATCTCGGAAAGCGGCACTAGCGCCGAGACCGTAGCCCGCTGCCCCGGGAGCGCCAGGTTGCCGTTGATGCGGGCGCGCTTGGTGGCGAGGTCGCCCGTGATATCGCCGATGGCGCTCGCCGGCGCGGTGATCGTCAGAAGCACGATGGGCTCGAGCACGATGGGGCTGGCCTTGTGAATCGCGTCGAGGAACGCCTTGCGGCCCGCCGACACGAAGGCAACCTCCTTCGAGTCCACCGGATGATGCTTGCCGTCATACACGGTGACGCGGATATCCTGCAGCGGGAAGCCCGCCAGAGCGCCCTCCGAGAGCACCTGCCGCACCCCCTTCTCCACGGCCGGAATGAACTGGCCCGGAATGGCTCCGCCGACCACCTCGTCCGCAAACTCGAAACCCGCGCCGCGCTCGAGCGCCTCGACGCGCAGAAACACTTCGCCGAACTGCCCCGCCCCGCCGGTCTGCTTCTTGTGGCGGCTGTGGCCGTCCGCGGCACGAGTGACCGTCTCGCGGTAGGGAATGCTCGGCGGGTGGGTGTTGATTTGTACGGCGTAGCGCTGGCTCATGCGCTCGAGCAGCACTCGCAGGTGCAGCTCGCCGGCCCCGTAGAGCACCGTCTCGTTGACCGAGGCGTGCTGCTCGATCCGCACGCACGGGTCCTCCGCAGTCAGCTTGTGCAGCGCGTCGGCCAGACGCTGCTCGTCCCCGCGGCGCTGTGGCTCGATGGCGAGTCCCAGCATCGGCGGCGGCAGGGCGACGGGCTTCAAGTGATACTCATCCTCGTCATGGGAATCATGCAGCACCGCATCGCGATGCAGATCGTCCACTTTGGCGATGGCGCAGATATCGCCGGGCCCGGCCTGTGGGATCTCCAGCGTGTCCTTGCCGAGGAGGCGATAGAGGTGCGCCACCTTGAAGGGCTTGCGCGCATCCCCGACGAACAGCTGCGATCCGGTGCGCACCGTGCCCTGATGCACGCGTACCGCGCCAAGCTTGCCGACGTATGGATCGATCGCGATCTTGAAGACATGAGCCACGACGTGCCTGTCAGGATCGGGCGTAACCTCGACCGGCCGCATCGCGCCGGCCGCCCCTGGCGGCAGGCCGGCGTTTCCCGGCGCCACTTCAGAACTGGTGGCCGCGGGGCTCAGAGTCCCTCGCATTCCGATCGGGCGCTCCTCGCCGCGCGCCTCACCCTTCAGAAACGGCGGCGGGTTGGCTTCCGCCGGATTCGGCATCAACCGCGTGAAGATCTCGAGCAACTCCGCGACGCCAGCCCCGGTCTCGGCCGAGGTGAAGCATACGGGCACCAGGTGTCCCTCGCGCAGCGCCTGCTCGAACGGCTCGTGCAGCTGCTCCGGCGTCAAGGCCTCGCCCTGCTCCAGGTAGAGCGCCATGAGGCGCTCGTCGAGCTCGACGACCTGGTCGACGATGTGCGTATGCGCCGCCTCCACCGTGGAGAAATCCACCGGCACACCGCGCGGCTGAAAAAAACAGTCGGCCACCGCCGTGCCGTTTCCCGACGGCAGGTTGATCGGCAGGCACTCCGGGCCGAACTGCTCGCGCAGCCGCTCGAGCATGTCGGCGCTCTTGGCATCTCGGCTGTCGATCTTGTTGACGACGAGCAGGCGGCCAAGGCCTCGCTCGCGCGCAAAGTCCATCAGTCGCTGGGTGACGGTGTCCGGGCCGCTCACGGCGCTGATGACCACGGCCACCGCCTCCACGGCCTGCAGCACCGAGAGCGTACGGCCGAGGAAATCGGGGTAGCCGGGAGTGTCGATGAGGTGGATGCGGGAGGACCCGTGCTCGAAGGTCATGATCGCCGGATCCAGGGAGTGCCGCAGGGCCCGCTCCTGTGGATCGAAGTCCGACACCGTCGTGCCGCGCTCGAGGCTGCCCTTGGCGCGGATGGCGCCTGCGGCGAGCAGCAGGCTCTCGGCGAGCAGGGTCTTGCCCGCGCCGGCAGCCCCCGCGAGCGCGATGTTTCGGATGCTCGTGTGGCCCATCGCTTCCCCCACCGCATCACCAACCATGACGGCAGGGTACTCCGGCCGATGAGGTCTCGCAAAAGGCCGGCTACGGAGCGGAGAGCTCTAGAGCAAGTCCGGCCTGATTGATCGTGGTGAGCAGCACCGGCCGGCGCCAGACCCGTTGCAGATAGTCGAGCACCCTGCGGCTGCGCTCGAGGTCGAGGCCGCGGCCGTCGAGCGTGTGGTCGTGCACCAGCTCGAGCGTGCCGTCGGCGCGGATGTGCTGCGCCACCACCGTCGGCGCGCCGAAGTTGTATTTGGGCGCGAGAATCGCCTCGTGCAGTGCATTGAGGTCCGGCTCCAGCACCCTGATCTGCCCGTCGCGGGCGCTGTAGCGAAACAGCTGAAGCTCATCGGCCAGCTCGCGTGTCAGGTGATTGCGGATGAAGCCGAAGTCATCGTCCTGCGCGCGGATGGCGAGCGCCCCGTCCATCCCTTCCTCCTCGACGATCTTCTCCCACATCGAAAACCCGAGGTGGTACGGATTGAGCCCGAGCGCCACCTGGCTGTCGGCGGCCACCGGCCGGACCACGTCCGAGTGGCACTTCACGGCATCCACATAAGCCTGCTGTGGGATGAAGTCCGCCTCGCGCAGCAATCGCGCATGCCAGTACGAGGCCCAGCCCTCGTTCATGATCTGGGTGGCGAACACCGGATAGAAGTAAAAGGATTCCTCGCGCACGGCCAGGAAGATGTCCCGCTCCCAATTTTCCATCTCGGGAGCGTATTGGGCCACGAACCAGAGCAGGTCACGCTCGGGATGCGGCGGCACGGGTGCGCGCTTTTTGATTTCCGCGCCGGCGGACGCGGCCGCCGGCTCCAGCGCCGCAAAGCGCTTGCGGAACTGGTCATCGGCGATGACCTTGACCGCCTCGATGTACTGCGGATAGCGCGGCCGGCGCAGCTCCTGATCCACGTCGATATGCTGCTCGAGCGCCAATGCCGCATCCAGCACGGTCTCCACCCGCTCCATGCCGTGCGTCTCGATCGCCTGTTGGATCTGGCGCGCATGGTTGGCGGCGTGCTCGACGATGTGCTCGCTCACCTGCCGCTGGCAGCGCTGGAACAGCAGGTTGTTTCGCGAAAAGTCCGCATGCCCCAGCACATGCGCCGTCACGAGCACGTTTTCGGCCAATCCGTTGCCGGAGGCGAGGTAGGCGTGTCCCGGGTTGCCGGGAAAAACCACCTCGAAGAGGCGCGAATGGCCCATGTGCCGCTGAATGAGCTGGTAGATGTAGCGGACGCCGAACGACCAGTGCGGCATGCGCACCGGCAGGCCGTAGACGGCGATCTCCATCATGAAGGAGTCCGGCACCGCCTCGAATTCGACCCGGTGGAACGACAATCCCGATCGGGTGGCGAGCTCCTCGATGCGCTGCACGTAATCCTGCCAGATCGCCTCGCTCATGCTCCCTCCGCGGCGCGGCCTTCCGCCGAGAAGAAATGCCGCACGGCACCCCAGACGTCCTCGAAATCGTTGAGCGCGTAGCTGCCTGTCGCTCCACCGGCTGTCGCGAGCTCCGCGAACAGCCTTCCGGTCTCGGTGTCGAGCTGGCGCGAGAGGCCGGAGGACACCTCCACGTAACCGGTAAAACAGGCATCGGCGGCGATGGCGGCAAGACCCTCGCGGGCCTGCGCGGAATCGCCCACCGAGTTGTCGCCGTCGGAGGCATAGAACAGATAGATGTTACAGGTCCCGGGGTTGTAGCGCTCGTGGATGATCTCCTGCACCTTGCCGAACCCGATTGAGGCCACGGTACCGCCCGAGCCGCTGACCTGGAAGAACTCCGGCTCCGAGAACTCCCAGGCCTCGGTGGTATGGGCGACGAACACGGTCTCGAGCGAGCGGTATTCCCGCCGCAAACCCTGCACCGCCCAGAAGAAGAATGTCTTGGCAAGCTTGCGGTCCCGGTCCGACATGCTGCCGGAAACATCGAGAAGGAAGAACACCGCGGCACGCATCGCCGGCTGTCGGCGGCGCGCGAGCTGCCGATAGCGCAGGTCCTCGTCGGTGAAGGTCGGGATCGCTCCCGGAGCGCCACGCCGCTTCACCAGCTCTTTGAACGAGCGGCGCCGGTCCAGCCTTGAGCGGGCGCCACGCCGGTCCCACCCCTCGCGCACCCATTCGGATTCCTCTGAAGGGCCGGCCCGGGCCTTGAGGTTGGGCAGCTGCATCTCCTCCCACAGCCAGTCCACGATGTCGTCGATCTTCAGCTCGAGCAGCAGCTGCACCTCGCCCTCTTCCCGGCCGCCGGGCCCCTTCTCACCGGAGCCGCCGGCCTGCGCCGGATCTGTGAACACATCGCCGGGCTTCACCTTACCCTGGCCTGCGCCCTGGCTTTCCTCGGGCCTGCGCAGACGGAAGTGATAGTGCTCGAGCATTTTCATCGGCACACGCACTGTGCGCGCCTCACCGGTGATCAGATCGCCGCCCGCGACGATCTGCGGCAGGTGCTTGCGCACGGACTCCCGCACCTTTTCGTCGTGGCGCAGCCAATCGCGCGCGCCGCGGGAGAACAGGTCATACCATCGGGCGGCATCGAGCGGCTGATGGGTATCGGTAGGCGTATTCATGGTCGGCCGTCACTCCTGCGCGAGCAATGTCGTGACGTAACTCAGGGCTTCCTTCGCACTATACTCGTCATAGCCGTATTCGTTGATCAGGCGTTGCTGCACGACGGAGATCTTCTGCCGCGCGTCCTCATCCGGCCGGGCGGCGGAGGTGACCAGCCTCAGCACGTCGCGCCGCTCCTCGAACAGATATTGCTCGATGGCCTCGCGCATGCGTGCGTGACTCGCAAGCTTGAACTTCTCCCCCGCCTTGAACGCGACCATCGCCTTGCGCACCACCTCCTGACGGAAAGACAGCTTGCCGGAATCCGACACCTTGATCTTCTCCTCGACCGAGCGCAGGAAGCGCTCGTCGGCGGGTCGCGCTTCCCCGGTGATCGGGTCGGTGACCTGCCGGTGATCGAGCGAGGCCTCGACCTCGTCGAGGTATTTCTCGAGCAGCTGCTGTGCCTCCTCCTCGAACGAGGCAAACATGGCACGGTGCACATCCTCCTTGACCCAGCGGTTGTAGAACTCCTTGCGCGCGGTGACCAGGTGATCGATCCAGGCCTTCTTCTGCTTCGCTTCCATGCGCGCGTCGCTCTCGATGGCATCCTTCAGCGCCAGCAGCAGTTCCATGCTGGTGAGGCTGTGAGTGGTGCCGCGGGTGATGGCGGTGGAAATCGCGTTGATCACGAACCGCGGACTCACCCCGGTCATGCCCTCTTCCGGGGACTCCGAGCGCAGGCGCACCGCCTCGGTCTCGGGCACTCCCTCGATGGCCTCGCCGGAGTACAGGCGCAGCTTCTTCGCCAGGTCCAGCCCTTCGCGCTCGGGCTTGGTGAGGCGCGTCAGGATCGCGAACACCGCCGACAGGTTGAGCACGTGCGGGTCGAGATGCACGTTGCGGAAGGCGGGAGCGCCCGAGACGAGCTTCTGGTAGATGCGCGACTCATCCTTGTACGAAAGCGCATAGGGCACCTTGATGATCACCATGCGGTCGAGCAGCGCCTCGTTCTCCTTTTCCTGGAGGAATTTGTGGAATTCGGCGAGGTTGGTATGCGCAAGCACCGTCTCGTCGAGGTGAATGAGGGGAAAGCGCGAAACCTTGACGTTCTTCTCCTGTGTCAGGGTGAGCAGGAGGTACAGGAACTCCCGCTTCACCTTGAGGATCTCGATCATCTCCAGCAGGCCGCGGCTCGCCGAGTACACCGCCCCGGACCACGACCAGGCGCGCGGATCTCCCTCATCGCCGATCTGGGCGACTTTGGCGAGGTCGACGGAGCCGACCAGGTCCGCGATGTCAGCCGTCGTCGGATCGTGCGGCGCATAAGTGCCGATGCCGAATCGCGAAGCCTCCGAGAGAAAGATGCGCTCGACCGGCACGCTCACGAAGTCCCCTTCGAACTCCCGCTCGACGTAGTCGCGGGCCCAGGGAGACAGTTCGCCCTGAATGGCCACGCCATAGCGCTCGCGGAACTCGGCCCGCAGGCTCGCCGGAACGAGGTTCAGCGGATTCTCGTGCAGCGGCGAGCCCTTGATAGCGTAGAGCGCGCCTGCCTCCGTGCGGCTGTACTCCTCCATGCCGCGCTTGAGCAGAATGGCGAGGGTCGACTTGCCGCCCGAAGGCGGTCCCAGGAGCAGAAGCAGCCGGCGCCCGACATCAGAGCCGCCCGCGGCCGCCTTGAAGTACTCGACCACTCTGGAGAGCGGCTCGTCGATGCCGAACAGCTCACGCTTGAACAACTCGCGGGCGCGCTCGCTCTCGCTCGCCTCGCTGCGGGTGAGCTGTCCGTGCCAGCGCAGCATGTCCCAGATGTACTCGTGACTGCTGCGCGCCAGAGCCGACGGATTGGTCGGCAGGACAGCGGCCAGGAACTCTCCGAAAGTCCCTTCCCAGCGTTGCGCGCGATGCAAGCGGCTGAAAGAGCTCAAGGATTCGATGAAAGCTGAATGGTCGATGAATGTACCCGAGCGCCCCCCGGGATCAGTGGCAAGTGATCGCATGGCCCATACCTCCCGTTTCAGAACGGCAGTGAGGATCGCGCCTGGTGCCCTCGCCTTACGATCGGATCCAACGCCTCGCACGGCGTCACGGCTGCCCAACTCCCGATCCCGCTGCCCTGCTCTATGTTAAGACGACCGCCGTGAGGAATCGTTCCGGTGCGGCTGCGATGCACCGCCTTGTCCGCTTGCCGGCCCGGCTGCACACCGATGGTGCACCGGGCACCATCGACGCGTATGCCGGGTCTCGCCTTCCGTCCCTCGAGTAGCCGCCCCTGGCGCCCGCGCCGTCCCGGCCAGGGGCCCGCCGCCGGCGCAGCTCACCTCCACACTGCTTGCGATCATCTGCCTCGCAGCCCCGGAAGTCGAGATTAGCCCCGGACATCGCTTTGAGATAAGCTCTGCAGGATTCGCGCCAGTGCCGCTTGTCGAAAGTGAGCACCGCTTCCGGTTCCGGCGCACCGGCCCCGCGCTCCGCTCGAAATGTGAACGGCGACACTGCGCGCCACGACCACGGCCTGCTAAAAAAAACGCACTGTGCCAATGACATGCCCGCAGCGGGAGGGTACCGGCGATAGGTACGCTGCAGGCCGTAAGCGCGCGAGCGCGTCTGAGAAGAACATGGAGACCGGTTGTGGCCCATCCAGCATCCAAAGCCCCTGCAGACCTCGCCGGCGCGCCCGCAAGCCCGGGCTCACCGTCCTTCGCCCAACATCCGGCCGATCTTGCCGCGCTCACCGGACGCGATGACTTCCTGCTCGAGCTCGGCGAGTTGCTCGGCGGACGGGCGAGCGTGCATCCGGCCGACTCCATCGAGGCGGCGCTCGAGCGTCTGGGCGAGGCGCGAGGCAGTCAGGTGTTGGCGATCGACACCCGTGACACCGGCGACGTGCGCGGCAATGTGGCACGGGCGTCGCAGCAGACCCCCGAGGCCCTCATCCTGGTGTTCACCGAAGCTCAGTCGGAGCAGGAGACCGCCGCCGCGCTGAAGGGCACCAGGGTGTTTGCCGTCCTGCCCGTCCCGCTGGAAGCGGACAAAACCGCGGCGGTGCTCGAAGCGGCGCTGGCCCAGGCCGGCCGCAGCGCTCCGGGCCGGCAGTCTGCGGCCCGAGATGCAACTTCTGACATGACAGGGAGATCGGCGACGGATCCGCAAGAGCCGCCGGCGCGGCGCCCAATGCTCTGGGCGGGCATGGGTGCGGGCCTCGTGGCGCTTGCAGCGGGTGCCGGCTGGTACCTGCTGCGCGGCGGGACACCGGCGCCGGCGAGCGCCCGGGGCCGCATCGGCGGGTCCCATGCGACCATCCGGCACGCAGCCTCACTTGCGCAGCCGGTGGTGGACACCTCGATCGTGCGGGGGCGCGTCGACGTTCTTCTGGACAAAGCCAGCCGCGCGATGTTCGAAAGGCATTTCACCACGCCCAGGGGCGCCAACGCCCTGGTCTATTACCGCTCCGTGCTGGCCGTCGACCCGACCAACGGCGAAGCCCGCAACGGTCTGCAGCGGGTCGGCAACGTGCTGGCCTCACGCTTCGATGACACGATGAGCCGCGCGCAATACCCTCAGGCGGCTCTGGCGCTCGCCACCCTGAAGGTGGCCGAGCCGACCGATCCGCACATCGCATCATTCCAACGCCGGCTCTACGCGGCCGAGATCTCCCAGGCGGTCGCGAGCGGGCATCCCGGCCGGGCGGCGTCCCTGTTGGCTCAGGCCGCCCAGGCGGGCATCCCGGCCGCGCAGCTGCGCACCTGGCGGGCGCAGCTGTCGCAGATGAAACAACACCGCAAGGTCCGAAGCCTCGCCGCGGCGATCACCGGGGATATCGGCGCCGATGATTTCAACGGCCCGACCGGCGCGCTGGCGGAGCTTGCGCAGCTGCGCGCCGCGGCGCCCACGGCGGCGGGCACACGGCGCGCCGGGCGAGCCTTGGTCAAGGCCCTGCTCGCGAAAGCCGGCCAGGATGCGCTCGCCGGCAACACCACCGAGGAAGCCAGCTGGCTGAATGAAGCCCGATCCATCGGCGCATCTCCGGGCGACATCGATGCGTTCGAGCAGGGCCTTGTCGCGGCGCGCACTCAGGCGGCCCAGGCCAGGGCGACCCGGCTGCTGGCGCTCGCACGCGAGCGCCTCGGCAGCGGTGCGCTCACCCGGCCGCACGGGGACAGCGCGGCGTATTACCTGACAGCCCTAGAGCAGACCCATCCGAGGGGTGCCGCCCTCGCGGCCGAGCGGCAGGCGCGGGGCGAGCTCGCCGGGAAGCTCCTGGGCCGCGCCGAGACCGAGGCTGCGGCCGGCAAAGGCGCCGCGGCGCAGGCCGATGTGTCCGAGGCCCGCTTTTGGGGCGCCGGCGCGGCCGCGATCCGTTCGGCGATGGGTACGATCACCGCCTCGCTGCGGCGGGCGCAGGAGCCCACCGCCGCCGACCTCGAGCAGCTCGCCGACAAGCTCGTTCGAACACGCTATGTGCCACCTTCGTACCCCGAGCATGCGCTTGAAGACCGAATCGCGGGGCAGGTCACCGTGCAATATGTCGTCGACAAGAAGGGCATTCCGCGGGACGTGCACGTGATTTCGGCGCGGCCCGCCGGAGTATTCAACCGCGCCACTCTCTCTGCGATCCGCGCATGGCGCTACCGGCCGGTGAGATTCCGCGGCCGCCCGGTCGAGGTACCGGTCCGCACTCTCATCCGGTTCGTGCTGCCGAACTAGTCCGGAACCCAAGGCAACACCAGGGCAAGGCTTGTCATGCAATTCTCAGGCTCAGATCGAAACGGCAGACTCCTCATCGCCGGTGCCGCCGCTGCCATCGCGGCGGTCATGGTCCTGGTGCTCATCGCCGGGTTCCGGCTGGCGACCCAAATCCGCGCCAGCGTGGGGGCGCTGCAGAGAACCAGCGTGCTGCAGACCTATCCTGCGGTCATTTCCCAGCAGCTCACGGCCCTGCGCCAACGGCTGGGCACCCTGGAGTACACCGGCCACGTGCACCGGGAGCTGGCCCGCACCGTGCGCAATTTCAACAGACGTCTGGCCGGGGTCGAGCGCCGCAACCTCGACCCGGCGGCGGTCCGGCACGCCGAGAGTCTGTGGCGGAACTACACCCCGGTGCTCGCGCCCGTGCTCGCCTTCTCCGGGGAGCCCTATGACGATACCGACACCGGCAGCTCGCTGTCGGCGAGCGGCCACAGGTATTACGACGAGGTGCGGCAAGCGGGGATCTTCGCGCAGGAAAGCGCTCCGGTCCTGCACGGCGAGCTGGCCGCCGTCTCGGCCGCACTGCAGGCGCGTACTTCCGCAGCGGCCGCGCGCCTTCGCACGCTGCTGCTCGCCGGCGTGCTCGCGGTTCTGTTGCTGGCGCTGGCGGCCGCCTACCTTCAGCTCTCCCGTGCGCGGCAGCAGCGGGCGGCGCGTGAGGCCCAGGATCAGACCCGCGACATCCTGAAGACCGTGCGCGAAGGCTTCTTTCTCCTCGACGCCGACTACCGAATCGGCGCGGTGTGGTCGGAGGCCCTGACGCACCTGTTCGGCCGCAACGATTTCAAGGGCCTCGCCTTCGAGGATCTCCTGCGGGACAAGGTGCCCGCAGACACGCTGGCCACTGCGGTGAAGTACATCAAGCTCCTGTGGGGCGAGCGGGCGCGCGAGAACCTGATGAAGAGCATCAACCCGCTGGGGCAGCTCGAGGTCAGCATGGACAATGGGCGCGGCGGCAAGGAGGCCCGCTTTCTGCAGTTCGATTTCCATCGCGTGATGGGCCCCAAGGGTGTCAAGCACGTGCTGTGCGCCGTCGGCGACATCACCTCCAGCGTGCTGCTCGCCAGAGAGCTGCAGGAGGCCCAGGAAAACGCCCACTCGCAGCTCGACATGATGATCGGCATGCTGCATGCCGATCCTCTGCAGGTGAGCGCCTTCCTCGACAGCGCCGCCGCGGGCCTGAAGCACGTCAACACCATCATGAAGGAGCCGGCGCGCACCGATGCCGAGTTCCGCAAGAAGCTCGCCGGACTCTCGCGCGAGCTGCACTCGATCAAGGGAGAGGCCTCGGCGCTCAGCCTGATGAGCGTCGCCGAGCGGGTCCACCACCTGGAGGATATGGTGGCGGAGCTCAAGGCCAAGAGCGACCTCACGGGCAACGACTTCCTGCCCGTGGTGCTGAAGCTCGATGAGCTGCTGGCACATCTGCGTGGCATCCGGGAGATGACCGCGCGACTGGTGTCGCTCAAGGAAGGCCCCGCCGGGGCAGGCACGACGAGCCTGCCGCAGTTGCGAATCGGCGATGCGCAGGAAACACAAGCCGCGCGGCCCGGCCGAGCGTCCGCCGATCTTGGCGCATTGCTCGAGCAGCTGGCCGGCAAGCTGGCAAGCGACCACGGCAAGCAGTTCAGGCTGACGCTGACCGGTCTCAGCGAGGTGCCTGCGGGCTATCTCGACACCGTGAAGGACTGCGCCATTCAGATGCTGCGCAATGCCGCGGTGCACGGCATAGAGCCGTGCGAGACGCGCCGCACCGCCGCCAAGCCCGAGATCGGCGAGGTGCGCCTGGAGTTCCGCCGCCTGGACCCGGGATACGAGTTCGTATTCCAGGACGACGGTGCGGGCCTCTCGCCCGAGGCTTTGAAGGAGGCGGCGGTGCGCAAGAACGTCATCACCACAGAGGAGGCCGCGGCGCTCGACAACCGGGCCGCGCTGGCGCTCATCTTCCGGCCCGGCTTCTCGACCCGCGACAGCGTCTCGATGGATGCCGGGCGCGGCACCGGCATGGATCTAGTGGCGCGCTCGGTGTACGGTCTTGGCGGCAAGATCGGCGTCAGCACCAACCCGGGCCGCTTCACCCGCTTCAAGATCACCTTGCCGGCGGCCAGCGCGGCCTCCGCAGTGGCTTGAGGATTGCGGCGGAGCTCGAGGCAATGAGCGCGGCAGAGAGCAGCGGAAGGCGGCAGTTTCGGCTGCTGATCGTCGATGACTCCAACATCATGCGGCGGCGCATCGAGCGCTCGCAGCGGTTCGAGGAGCTCGAGGTGGTCGGCACGGCGGGCGACGGGCTCGAGGCGCTCGAGCTGGCGCGCCGCACCGATCCGGACCTCGTCACCATGGACCTGACCATGCCGCAGATGGACGGGATCGAGTGCATCTCCAGACTGATCGCCATGAAGCCCTCGTTGCGCATCCTCGTGATCTCGGCGCTCTCGGACAAGGCGACGGCGGTGCAGGCCATGGAGCAGGGCGCCAATGGCTTCCTGCACAAGCCGTTCACCGACCGGCAGTTGAACGATGCGATCGCCGAGCTGATATCCTGAGCCGTGGGACTCGAGAGCCAAAAGAGCGCCTCAGATGCTGCGCGAAGAAGAACTGAAGACCTTCGTTGACGGCACCACCCGGTACTTCGAGGTGGCCGCACAGCAGCCGGCGACCATCGGCTCGCCGTATCTGCTCGAGGGTGATCTGACGATGCACGATTACACCGGCGTCATCAGTGTGTCGGGCAAACGGGAAGGCGTGGTGTATTTCACCGCGCCGCGGGCCATGCTGACGGTGCTGCTGATGAAGATGCAGGAAAGCGATTTCAGCCACGAGAGCATGCGTGACCTGGTCGGTGAGGTGGCCAACACCATCTCCGGCAACGCTCGCAAGGACTTCGGTCACGACTTCGTGATCTCGGTGCCGAGCGTGCTCACGGGCGATAAGCCCGAGATCCCGCGAAAGGCCGGCATGCGCTCCTTCGTCATTCCCATCAACTGGCGCAGCCATTCGGCCAAGCTGGTGGTGTCGCTGACGTAGCGGGCTTGCGGCCGGTGAAGATGTAGTACGGCGCAGTCACGCCCGGCAGGTAAGGCACGCTGCCCCGCCGCTCGAGAAGCCGCCCCTGCGGCATCGCCGCCTCGAGCGCCTCGAGGTGCCCGGGATCGAGGCTGACTCCATCGTGGGCGAACCAGCGGCGCCAGAGCCACCTTTCCCACGCCGTATGGCGCACGTGGCGGGCCGGCGGCGTTGCGGATGAGACGTAGAAATCGACCACCCCCAGGGTTCCACCGGGCCTGAGCAGGCGCAGCGCATTGGCGAGAGCCGCCCTCCAGTCCTCCATCATCGTCAACGCATAAGAGAAGTAGACGCAGTCGACCGGCTGCGGCGACCGATAGGCACTGACATCGGCTTCCACGACCTCGACGTTGGCATGGCGCGCGGCCCGCGCCCGCGCGCGCTCCAGAAGTGCCGGGCACAGATCTACGAGGATGAGCCGGCTCAGCGCCGGGAGCCGCTCGCCGAAGCGCTCCAGGTTCTCGCCCGTGCCGCAGCCAAGCTCCACGACCACCGACCCGCAACCCGCGGGCAGGCGGCCGATCAGCTCCTCCCGCCCGTGCAGCAGCCGGGCGCGGAAGGCGTCGTAGCGCGTGGCCTGCGGTGCGTAGAACGCCTGCAGCCGCTCGCGGGCATCGCCCGAGCGGGGCAGGCCGCGCAGCATGCGCCAGAGGACCCTGGAGTCGGCGAGCAGATCAGGTTGCGACATCGCAGATGTGAAAGCCCGCATAGGTATGGACACGGTCCTGCGCGGTGAGCTCGTGTGCGAGCCGTTCGTGAAAGACGAGCAGCTGGGGCAGCCGGGCACCATCGATGTCGATCGTTTGCAGGTAACGCGGACGGCGATGCGCGCTGCGGAAGATCATCCGCGCTCCGGGGGTGGCATGGCACAGGATCTGGCGCCACTCCTCGGTCAGCGCTTGCCGGTCGTGGCTCGTCATCCAGTCCATGTGATCGAGCAGAATGAACTTCGAGATCCGCTCGTGCGATCCACGCAGGAACCCGGTCACCGTCGCGGTATGCGGCACGATGCGCTCGGCGAGCCCGGCCTTGAGCGCTGCGAAGTTCTCCGGCTTGAGGTACTCCGGGCAGCACGAGCGGGTATACCGGCCCTCCAGATACAGCCGCCAGAAGTAATTCGTCGCCAGGGGCAGGCGACAGAGCACATATTCCACGCAATCGCGAACGTAGCCCGCGACACCCTCGGCGTGCTGCGCTTCGACCTCACGGCGCTGCGGCCGCGGAACCCCGAGCAGAGACAGCGTCAGCTGGCGCGACAGCGCCCAGCTCATGCCCGCACCCCACATCAGCGGGCCGACTCGCTCGGCATAGATCGCCCGCTGCTCCTCGAGCGAGCCGGCGCCGAACAGGGCGCGCACGCACGCCGACAGGCGCGGGCGCGCCGTGAAATATGCCCTGAACGCGCAGGCGACCAGGCCGGAGAGGCCGTGAAAATAAAAGCTGCCCCGGCGGCTCGTGAACCATACGTGATTACGGTCCCAGTACTCGCGTGCGAACGGCGAGAGCTGCTCGCGCAGCCTGTGCATGTAGAGCGGCTGAAACCCGGCGTGATAGCCTGCGCCGAATATCCGGAAGAAATCCTCGAACTCGAGCGAGCGCACCCCTGCAAGCTTCAGCTCCAGGAGCGCCGTCTGCCGGGGATTGGCGTCGACGGCATGAATGCGCCGCGGCGCGAGCAGTGCGTAGTCGAGTGCATTGCACCCGGCGCTGGTGATCACGAGCAGCGTGTCCCGCGAGTCGATGGCGAGCGCCTGCCGGTCGACCGCCGGATCCTCCCAGCACGTGTTGTAGACCAGGGACCTCGAGTACAGCGCCTGAAACAAGCGCTCGTCGATCCGCTCGCTGAGTTTCGCCAGGTACCGCAATGTCGCGCCGCGCCGCAATGAACTCGTCACACGCTAGCGCAGCGGCATGTCAGCGCCATGACAGCGCGATGACGGTCACATGACCGCTGCAACTGCCCGTCTACGGCTCATCGGCGCGCAGGCGGTAGCCCAGGCCTGCCTCGGTGACCAGGTAGCGCGGCTTGTGCGGATCGGGCTCGATCTTGGCGCGCAGGCTCTTGATGCAGACCCGCAGGCCCCTCGAGTCGCCGAGCCGCTCCGGGCCCCAGACCTCGCGGATGAGCTGATTCTGGGTGACGATGGACCCGAGGTGCCGCGCCAGGCACTCCAGCACCCGGTACTCGAGCGGTGTCAGATGCACCTCTGCAGCAGGCGCGCGCGCCTCGCGCTTGGCCAGATCGAGCTCGAGCGTGCCGAGCTTCAGGACCGAAGTCTGTTCCGGGCCGCGCACATTGCGCCTGAGCGCGGCACGCACCCGGGCGAGCAGCTCCGGGGCGCTGAACGGCTTGGTCACGTAGTCGTCCGCGCCGCCGTCGAGTGCGGCGATCTTCTGCTCTTCCATCGCGCGTGCGGAGAGCACGATGATGGGCACGGGCGACCAGGCGCGCACACGCCGGATGATCGCCTGGCCGTCCCCGTCCGGCAGACCGAGGTCGAGGATCAACAGGTCCGGCTTGTGGCTGCGGGTCTCGATCTCGGCGCGCAACGCCGAATCGGCTTCGATCACCCGGTAGCGCTCGGCCTCGAGCAGCACCTTCAGCACGTTTCGGATCGCGGGCTCGTCCTCGATCACCAGGATCTGGTGCATCGCCTCCGTCACGGGGTCTCTCCGGCCGGCAGCGTGAACTCGAAGCGCGCGCCACCGCCTTCCCGCCTGTGCGCCTCGATCTCGCCGCCGTGGGCGCGCACGATGGCGCGGCAGATCGCCAGGCCGAGGCCCGCTCCCGCCACGGCGCTTTCGCCGCTGCCCCGCTGAAACTTCTCGAAGAGCTGCTCGGGATCTCCCGGCGGCAACCCCGGCCCCTCGTCCTCGACTACCACACGCACGAGGCGGCCCTCGACGGCCGCGGTCAGGCGGGCGCGGGTTCCGGCCGGAGTGTACTTGGCGATGTTGTCGAGCAGATTCGCGAAAACCTGCACGATGAGGCCGGCGTCGACATACACCGGCGGCAGGTCCGGTGGCAGGTTCAGATCCACGGCGTGACCCTTCAGGCGCTCCTCGAGCCGCTCGAGCGCCGCACCCGCGAGGTCCTCGAGCCATTGCCAGTCGCGCAGCAGCTGCACCTGACCCGACTGGAACCGCGTCAGATCGAGCACATTGGACACGAGTTCCGACATCTCGCGGGCCTTGCGCTCGATGGAGGCGGCAAGCGTGGTGCGCAGATGCGCATCGAGCGCCTCGCCCCGCTCCGCCAGCGTGCTCGCCGCGCCGGCCATCACCGCGAGCGGCGTGCGCAGATCGTGTGAGATCGAGGCGAGCAGTGTGTTGCGCAGGCTCTCGCGCTCCGCGGCGAGGCTCGAGGTCTGGGCCACTTCCGCCAGGCGCGCCCGCTCGATGGCCAGTCCGATCTGACCGGCGAAGGTATCGAGCAGGTGGCTCTGCTCGGGCAGCAGCACGCGGCGCGGATTGGTGGGCAGAACCGCCAGCACGCCGCTGTGGCGCTGCTCGTCGCCGAGCG
Organism: Pseudomonadota bacterium; assembly: GCA_021850555.1. The sequence goes on along the minus strand of JAJZLX010000416.1, from coordinate 3,385 downwards.
GCACATACAGCGCCGGGGCGGCGGGCAGCGTGTCAGAGCCCAGACCCGCCCGGCGACCGTGATCACCCACCCATTGCGCCACCGCCAGATCGGCGCCGCGGAAGGAACTCTCCGTGGGAGCGCCAGAGGGGCGGCGGAGCTTGCCTTCCTCGTCGGGCAGCAGCACCACCGCCGAGCACTGGAAGACTTCGGCGACGTGGCGTACCGCCACCCGCGCGATTTCCTCGATGCCGCGCGTGACGGCCAATTCCCGGCTCATGGCATAGAGCATCGCCGTGCGCCGCTCGCGCGCGCCGGCGACGCTGGTCTGCCGGCGGACGTTGGCCGTCAGAGTGGAGATCACCAGGCCTATGGTCAGCATGGCGGCGAAGGTGATGACGTATTGCACGTCGGAGATGGCGAAGGTGAATCGGGGCGGCACGAAGCAGAAGGCGAATGCCGTGACATTGACCACGGCGGTGAGCGCGGACGGCCCGCGCCCGAGCCGCAGCCCCGCGACGGTCACACCCAACAGGTAGACCATGGCGAGGTTGGACAGATCGAAGTCCGGATACATGGCGAACGCGAGCAGAGTGCACATCGCGCTCACGCCGAGCGCCCAGCCGTAGCGCTCCCAGCGGATGGTCTGCGGGAGGCTCTGCAAGCCCGGCCGCGCCGCCGAGGAGGCGGCACCGTCCGCCGGCGCGATGACCACCACATCGAAGCCGCGCGCGTTCCGGACGAGATGAGTCGAAGTGGAGGGTCGAACCCATGCTCTCCAGGCCCGTCGCTTGGGCGCGCCGACCACCAGACGCGTGGCTCCGCGCGTCTGCGCGTATTCGAGCAGCGCCGCGGCGGCCGAGGGACCGTCGAGAGTCACGGTCTCCGCGCCCAGCGACTCCGCCAGGCGCAGTACATCGATGCGGCGATTGCGGTCGGCGTCGGACAGGTGCAGCAGCGCCGGGGTCTCGACATACACCACCGTCCAGCGCGCCGCCATCGCATCGGCCATGCGTTTGCCGGCACGCACCAGCTGCTCGGCCTGATCGTCGGGCCCGACCGCCACCAGGATGCGCTCGCCGGCGATGCGGGCGCGGGCTCGCTCCGGATGCAATGCTCGCGAAGCGGCCTCGACGCGCTCGGCGACGCGGCGCAACGCGATCTCGCGCAGCGCCATGAGATTGGGCTTGCGGAAGAACCGCTCGACCGCGGTGGTGGCGGCATCGGCGACGTAGACCTTGCCGGCCTGCAGCCGCGCCAGCAGATCATCCGCCGGCAGGTCGATCAGCTCGATGTTGTCGGCCTCGTCGAAGACTCTGTCGGGCAGGGTCTCGCTCTGGCGCACGCCCGTGGTCTGGTAGATGAGATCGTTGAGGCTCTCGAGGTGCTGGACGTTGACCGTGGTCCACACGTTGATGCCGGCCGCGAGCAGCTCCTCGATGTCCTGCCAACGCTTGGGGTGGCGCGGCTGGGGGACGCCGCCGGTGAGATTGGAGTGGGCAAGCTCGTCGACCAGCAGGATGCCCGGGCGCCTGGCGAGCGCCGCGTCCAGGTCGAACTCGTGGCGCACGATGCCCCGATAGCTGACGGCGAGCGTCGGCAGCCGCTCGAGCCCCTCGGCGAGACGCTCGGTCTCCATCCGGCCGTGCGGCTCGAGGTAGCCGATCACGACGTCGGTGCCGGCCGTCTTGGCGACCCGCGCCGCTTCCAACATCGAGAAGGTCTTGCCGACGCCCGCGGAGGCGCCGAAGAAGATCCGCAGCTTACCGCGGTTCGCGCGCGCCTCCTCGGCCTGGACGTGGGCGAGGAGCTGGTCCGGATCAGGCCGGGATTCCCCCACCGGGCTTGTGCGACTCATGCTCGAGCTGCGGAGTGCGGCAGGGATCGCCCGCGGGCGACCCCGCTCCCCCGGAGAAGCGTGGCACGAGCGCAGGTCCGCTCAATGAATCTGATCGAGAGCCAAGTTGAGTTCAAGTACGTTGACGCGCGGTTCCCCCAGTACACCGAGCAACCTACCCTTTGCGTGCGCGGCAATCAATGCCTGCACACGGCTCAGGCTAAGCCCCCTGGCTCGGGCCACCCGGCCGGCCTGGTAGTAGGCCGCCGCCAGGCTGATGTCCGGGTCGAGGCCGCTGCCCGAGGCGGTCACCAGATCCACGGGTATCGGGGCATGATTGCCCGGATCGGCGGCCCGCAGGGCCGCGATGCGCGCCTTCACTGCCGTGATGAGCGCCGGGTTCAGCGGACCGAGGTTCGAGCCGCCGGAATCCAGGCCGTTATAGGGCTGGGGACTGGTGGCGGACGGTCGGCTCCAGAAGTAGCCCGGAGTGCTGAACGGCTGGCCGATCAGGCGCGAGCCCACGATCCGGCCATTGCGCACGATGAGACTGCCGGCGGCCTGGGCCGGAAACACCACTTGTGCAATGCCGGTGATGACGAGCGGATAAATGATGCCGAGCAGCGCCGTCATGAGCAGCAGCAGCGCGATCGCGGGGCGCAGGATTGCTTTGGCCGGCCCTTCATGGGCCCCACCCCCCCCATCGCGGGGGCCGCGCGTACGCGCGTCATGATTTGTTCCCGACGATTCATTCATGGCGTGGCCCCTCAGACGAGATGCAGAAACGACAGGCACATGTCGATGAGCTTGATGCCGATGAACGGCACGATGATGCCGCCCAGACCGTAGATGAGGAGATTGCGCCGCAGCAGCTGCGCGGCGCCGAGCGGCCGGTAGCGCACGCCCTTCAGAGCGAGCGGGATGAGCACGACGATGACCAGGGCGTTGAAGATCACCGCCGAGAGGATCGCCGAGAACGGGCTCGCCAGATGCATGATGTTGAGCGCATTCAGCTGCGGATAGGTGGTGGCGAAGGCCGCCGGGATGATGGCGAAGTACTTGGCCACGTCGTTGGCGATGCTGAAAGTCGTGAGCGAGCCGCGCGTCATCAGCATCTGCTTGCCGGTCTCCACCACCTCGATGAGCTTGGTGGGATTGGAGTCGAGATCGACCATGTTGCCGGCCTCCTTGGCCGCCTGGGTGCCGGTGTTCATCGCCACCGCCACATCCGCCTGCGCGAGCGCCGGCGCATCGTTCGTTCCGTCCCCGGTCATGGCCACCAGACGTCCCTGGGCCTGGTGGCTGCGGATGAGATTCAACTTCGCCTCCGGGGTCGCCTCGGCCAGGAAGTCATCGACGCCCGCCTCCGCCGCGATCGCCGCGGCCGTGAGCGGATTGTCACCGGTGATCATGATGGTCTTGATGCCCATCCGGCGCAGCTCCCCGAAGCGCTCCTTGATCCCCCCCTTCACGATGTCCTTGAGCTCGATCACGCCGAGCACGCGGGGGCCATCGCTCACCAGCAGCGGCGTGCTGCCTCGGCGCGCCACCTCCTGCACCGTGCCGAGC
>JAJZLX010000007.1 GCA_021850555.1 Pseudomonadota bacterium | reverse complement strand
GCACGGCGCTCATCTCCCAGGCGCGTGCGCTGAAGCGGTAGGGCTTGGAGACCAGGGCGCCGACCGGGCACAGGTCGATCACGTTGCCGGAGAGCTCGTGGTCGACCGTGCTCTCGATGTAGCGGCGGACCTTCATGCGCTCCCCGCGGCCGATCATGCCGAGCTCCTGGATGCCGGCGATCTCCTCGGTGAAACGGATGCAACGCGTGCAGTGGATGCAGCGCGTCATGTCGGTGGCGATGAGCGGCCCGAGGTCCTCGTCCGGCACCGAGCGCTTGCGCTCGTGGAAGCGTGAGTAGTCGCGCCCGAAGCCGAGCGCGAGGTCCTGCAGCTCGCACTCCCCTCCCTGGTCGCAGATCGGGCAGTCGAGCGGATGGTTGATGAGCAGGAACTCCATCACCGCGCGCTGCGCGGCGATCGCCTTCGGGGAGCGCGTGAAGACCTTCATGCCCTCCATCACGGGCGTGGCGCAGGCGGGCAGCGGCTTCGGCGCCTTCTCCACCTCGACCAGGCACATGCGACAGTTGGCCGCCACCGCCAGCTTCTCGTGATAGCAGAAGCGCGGGATGTACTCGCCGTTGGCATCCGTGACGCGGATGATCATCTCGCCCTTGCGGGCCTTGACGGGCTTGCCGTTGATCTCGATGTTGACGAATTCTTCAGCCATGTCTTGTGCCATATCAGGCCGCCGCCGCCCCGGGCTGTCCCTCGACGAGGCTGCGCCCGCCGTGATCGATCATGTATTCGAACTCGTGCCGGTAGTGCTTGAGGAAACTCTGCACGGGCCAGGCCGCCGCGTCGCCGAGCGCGCAGATGGTATGGCCCTCTATGCGATTGGCCACATCGAGGAGGAGGTTGAGCTCCTCGCGCCGCGCCTCGCCCGCGAGAATGCGCTTGATGATGCGATTCATCCAGCCGGTGCCCTCGCGGCAGGGCGTGCACTGGCCGCAGGACTCCGCCATGTAGAAGCGCGAGATGCGCTCGAGCACGCGCACCATGCAGGCGGTCTCATCCATGACGATGACCGCCGCGGAGCCGACCGCGGAGCCCGCCGCACGCAGCGAGTCGTAGTCCATGTTGGTCTTCAACATGACCTCGCCCGGCACCACCGGCACCGAGGAGCCGCCCGGGATCACCGCCTTGAGCTTCCTGCCGCCGCGCACCCCCCCGGCGAGCTCGAGCAGGTCGGCGAACGGCACGCCGAGCGGCAGCTCGAAGTTGCCGGGCTTGGCCACGTGGCCCGACACGGAGAAGATCACCGTGCCGCCGGAGTTCGCCGTACCCAGGGACGCGAACCACTGCGGACCCTTGCGCAGGATGGTCGGCACCGAGGCGTAGCTCTGCGTGTTGTTGATCGTGGTCGGCTGACCATAGAGCCCGAAGTTGGCCGGAAACGGCGGCTTGAAGCGCGGCTTGCCCGGCTTGCCCTCGAGCGACTCGAGCAGTCCGGTCTCCTCGCCGCAGATGTACGCGCCGGCGCCGACGAAGGTGTGCAGGTCGAAATCGACGCCGCTGCCGCGGATGTTCCGGCCGAGCAGGCCCGCCTCGTAGGCCTCCTTCAGCGCCTGCTCGAACCGCGGCACGGGCTCGCCCAGGAACTCGCCGCGGATGTAGTTGTAACCCACGGTGGAATTGGTGGCGTAGCCGGAAATCGCCATCCCCTCGATCACGGCATGCGGGTTGTAACGCAGGATGTCGCGGTCGTGGCAGGTGCCGGGCTCGCTTTCATCGGAGTTGCAGACCATGTATTTCTGCACCGGCGAATTGCGCGGCATGAAGCTCCACTTGGTGCCGGTCGGGAAGCCCGCCCCTCCCCGGCCGCGCAGGCCCGAGGCCTTCACCGCCTCGATGATCTGCTCGCGCGGGGGCTTCTCGGCGAGGATCTTCTCCCAGGCCGCGTAGCCGCCGATCCTGCGGTAGGTCGACAGCTCCCACGAGCGCTCGAGCGACAGCGGCTCGAACACCACCAGGTTCATCTTGTCGGGACTGACGGCCATGGCGCTACTTCAGCTCATCGAGGATCTGATCGAGCTTCTCGGGAGTGAGGTGCTCGTGAAAGACATGATCGACCATCATCATCGGCGCGCCGGTGCAGGCGGCCAGGCACTCGTGTTCTTCCTTGAGGAAGATGCGCCCGTCGGGCGTGCTCTCATCGAGCTTGATGCCGAGCTTGCGCTCGGCGTGCGCGACCAGCTCCTCGGCGCCGTTCAGCATGCACGAGATGTTGGTGCAGATGCTGACGTGGTGGCGCCCGCAGGGGTGGGTCTCGAACATCGAGTAGAAGCTCGCCACCTCGTACACCTGCATGGGGGGAAGCGCGAGGTACGCGGCCACCGCGTCCATCAGCGCCTTGGTGAGGTGGCCCTGGTTCTGCTCCTGCGCGGCGCGCAGCGCCGCGATGCAGGCCGAGCGCTGCCGGCCGGGAGGGAACTTGGCGACCCAGTGATCGATCTCCCGGCGGGTGTGCTCCGCGAGAATCTGCGTGCCGCCGGTCCCGGCGGCTGGTGGATTGTCATTGCTCAACGGTCGACTTCCCCGAACACGATGTCCTGCGTGCCGATCACCGCCACCACGTCCGCGAGCATGTGACCGCGAACCATTTCCTCGAGAGCGGCCAGATGCGCGAATCCCGGCGCGCGGCACTTGAGGCGATAGGGCTTGTTCGCCCCGTCGGACACGAGATAGATGCCGAACTCCCCCTTGGGGGCCTCCACCGCGGCGTAGGTCTCGCCCTCGGGCACTTCGTAGCCCTCGGTGAAGAACTTGAAGTGGTGGATGAGCGATTCCATGTCGCCCTTCATTTCCTCGCGCCGCGGCGCCCGCACCTTGCGGTCATCGACCATCACGGGCCCGGGATTGCTGCGCAGCCACTGCACGCACTGGCGGATGATGCGGGTCGATTGGCGCAGCTCCTCCACGCGCACCAGGTAGCGGTCGTAGCAATCGCCCTTGGTCCCGACGGGGATGTCGAAATCCAGCCGGTCGTATACCTCGTAGGGCTCCTTCTTGCGCAGGTCCCAGACGATCCCGGAGCCGCGCAGCATGGGGCCGGAGAAACCGAGCTGCATCGCCCGCTCCGGCGAGACCACCCCGATGTTCACCGTGCGCTGCTTCCAGATGCGGTTGTCGGTGAGCAGCGTCTCGTAGTCGGCGATCGAGGTCGGGAAGCGCTCGGCGAACGCATCGATGAAATCCAGCATCGAGCCCGAGCGCGTCTCGTTCAGGCGGTCGACTTCCTTGCGCGATCGCCACTTCGACGGCTGGTACTTGGGCATGCTGTCCGGCAGGTCGCGGTACACCCCGCCCGGGCGGTAGTAGGTGGCGTGCATGCGAGTGCCGGAGACGGCCTCGTACACGTCCATCAGCTCTTCACGCTCCTTGAAGCACAGCAGGAACACCGTCATGGCGCCGATGTCGAGTGCGTGCGCTCCGAGCCACATCAGGTGGTTCAGGATGCGGGTGATCTCATCGAACATCACCCGGATGTACTGCGCGCGCAGCGGCGGGGCGACGCCGACCAGCCTCTCGATGGCGAGCACATAGGCATGCTCGTTGCACATCATGGACACATAGTCGAGCCGGTCCATGTAGCCGATCGACTGATTGAAGGGCTTCGACTCGGCCAGCTTCTCCGTGGCGCGGTGCAGCAGGCCGATGTGCGGGTCCGCCCTCTGGATGACCTCGCCGTCCATCTCGAGCACCAGCCGCAACACCCCGTGGGCGGAGGGGTGCTGGGGACCGAAGTTCATGGTGTAGTTGCGGATCTCCGCAACAGGGGCGTCTGTATTCGAGGCCATCAGCGGGGCAGCTCCGGGGTCTTCAGCGCCGGCTCGTAGCGGTTGTCGTGGCGGATCACCTTCGGTGCGAGCACACGCGGCACGATGCTCACCGGCTGGTACACGACGCGCCTCTTCTCGGGGTCGTACCGCGTCTCCACATTGCCGATGAGGGGGAAATCCTTGCGGAACGGGTGTCCGATGAACCCGTAATCGGTCAGGATGCGGCGCAGGTCCGGGTGGCCCCGAAAGAGAATGCCGAACAGGTCGAACGCCTCGCGCTCGAACCAGTTGGCGCTTGCCCACACCTCGGCGACGGAATCCACAGTCGGCTCCCGGCTATCGGGACATCTGACCCGCAGCCGCAGACGCGCATTATGGCTGATCGACAGCAGCTGGTAGACGACGGCGAGCCGCCCGGGCATGTTCGGATCCGGGGGAGCGAAAGCCTCGCGGCCGCGGCTGAAGCCCGAGCGGGTCGCACCGCTGGTCTGCCACTCATCCAGACCGTAGTGCAGGAAATCGACGCCCGAGACGTCCATGAGCATCTCGAACCTGAGATCGGGCTCATCGCGCAGCGCGCGGCACACCGTCAGAAGAGATGCGGCCTCGACCTCATAGGCGAGCTCATGCGGCGGCGACGGCAGGCGCTTCAGGCCCTGAATGTGAGCCTCGACCGTGCGCGCGAGCGCGCTCACCGGGGTTTTCGCGGCATCCGCGGGCTCGGCCGGCTGGGAAGTGGGTTCTGCCATGGACTGAGTTACCTGGCGATGGTGCTGGTGCGCGCGATTTTCTTCTGCAGCTGGATGATGCCGTACACCAGCGCCTCGGCCGTGGGCGGGCAGCCCGGCACGTAAACATCGACGGGCACGATCCGGTCGCACCCGCGCACGACCGCATAGGAATAGTGATAGTAGCCGCCGCCGTTGGCGCACGAGCCCATGGAGATCACCCAGCGGGGCTCTGCCATCTGGTCGTAGACGCGGCGCAGCGCCGGGGCCATCTTGTTGACCAGCGTGCCGGCGACGATCATCACGTCCGACTGGCGGGGGCTTGGCCGGAACACGATGCCGAAGCGATCGAGATCGTAGCGCGAGGCGCCCGCGTGCATCATCTCCACCGCGCAGCAGGCGAGGCCGAAGGTCATCGGCCACAGCGACCCGGTGCGCGCCCAGTTGAGCAGGTTGTCGACTTGGGTGGTGAGAAAGCCTCGCTGCGCGAAGCCCTCGGGCTCTTGCGTCAATCCCACTCCAGCGCCCCTTTCTTCCACTCGTAGATGAAGCCCACGGTCAGGATGGCGAGAAATACGACCATGGCGATGAGACCGGCGACCCCGATCGTCCCGAGCGCCACGGCC
>JAJZLX010000093.1 GCA_021850555.1 Pseudomonadota bacterium | reverse complement strand
GGCGCGGGCGAGGGCGAGAAAGACGACCGCCATCAGCGCGAGCGCCGCCGCGTTCGGCAAGATCACCGAGCGGATGTCCCCCGCCAGGAACTGCGACTGCAGCAGGGTGACGAAGTAGCGGGCCGCGATCAGGTGGGTGATGAGCCGGATGGCGAGCGGCATGCTGTGAATGTCGAACACGAAGCCCGAGAGGATGAACGCCGGCAGGAAGGTGGTGACGATGGCGATCTGACCGGCCGCGAACTGGGTGTGCGCCGCGCTCGAGATGAGCAGCCCCATGCCGAGGGCGGCCAGCATGAACAGCGCCGAGCAGCCCGTGAGCACGAGGAAGGAGCCGTGCAGCGGCACACCGAACAGAAACACCGCAAGACCCACCGACACCAGCATGCCGCCCATGCCGAGGGCGAAGTACGGAGCCAGCTTCGCCAGCAGGATCTCGGTCACCGTCACCGGAGTGACCATCAGCGCCTCCATCGTGCCGCGCTCCCATTCCCTCGCGATCACCAGCGCCGTGAGCAGCGCCCCCGTCAGGGTCATGATCACCGCGATCAGGCCCGGCACCAGGTAGTCGTGGCTGCTCACCTCGGCGTTGAAGCGCATGCGCGGCTGCTCGGCCAGCACCAGGGAGGGGGGCTGCCCGCGCGAGCGCGCCAGCGAGGCGAGCCAACCCGCCCACACCTGCTGCAGGTAGCCTTCGATGATCCGCGCCGTGTTGGCATCGACGCCGTCGACGAACACGCCGATCGGCGCATCGCCCACGGATTCGGCGCGGCGGGTGAAATCGCCTTGCAGCCAGACGATGCCCTGCACCTGGCGCGCGGCGAGCGCCCGCTCGGCCTGCTGAATGCTGCGAAAGGAGCGCGGCTCGAAATAAGGCGAGCCGTAGAGCTTGCCCGTGAAGCTTGTGGTGAATGCGCCGGGATTTGGCACGACGAGCGCGATCGGCACGTGCCGCGCATCGAGCGAGACGCCGTAGCCGAACACGAGCAGCAGCACCGCCGGCAGCACGAAGGCGATGGCGAGCGCGGAAGGATCGCGCCGGATCTGCAGGAACTCCTTGCGCGTGAGGCCGAGCAGCCGCCGCGGGGACGCCCTCATGCCGCCTCCGGCGCCCCGCCGGCCCCGATCGCGGCGATGAACGCGTCTTCCAGGGTGGGATCGGGCCGGTCGGGACCACGGGCGGCGGCCTTGATCGCATCCGGGGTACCCTCGGTGAGCACCCTCCCCTGGGCCATGATGAGCAGCCGGTCGCAGTACTCGGCCTCCTCCATGAAATGCGTCGTCACCAGCACCGTCACGCCCTGGCCGGCGAGGACGTTGATCCGGCGCCAGAACTCGCGCCGGGCGAGCGGGTCGACACCGGAGGTCGGCTCATCGAGAAAGAGGATCTCGGGCTCGTGCATCAGCGCGCAGGCGAGCGCGAGGCGCTGCTTGAACCCGAGCGGCAGCTCACCGGCCTTGGCCTCGGCGAGCACGCCGAGGCCAAACTCCCCGCCCGCCCACTCGATCCGCCGGCGCTGCTGCCGGCCGCTCAAACCGTAGACACTGCTGAAGAAGCGCAGGTTCTGGCTCACGGTGAGATCCTCGTACAGCGAGAAGCGCTGGGCCATGTAGCCGATGCGCCGGCGCGCCACGGCGGCGGCGGTGCGCAGGTCGAAGCCGGCCACCCTCAGCGCCCCTTCGCTCGGGGGCAGCAGGCCGCACAGCATGCGGAAGGTGGTCGATTTGCCCGCCCCGTTGGCGCCGAGCAAGCCGAACACCTCCCCCCTTTCGACTTCGAAGCTCACCTTGTCCACGGCGGTGAACTCACCGAAGCGGCGGGTCACCTCGCTCACGCGGATGACCGCTTCGCGCCCGGCCGCACCGTCCGCGCGGTCCGCCGCCGGCTCCGATCCCGGCACCGCCGTGCCCGCAAAAGCCGCCGAACCGTCGGAGCCTCCTGCCCGCAGCCGCGCCACGAAGCCGTCCTCGAAGCGGGGCTCGATGGGCGTCAGGGTGAGATCGGGCACGGCCGCCGAGATCGCCCGGCTGTCGGGCGATTCCTCGGTTGTCACGATGCGCACCCGCCCGCCCTGGATGACCGTGTCGAGGACGCCGGGCGTGCGCGCCAGCCTCTCCTGCAACGCGCGCCGGCCGATGGGAGCGGTGGCGATGAAGCTGCGGCCCCTCATGGCGGCCGTGAAATGCTCCGGCGGACCGCTGCCGAGGAGCCGGCCCTCGTGAATCAGCAGCACGTGATCGCAGCGCTCCGCCTCATCGAGGTAGGCGGTGCTGAAGAGCACCGTGGCGAGGGCATCCCGCACCAGGTGCTCGATGATCTGCCACAGCTCCCGGCGCGAGACCGGATCGACGCCCACCGTCGGCTCATCGAGCAGCAGCAGCTGCGGCGGGTTGACCAGGGTGCACGCCAGACCGAGCTTCTGCTTCATGCCCCCGGAGAGCCGCCCGGCCCTGCGCGACAGAAACGGGCCGAGCCCCGTCATGCGCATCAGCTCGGCGTAGCGGCTCGCGCGCCCCCCGGGTACCAGGCCCTGCAGGTCGGCGTAGAGCTCGAGGTTCTCCCGGACCGTCAGATCCTCGTACAGGCCGAAGCGCTGGGGCATGTACCCGAGACGGGCCTGCACCTCGAGCGGGTTGCGCGCCACATCGAGACCCAACACCTCGATGTGCCCGGCATCCGCCCGCAGCAGACCGGCGATGAGACGCATCAGGGTCGTTTTGCCCGCCCCGTCCGGCCCCACGAGCCCGGTGATCTGCGCGCGCCCCGCCCGGGCGCTCACCCCGGCGAGCGCCTCCACGGAGCGCCTGCCGGTGCGAAAGCTGCGGCGCACATCCTCGAGCACGATCGCAGCCTCTGCCGCGCTGTCGCTCACGGGTGCGTCTCCGCGGCCTGAGCGGCGTTGCCGGGACGGCCCGCGCTCATGGGCCCCACCCCGCCTGGGCCGCCACCGGCGCTGCGCCCGCTGCCCGGCTCGCACCCGGTGGCGCTGCCGTGCCCGCGCAAGTCGATGTGCACCGTGGCAGGCATGCCGAGGCGCAGCTCCCCGCGCGGATCACAGACATACACCCGCAGCTGGTAGACCAGCGAGGTGCGCAGCTGCGGGGTCTCCACCGTCTTCGGCGTGAATTCCGCCGTCGGGGAGAGATAGCCCACCCAACCCCGGTAAATCCGGCCGGGATAGCTGTCGGTGGTCACGGTAGCGGCCTCTCCCAGCCGGACCCTGCCCAAGTCGCGCTCGGACACGTAGGCGCGCACCCACAGCGGACTCGGCAGCGCCACGGTCAGGATCGGCGTGCCGGGCGAGGCCATGTCGCCCGGCTCGAGAATGCGATCCTCGACCACCCCGTCGCTCGAGGCATAGAGCCGGGTGTCGTGCAGCTCCCGCCGGGCGAGCGCCACTGCGGCCACCGAGGCCTGGTATGCCGCGCGGGCCGCCGCGATGTCCTGCGATCTGGGACCGATGAGGGCGAGCAGATACTGCTGCCGCGCAGCCTGATACTGGTGGCGCGCCGAATGGAAGGCCGCCCTCGCCTCGTCAAGGTTCTGCTGGGAGACCGCGTGGGTGATGATCAGCCGGGCGTTCCTGCGATAGATGATCCCGTCCACCTGGGCCGTGGTCCGCAGCGCCCGCATCGTGGCTTTCGCCGCGGCGATCTCCTGGGGCCGCGAGCCGGCGAGCAGCTTCGCGAGGACCTCCCTCTGGTTGCGCATCTGGGCGATGGCCCGTGCGAGCGATGCCGCATAGCGTGTGTCATCGATCGTGGCGAGCAGCTCACCGCGCTTGACCACCGCGCCCTCCTCGACGAGGAGGGAGGTGAGGCGGCCGCTGTCGTTGAATGCCGGCAGCTCCTCGCGGATGTCCACATCGCCGTACAACACCAGCGTGTCGGGTTGCCCGCGCGGGCGAGTCAACCACAGGTAAAGGCCCGTCCCGAGCGCCGCAAGCAGCGCCAGGGCGATGGCAACACGTTTTATCGGCTTCGCACGGCCCTGCACAGGCACACTCCGTCCCGCGGCATGCGCACCGCGTCCGGCGTCATTGCGCCCCGGCCCGCGCTCTCAGGCCATACGTACTTGCCGGTGATTCACGCGATCGATGCCCGGACAATGCCCGCTGCGGGGACAGGCCCGGATGACCGCCCCTCGCCCCCCCTTGACATTGTAGACTGCGCGCACCGCTTAAGAGCGCTTGGGGAGGGGATCATGTGGGATCTCGTCGCGGCCTGCGCGTACTTCCTGCTGATTCATTTCGGGGTCTCGGGCACGCGCCTGCGTGATGCGCTCACCCGGGTCATGGGTGAGCAGATCTATCGGGGCTTGTTCGCGCTGGCCTCGCTCGGGGGCATGGCCTGGATGATCCTGGCCTACCGGCGTGCTCCGGTGATCTTGACCTGGGGGGTGTGGCTCGCCTTCAGACCCGAGGCCTATGTGCTGGTGCTCGTCGCTTTCCTGTTCGTCGTGATCGGCGTGCTGACGCCGGGCCCGACGGGGATCGGCAGGGAGTCGCACCTCGACCCGCAAGGCGTGCGCGGCCTGACGCGCATCACGCGCCATCCCTTTCTTTGGGGGACCGCGCTGTGGGCGGCGACCCATCTGGCGGTCAACGGGGATCTCGCCTCACTCATCCTGTTCGGCTCGCTGATGCTGCTGGCTCTCGGCGGCACGCTCTCGATCGACGCCAAGCGGCGCCGCCGCTTCGGGGAGCAGTGGGAAGCGTTCTCCCGGGGGACCTCCAACGTGCCGTTCGCCGCCATCGGCCGGGGAGCCCATCGACTGGGCCCGGCGCTTGCGGAAATCGGCCCATGGAGGCCGCTCGCGGCAATGGCCGTCTACGCCGTGGCGTTCTACCTGCACGGACGGCTGGGGTATCCGTTGCATTAGGCCCACACTATTTGCAATCCATTCGATAGAGCAGAATCGTGACAGAGCACCGGCGAGCGGAACCGCTCACAGCGTGGCGCGCCGCCCCGGGCACGTGCGGCGATTCCCAAAGAAACGCGCTCGAAGACATTTTGCCGGCCTATGGGGAGGGGATTCGGGTCATTGAAATATTTCTGTAATATTTCCGTCACAGTTCCGTAACCATCGCTCGCTACTGTGCGCAGCCTCACACCGCGGTCATCCGGGTGCGGCAAAAAACCTCAGAGG
>JAJZLX010000619.1 GCA_021850555.1 Pseudomonadota bacterium | reverse complement strand
ACAGCATCGCCAACGTCCGCTTCGGCATCAGGGGAGAGCGGCATGGGGGCGATCACTGGTCGGCGGCGCTGTTCGTGAACAACCTCACGAACAATATCGTGCTTCTGGATCCGAACCCGCAGCTGTCCCTGCAGGACGCGGCGTATTCGCGTTTTGTGGTCAGCCAGCCGCTCACCGCAGGCATTGACGTCAGCTACGCGTTCCAGTGACGAGCGCTAATGGCTCGGCCAGCGCCGTCACGGTCCGCCGGGGCCGCTGAGCCCCGGCAGACCCGGGCCTGGCGTCATCACCCAGCCCATGGCATCGCAACGGGCGCTCGTCGTGAGATGCGCTGAGATCTTCCATGAATGAAAGGCAACCCGATTGGCACGCACTGTCGCGGACCGTGTCGTTACCGACGCAGGCATTCATTGACGGGCAGCTTTCCTCCGCCGCCGATGGCCGCACCTTTGCAGTGATCGACCCATCCCGGGGCACGCCGCTCGTCAACCTGCCGGCGCTTTGCCAGAGCGACGTCGATCGCGCGGTACGGGCCGCGCGCGGCGCGTTCGAAAGCGGACTGTGGTCGGCCATGGCGCCGCGCGCGCGAAAAAAAGTCCTGCAGAAGCTGGCGGAGCTGATCGAGGCCCGGCGCGTCGAGGTGGCGCTGCTCGACTCGATGGCAATGGGCATGCCGGTCAGCATATCCAGCGCCTACTGCGTTCAATGGGCCATCAACGCCTTCGAATGGTATGGCGAGGCCATCGACAAGCTCTACGATGAGGTCGCGCCGACCGACCAGTCCGTGCTGGCCCTGATCACCCGCGAGCCGGTGGGCGTCGTCGGCGCGGTACTGCCGTGGAACTGGCCGATGGGCCTGCTCGGCTGGAAGGTGGCCCCGGCGCTGGCGGCGGGAAATTCGGTCGTACTCAAGCCCGACGAGCAGACTTCGCTTTCGGCCCTGCGCGTGGCGGAGCTGGCGATCGCAGCGGGGATCCCGCCCGGCGTGTTCAATGTCATCACCGGCGGCCCGGCCGCCGGCGAGATGCTTGGCCGCCATCCGGATGTCGATGTCCTGGCCTTCACCGGTTCGAGCGAGGTCGGGAAGAAGTTCCTGCGATATTCCGCAGAATCGAACATGAAGCCGGTCTGGACAGAGTGCGGCGGCAAGGGTCCTAACATCATCTTCGCGGACGCGCCCGAGCCGGAGGCTGCGGCGCAAGCCGCTGCGTTCGCAATCTTCCTCAACACCGGGCAGGTGTGCGCGGCCGGATCCCGTCTGATCGTCGAGGAAAGCATACGTGAGCGCGTGCTGAACACCGTCTGTGCGGTCGGCGCGCAGCTTGCCCCGGGCGACCCGCTGCTGCCGCAAACCCTGCTCGGACCCATTGCCAAAAGCGCGCAGCTCGAGAAGGTGCTCGGCTATATCCGGCTCGGCAAGACGGAAGGCGCCAAGCTCGTCACGGGCGGGGAGCAAACCCTGCGGGATACGGGCGGCTACTACGTCGAGCCTACCGTGTTCGACAAAGTCCGCAACGACATGCGCATCGCCCAGGAGGAGATATTCGGCCCGGTGCTCTCGGCCATCAGCTTCGCAAGCGAACAGGAGGCGTTGCAGATCGCGAATGCCAGCAGTTACGGGCTATCGGGCGGCGTCTGGACACGCGACGTGACCCGCGCACATACCTTGGCGCGCAGATTGCGGCTGGGAAGCGTGGCGGTCAATGCGTACGCGGATGATGCCCATGATATCACTGTGCCGTTCGGTGGCCGAAAGCTGTCGGGTTTCGGTCGGGACAAATCGCTGCACGCGCTCGACAAATACGTCCAGCTCAAGACCACCTGGGTCAATCTGCGTTGAGAGGTGTCTCACCCTGTGCCAGGGCGCACGGGCGCGGCGTTTCGATTGAATGCTTCTGCGTATAATGGTACGATAATACTGGTTTAGGTTGAGCGTTGAGTCTGCGACCCGAGCGTGATGGTCGCAGTCTCAGCCCATCCGCGGAGAACGACAGGTCGGCTGATGGGTGATCCGTGGGATATTGCCGGACTCCGAGGAACGAAGTACGGTTGCGGGGGGGGGGCGAATGTGGCGCGTGGACCGTACCCCTCGATGGCGAGGCGCAGCGTACCTGCCTCGCCCTGGCGTGCCGCTTCGACAGCCGCCGTGTCGAGACCGCACGAGCCATCGACGGGAACAGCCGTCATTCCCGGCTGTCGATCGAGGAGTAATTCCCGCGGAAAAACCGGTGAGCTGGTACAAAGAGCAAGTGAAGACGATGCGAATTATGCTGACCTCAGCACCTTGTCGACGCCGCACGGCCGCAGCGCCGGCGGTCCGCCTCACGCGCTCTTTGTGGCGCGAATGGCCCGGAATAAATGCCTGGGGGAGAATCTCATGGCCGGGAGCCCGAACCGAATGAGCCGTAAGCGTTCACCGACTGCGAACGCGTTCGAGGCCATCGAGGTCGCCTCGCGCGACGAGATCGCCAGCGTGCAGAGACAGCGTCTGAAGTGGAGCCTGCGCCACGCCTATGAGCACGTGCCGCACTATCGCAAGGCGTTTGATGAACGCGGCGTGAGTCCGGAAGATTTTCGCGACCTTGCGGACCTCGCCAAGTTTCCGTTCACCACCAAAAAGGACCTGCGCGACAATTATCCATTCGGCATGTTCGCGGTCCCGCGCACCGAGATCGCCCGTATTCATGCTTCCTCGGGCACGACAGGCAAGCCGACGGTCGTCGGCTATACCAAAAATGATATCGAGACCTGGGCCACCGTAGTGGCCCGCTCGATCTGGGGCGCCGGCGGACGCCCCGGCATGACGGTGCACGTTGCCTACGGCTATGGTCTGTTCACCGGCGGCCTGGGGGCCCATTACGGCGCAGAGCGCCTCGGCTGCACGGTGGTGCCCGTCTCCGGCGGCATGACGGAGCGGCAGGTCCAGATCATCAACGACTTCAAGCCCGACATCATCATGGTGACGCCCAGCTACATGCTGGCGCTGATCGATCAATTCCGGGCAGCCGGGCTCGATCCGCGCGCAAGCTCCCTGAAAATCGGCATTTTCGGCGCCGAACCCTGGACCAACGCCATGCGTCAGGAAATCGAGCAGGCGGCGCAGATGCAGGCGGTGGACATTTACGGGCTCTCGGAGGTCATCGGTCCGGGCGTTGCCTGCGAGTGTCTCGAGACCCAGGACGGCCTGCACATCTGGGAAGACCACTTCTATCCGGAAATCATCAATCCCGAGACCGGCGTGCCGGTACCGGATGGCGAGCTTGGCGAGCTGGTGTTCACCTCGATCACCAAGGAAGCCATGCCGGTGATCCGTTACCGGACGCGGGACCTCACCCGGCTCCTTCCCGGCACCGCGCGCAGCATGCGGCGCATGGAAAAAATCACCGGCCGGTCCGATGACATGATGATCGCGCGCGGCGTCAATGTCTTTCCGACACAGATCGAGGAGCAGATTCTGCGTTGCGACGGTCTTTCCGCTCATTACGAGATCGAGCTCACGCGCGAAGGCCGCATGGACGAGCTGCGCGTTCTGGTGGAGGCCACGCCGGAGCACGCCGATGAGGCAACCCGGATCGCGCAAGCCGACCTGCTCGCCCGCCACATCAAGGACATGATCGGCGTTACGGTCGCGGTGACCGTCACGACACCGGGCACGATTGCGCGCTCGACCGGCAAGGCTGCGCGTGTGATCGACCGCCGCAAGCGCCTCTAGAAGCCTCTCGCGCAGCCCGGGGGGGGCGCTGGCTGCAGCCCTCTTCTAGTCTGCCGGGCCTTCCCAAACTGCGGAAACAGCCTGGACGACCTGCTGCCGGCGGCCCCGCGCCTCAGTGGGCCGGCCCGCATCGGCACCTCGCGGTCGCGCTCGAGTTCTCGCTGGCTGGGGAGAGATCGGGCTCGCTATTAAGGTAATCTCGTACTATATTACGCCTATGATTCGGAGAGACGTCGCACGATATCTGCCTGGGGGTGCAGCCCGCTGGCGCGCTGCACCGAAGAATGACTGCACAGGCGGCACCGATGCATGAAGTGCGACTCCATGGCCGCGGCGGACAGGGAACCGTGCTGGCCGCCACGATCCTGGCCGCCGCGATCGTCGCCGAAGAGAAGTTCGCGGTCGCCATACCGTCCTTCGGCTTTGAGCGCCGCGGCGCCCCGGTAGCAGCCTACCTGCGCATGGATAGCCACGAGATCCGTCGAATGACGAATATCTATCATCCGGATTGCATCATCTGCATCGATCCGACGGTATCCCGGTCCATCGACATTTTCGCCGGCATTCGTCCCAACGGCACGCTGGTGCAGGCGACGGGCAGGACCATGGATGAGCTCAGGCGGCCGCAGTCCGTGGTCGCTGTCGGGTTATGCGATGCCGTCTCGATCGCGCTGGCGCTCTTTGGGCGCGCAATCACAAACACGATCATGCTGGGCGCATTTGCGCGCACCACGGGACTCGTATCGCTCGGCGCCCTCGAGTGGGCGCTCGCGGAATCGGAGTTCCGCGACGCAGGGCTCGAGCAGAACATCCGGGCGCTGCGGCGCGGGTATGAGGAGACTGTCGTGCACCGCTTTGCGGGCGAGGCCGCCGCGTGATCCGCCAGTCGCGGCCGTTTTTCGACGAGCAGCAGATCCCGAACGATCTGTGTCCGATCGCAACCCGGGCGAGCCCATTGCTGCCCGGGGACTGGCGGAGCCTGCGGCCGGTCGTCGACCGCGCGAAGTGCGTCAAGTGCGCGATCTGCTGGCTCTACTGTCCAGTGCAGTGCGTGGTCGAAAGGCCTGCGTGGTTCGACGTCGACCTTGCAACCTGCAAGGGCTGCGGCATCTGTGCGCAAGAGTGTCCGCACCGTGCCATCACCATGGTCGAGGAGGGAGGCTGATGTCCGCGGTGCAGCCGCTGGCCCCGCAGCGGCGATTCCTGGTTTGCGATGGTAACGAGGCGGCGGCGCTGGCGGTCGCGCTGGCGCGCGTCGACATGGTGGCCGTGTACCCGATCACGCCGCAGTCGTCGCTGGTGGAGTATCTCGCGAAGTTCATTGCCGAGGGCCGGCTGGAGGCCGAGCTTGTCGACGCCGAAGGTGAGCACAGCGTGCTGTCGGTCCTGCAGGGCGCCGCGCTGGCCGGTGCGCGCACCTTTACCGCGACCTCGGGTCCGGGACTCGCCTTCATGTTCGAGCCGTACCTGCGCACCCCAGGTATGCGCCTGCCCATCGTGATGTCGATCGTCACCCGCGACACGCTGACACCACAAAGCGTGTGGGGCGGTCATCAGGATGCGATGTCAGTGCGCGAGGCCGGCTGGGTCCAGATTTACTGCGAGACCGTACAGGAAGTGCTCGATACCGTGATCATCGCCTACCGTGTCGCTGAGCGACACGATGTCATGTTGCCGGTGAACGTCTGCCATGACGGCAACTATCTTTCCTACGGAACGGCTCGCGTCGAGCTGCCTGACCAGGACGTGGTCGACAGGTTCCTCGGGGCACCCGAGGTGAACTGGCATGTGGCGCTCGACCCCGAGCGGCCGATGGCCGTCGACCCACTGACCGGCGGCGCCGGCGGGGCAGGACCGTCAATGTTCGTACGATATCGCCGCGGCCAATGCGCAGGCATGCGCCACGCGCTCGATGCCATCAGCGAAGCGCACGAGGAGTGGGGACGTCTCACTGGCCGCTACCACTCACCACTGATCGAGCGGTATCGGATGGACGATGCGGAATTTTCGATCGTGACGCTCGGCTCGATGACCGGCGCCGCCAAGGACGCCGTCGACGCGGCGCGCGAGCGAGGCCGGCGTGTGGGTCTGGTCAAGGTCAAGACCTTCCGGCCATTTCCGGCCGCGGCGGTCGCGGAGGCCCTGCGGGGACACGGCGCCTTCGGCGTCGTTGATCGCTCGGTCGATTTCGCTTGGAGCTGCGGACCGTTGTACCGGGAGGTGCTGACCGCCCTGCATGGGATCACGCCGGCGGTGCCGTCGCAGTCCTTCATCGGCGGCCTGGCAGGCGCCGACCTGACCGTCGAGCAGTTCGAGTCGGTCATCGAGACGGTCCGACAACTGCGAAGCACCGGTCCGAGGGATACCGTATGGCTGAACGCGCAAGAGTGAGATCGCCAAGACTATGGGGATGGAACGAACAGACTACCTGATCGCGGGCGCGAGCCACGCCGCGCTCGCGGCCATGCATGCCATCCGCCTCCTGGACGCCGACGGATCACTGACCGTTGTCGGCCGGGATCGGCAGTTGCCTTACTCGCCGACGGTTCTGCCATACGTCGTGTCCGGCCGGTCGGACCCCAATCGAATATTCCTGCGGGATGATGCGTACTTTGCATGCGAGCAGACCACGTACCGTCGCGGGCGCGCTCTGGTGCGGGTCGAGCCGGCCAGCCGGGTTGCAGAACTCGATGACGGCAGCCGGCTCCAGTTCGGCAAGCTGCTGCTCGCGACCGGCGCGCGACCGGTGATACCGCCTGTCCCGGGCCTCGAGGCGCTGCCCTATCACGTGCTGCGCACGCTTGATGACGCGCTGCGACTGCGCGCCGCGCTGCCGCGAGCCCGCCACGCAATCGTGCTGGGTGCCGGCCTCATCGGCATGCACGCGGCCGAGAACCTTTCCAAGGGGGGCGCCCGCGTGACGCTCATCGAGCTGCAGGATCAGATTCTGCCCGGATATTTCGATGCCGATGCCGCTGCGATCGTCGCTCGGGCATTCGAGCGTGACGGGCATGTGACGATCCATACCAACACGCGCGTCGTGTCGGCCGACTCGGGGCCGCAGGGCTTCGTGCTCCGGCTCCAGGACCGCCCGCCCGTGTCGGGCGATCTGCTGGTGGTCGGTGCCGGCGTCGCACCGGTGGTCGACTTCCTGGCCGGCTCTCAGATTCGCTGTGACCGTGGCATCGTAGTCGACGGATCGATGCGTACCAGCGCCGAAGACGTCTGGGCGGCCGGCGATGTGGCTCAGGCGGCAAATTTCTACGATGCGCGGCCGGTGCTCAACGGCATCCTGCCGAACGCGGTCGAGCAAGGACGCATTGCCGGCATGGCCATGGCCGGCGATCCGGCCCTCCAGGGTTACCGGGGAGCCGTGCCGCTCAATACCTACAGTTACTTCGGGCGCCACGCGGTGTCGGTCGGCAGCGGCGCCGCACCAGCCGGCGCGCAGATCGTCGTACGCAGCGAGGCCGATTCCGAGCGCTACCTCAAGATCATTCTCGACGAAGGGCGGTTGCACGGCATTTTTGCGATCAATATTCCGCTTGATGCCGGCGTCATGTGGCAGCTCATCCGGCGCCGCACCGACCTGACCCCCCTGCGCGACCGGTTCCTGGCACAGCCCCGGGAGGCTGGACGAGAGCTGATGTCGCGCCTCTGGCGCTGAGGAGCGTACGGTGCCTGCCTACAGCACGATTGCCTTTCACGCCGACCGCTGCGACGGCTGCAGGGACTGCATGATCGCGTGCGCGCGGGCGAAGGCCGCCTCGGACTCGCCGCGGCGCGCTCGTCTCGAGGTGCTCGGGGATGAGACTGGCCGCTTCGAGCTTGCAATGTGCCGACAGTGCGCGGACCCCGAATGCGTACAGAGCTGCCCGGCGGCCGCGCTGAGCAAGGACGCCGACACCGGAGTGATCGGCTGGGATCACGAGAAGTGCGTCAATTGCCTGCTGTGCACCGTGGGATGCAGCTATGCCGGCATCGTCCTCGACGAAGCGGCCGGCCACGTCGTCAAGTGTGACCAGTGCGGCGGCGATCCGGCCTGCGTTCGTGCCTGCAATAATGGCGCGCTCGAGTACCTGACCACGGCTCGCATCTACAACGAGGTCGGCACGCTCGAGGATCTGTTCGTGCCCGGACTCGCAGGATGCCAGGGATGCAATACGGAGCTGCTGATGCGGCACACGCTGCGCCGCGTCGGACCGAACACCGTGCTCGCGGCGCCGCCCGGCTGTGTCCCGGGAATGGGCGCGGTCGGCTACAATGGCACGACCGGCACCAAGGTGCCGGTATTCCACCCGCTCTTGACCAACACCGCTGCGATGCTCGCCGGGGTCAAGCGCTTCTACAAGCGCAAAGGCCGGGAGGTCACCGCGCTGGCGCTGGCCGGCGATGGCGGCGCGGCGGACGTCGGCTTCCAGTCGCTATCCGGTGCGGCCGAGCGCGGCGAGGAGATGCTCTTCCTCGTCATTGACAATGAGGGCTACATGAACACGGGCATGCAGCGCTCGAGCTGCACGCCGTACGGGGCGTGGACCACCACGACACCGGTTGGCCGCGAATCGCCCGGAAAGAGCCAGGATGCCAAGAACCTGCCGTTGCTCATGGTCGGGCACAGGTGCGCCTACGTCGCGACGGCATCGACGGCGTTCATGGCGGACTTTTACGCCAAGCTCGATAAGGCGCTGCAGGCCTCCAAGCGCGGCTTTGCCTATCTGCATGTGTATTCCCCGTGCACGACCGGTTGGCGCTTCCCGTCGCGGAAGAACATCGAAGTTGCCCGCAAGGCGGTCGAGAGCAATTTTGTTCTGCTTTGGGAGTACACACCGGAAGCGGGTCTTAAGCTGACGCGCCCGGTCGAGAAGCCGGCCCCGGTCAAGGAGTACCTTGAGGCGCTGGGCAAGTACCGGCACCTGACGTCCGAGCAGATCGCGCACATCGAGCACCACATCGACGCAAACGTAGCTGCGGTCAAGAAGCAAGCCGCCGCGCCATTGTAGTGGCGCGGCGAGCCGGCGGCGGATTGCCCGTCCCACCGCGGTCGCACCGTGTCCGGGCGGAAATCCTGCCCGGGCTCATGAGCGTTCAGCCCGAGGCCTCGGACAGACCGAAGCCAAGGCCACGATAGCGATCGGGATCGGTCCGACGCAGGTGCCAGGCGCGCAGCGCACCGAGACAGGCGGCGACCGGCACGCTGGCCGGCAGCAGTATGCTCAATACGCCGGTCGAGCCGGTCAGCACATCGAAGTGCACGATGGCCAACACCAACACGATCAGCAGCGCCGTAGCGGCCGCGAGCGGCCCGATCCGGGTGCGCAGCAGCGATCCCCCTCGTCGGGCGAAGAACCCGGGCACCGCCAGGGACGCGAGCGCCATGAGCGCAATCACGCCCAGCGTGCCGACATTGGTGAGCCAGGAAAACAGAGTCAGCACTGGATTCGCGCCCGCGAGGGCGAACAGTGTCACCAGGATTGCGGCGATCACGGACTGCGTGACCGAGCCGACGTGTGGGCTGGCATGGCGGGAATGGGTACGGCCGAGCCGGGCCGGCAGCAGCCCCTCGCGGCCAAGGGCGTAAAAGTATCGGGACGCCGCGTTGTGGAAGGCCAGGAGACCTGCAAATACACTGGTGACGAACAGCACGCTCATGACCGCCGACAGCCATCGGCCTACGTAACGGTCGGCCATGTCGAACAGGAAGCGCGTCGGATCGGGAAGCGATCGCAGATGCGCAACCAGCTGACCCGCGCCCGCCCCGACCACCAGGCACCAGAGCGAGAAGGCATAAAAGCCCCCGATGAGCAGGACAGAAAGATAGGTGGCCCGGGGGATGGTGCGCTCGGGGTCCTTCGCCTCCTCGCCGTATATCGTGGTCGCTTCGAAGCCCATGAAGCCCGCAAAGCAGAACAGGATCGCGATCGCGGGCGATCCGCTGAGCGCGACGGCCGGCGTGAAGGAGACCAGCGTGACGCCGTGCGCGCCGCCGTCGCCAAGGATCGCCACGTCCAGGATCAACACCGCGATGTATTCACAGATGACCAGGACGGAGAGAATCTTCGCCGACAGATCGACCTGCCGGTATCCCAGGACGGCGACGATCGCCACAGCCAACAGAGCGTAGAGATACCAGGGCAGGTCGATACCCGCGTACTGCAGCAATAGCGCCCGCGCCGCGGTGCCGAACATCCCGTAAATACCCACCTGCATCGCGTTGTAAGCCACCACCGCCACCAGGCCGGCGGCGCCACCGGCGACACCGCCCAGGCCGCGCGCAGCAAAGGCGTAGAACCCGCCCGCCGTGATCACGTGCCGGGCCATCGCGGTATAGCCCGCTGCGAACACGAGCAGAATGGCCACACAGATCAGCAGCATCGCCGGCATGCCCGCGCCATCGCCGAGCATCATCCCGACCGGGAATCCCCCGGCAATGGCCACCATGGGTCCGGCTGCCGAGACGACAAAGAATGTAACGGCGCCAACGCCCACCGCGCCAGCGCGCAGGCGATGGGTGGTGCCAGAGCTCTGCTCGAGTGACATGGGCCTTACGAAAGCAATGCGGGCATCCGAGCGAGGATGGCAAATTCCGCGATCCTGATTTTGCAGATTACGCCAAAAAACTCATCGATTACGCCAGATTCATCGTTGTCCGCAAGCATCACGATCACACAGGAGACTTGCGCCGGAAAGTCCGCGGCGGCGCGCCGGTCCACCCTTTGAAGGCGCGGCTCAGCACGGCAGTACCGGCGTACCCCAGGCTGTGCGCGACGGCCGTCACTTGCCGCCTAGGGTCTGCCAGCATGGCCTCGGCGCGACTGCGACGACAGTCCCGGATGAGGATCCGCAGGGAGGTCCCCTCGCTTTCCAGTCGTCGCTGCAGCGTGCGCGCAGACAGGCCCAGCGCCGAAGCGACGCCCGGCACGGTGACGGGCTGGTTGCCCAAGCGATTGCGAATCACGCGCGTGACGCGCTCGCTCAGCCGCTCCGGCGCGTGATCCGGATGCTCCAGCGTCTGCAGCAGATGCTCGACATGAGGCGCCAGCCCGTGATAGGCGCCCACGGTAGGCACGTCGAGGTCGCCGTGGTCGACCAGGATCCGATTGGATGTGCAGCCAAACTCCACCGGGCAACGGAACGCGCGCTGATAGAGTCGCCGCGCCGCCGAGGTCCCAAGGCCTTCCGGCGCCGCGTGCTCGAACTGGATGCCGAGAGGCGCCCACTGCCGACTGAGCGTTCCACGGAACAGGCGGCACACCAGGGCAAGGGTGAACTCCGTGTCCTGGCGCCTGGGCCGAATGGTGTCGTCGGAGATCTGATAGACGCACTCCCACACATCGCCCTTCGGCACGACTTCGGTGACAGTTCCGCTCTGCCAAGTGCTCGAGTAGCGCGCCCAGGCGCACATGGCCTTGGCGAGCGTGCCCGCCGCGAGAATGACGATGCCGAGTGGGCCGAATTGCTCGATCTCGACCTCCTGACCCAGTCGCAGCCCGAAGAATGGATCACGCGCCAATACCGCAGCGGTTTCGAATGCAGCAACGTAACGGCGAAGGTCCAGCTCGCAATAAGGATCGGCAAGCTGGCCGGGCTCGATGTGTCCGACGAGCAGCTGATCGATTGGAAGATTGCAGCTCGCCAGCCCATCGACGATCAGGGAGAACACGCTGGCCCGGATCGTCGCATTGCCCGCGACCGGAGCCTCACGAGGAGCCGCCATGAATGCTGCTAATGGCAATTGATGGCGCATTTTATCAACTGTCTGGCGCATTCTGCAACATGATCAGATTACCAGAAAGAAAGCGCCGTTTAGCCCGCTGCGCAGCACTGCGGCCAGCGAAACGAGCCCCCCTCAACGTGACGAAGCGGTCCACTACGAATTGCACAAGAGCTGCGGCCATAAGGGAGCCATCATATCGCCGCAGTGGCCAGTCGATCTGCCTGGCGCCTGTCTGTTTCTTGTCACATGGGATTGTTACTTGCCAACGCGAGGAGGCGGGAGGAGGATTGGGACCTGGATTCATTCTCCACGTGCTCCTCCAGACATGTCGAGGACCAACTGGTTGATCACGCAGCGCACCGCCGGAACCGACGATATCGGCGAGTTTCCTGGCGGTCCAAACACCCAGCCGCAAGGACGCATCACCTCGGTCCAACGCCGGTAACCGGACAGATCATGGACAGCAACGTACATCCCATTCACAGCCATCTCCATCCGGTCGACCGGCTCGGACGCCCCTTGCGCGATCTGCGCATCTCGGTGATGGACCGATGCAACTTCCGCTGCCTGTACTGCATGCCGAAAGACGCGTATCACGACGGATACCGCTTCCTGGAATCACAGCAGCGCCTGTCGTTCCAGGAGATCGTGCGCGTGTCCCGGCTGTTTGCGAGCCTCGGCGTGCGCAAGCTCCGTCTCACGGGCGGCGAGCCGCTTCTGCGGACCAATCTCGGCGACCTGATCGGCGATCTGTCCTCAATCAGCGGCATCGAGGACATCGCCCTGACGACCAACGGCGTGCTGTTGCACCAGCATGCGGCCGATCTGTATGCGAACGGCCTGAGGCGGGTGACCGTCAGCCTCGATGCGCTCGATCAAGAGGTATTCGAGCGCATGAGCGGTGGCTTTGCCACGCTCGATGAGGTCCTCGAGGGCATCGAGGCGGCGATAGCAGCCGGCCTCGCACCGGTGAAAATCAACACGGTCGTCATCCGCGGCGTAAACGATCACACGGTGCTCGGCCTGGTCGAGCGATTTCGCGGACGACCGGTGATCGTGCGATTCGTCGAATTCATGGACGTCGGCAATCGCAACGCATGGCGGCCCGATATGGTCGTACCGTCCCGCGAACTGGTTGCCCGCGTGAACGCACGCTGGCCGATCCGGCCACTGTCCGAGAATTATCGTGGCGAGGTCGCAAGACGCTGGGCGTTCGCGGACGGAGCCGGGGAGATCGGCTTCATTTCATCGGTCTCGCAGCCGTTTTGCAGCGGCTGCAACCGCGCGCGGCTCTCTTCGGAAGGCAGGCTCTACACGTGCTTGTTCGCCACCGAAGGCCTCGACCTGCGGGCCGCGCTTCGCGCCGGCGTCGACGACGCAGGGCTGCTGCGCATGATTCGCGCGGCCTGGAATGACCGTGCGGACCGCTACAGCGAGCTGCGAGGGCGGCTGGAGCGCGCGGAGCCGGAACATCGCAAGATTGAGATGTACTACATCGGCGGTTGAGCCGCGCCTCGCCATCCGCTGCCGCCACTCTCCGGCGCCAATGATCATCAGATCGTCCGACGATCCCGGATGTCCATTGTCTGGATTCGCTCCCGGCCGGTACGTACTGCCACAGTGCAGGCGCGGTGGCGTGCAACCGTCCTGTCTATAATGGCCAAATCTCCGTGATTCACAGATTCCTACACAGGCGACCTTCTGCGGGGGGCAATGATATGCGCCGAAAAGCCGCAGAGACCGTCAGTTCAGCGATGAGCTGATGCGCAAGGAGCGCAAAATATCCGCATTCGGGCAGTAGTCCTGAAATGTCGACGATATGACATCAAGATCGAGATCTGCCGCGCAGCGATCCTGACATTGACACGCCGCACATCTTCGCCGCATGTCGCGCAAGAGAACCGGTGCGTTTTCCTCGACGCTGACTGGATCAAGTTGCAGGACGCGCAGCAGCCCCGCCAGCAGGTTCCTGACGGTCCACTCCCGCAAGCGAAACCGCTGCGCCTTGCC
Source organism: Pseudomonadota bacterium (assembly GCA_021850555.1). The sequence continues at coordinate 15,552 of JAJZLX010000619.1, read as the reverse complement.
GGTCGCGGTGCGCGGAATGGCATCGACAAAGACAATTCGCCGCGGACATTTGTACCGGGAGAGAGTGGCCAGGAGCTTCTCCTGCACCCTTGTTTGCACTGCGTCCTCCTCCCCGCCGACAGCCACCAGGAACAGGGTAAGCCGGACCAGTCCGTCCCCGTCGGCTGCGCCCACCGCGACCGCATCGGCGACGCCCGGGACCGCCCGAGCGCATTCCTCTATTTCGGCGGGGCTGACCCACTGTCCGGAGATTTTCAGCAGATCGTCGCTGCGGCCCTGATGATGCCACCAGCCATCACGGTCGACGGTGAATACATCACCGGTGCGGTACCATCCATTCCTGAAGGCCATTCTCGTCTTGTCCGGCTGCTGCCAATAGCCGCGGCACAGTGAGGCCGTCTTGACCCAGAGGATGCCTGACGCATTCTCCGCAGAGAGCGGTTGATCGTCGAAGTCGAGAAGCGATGCTTCGACGTAGGGGAATGGCTTGCCGGTGGCGCCCGGCCGATGATGATCGGGCGTGCCCCCGACCGCAAGGAAGATGGTCTCAGTGGTGCCGATGCCCTCGACGATGGGGACACCGGTCGCTTCGCGCCACCGGTGATAGAGGCTCTCCGGCAGTGATTCGCCCGCCGACAGATAGCAGCGGACGGTTTTGAAGCTGTTCCCGCAGGCATGGTCCTCGCGCAGCAGCGTGCGGTAGAACGCCGGGACGCTCAACATCAGGGTCGGGCAAAAGCGTTCCACGAGGTGGGCAACGGCATCGCCGTTCGGCCAGCCCTCGTAAAGGATGATGGTTGCGCCCGTGCGCAGCGCTCCGATCACGACGTGGGCAAAGGAAAAGACGAAAAACAGCTTGGATGTGGAGAACACGCGCTCACCTGGCCCGAAGCCGAAGGCCCGCATGTACCAATCCGCGACGACGACGTCGCCGTGACAGTGAATAGCCGCTTTGGGCGTCCCGGTGGTCCCCGAGGTGTAGAACCAGAAAGCCATATCGTCCGCTGTCGTGCATGCGGACGGGAACTCGTCCATCCCCTCGGCAAGCATGTCTTCGATCGAGCGCATGCCGGCCTTGCCCTGGCCACGCACGCCGATGAGCTCCGGAACGTGCGCGCACGATGCGACCGCCTGCTCGTAGGTCCCTAGGAATTCCTCATCCAGCAGCAAAATCCTGGGGCGCGCATCCTCGATCACCAAGGCCAGATCCTTGGCGGTCGATCGGGTGCTGATGGCAACCGCGACTCCCCCGCTGCGCATGATACCGAGGTGCGCGGCGATGAAGACGGGACTGTCCTTGAGAAGGAGGACCGCCCTGTCTCCTTTCGCCAGATAGGGCCGCAATGCGGCTGCGAAGCGATTCACTGTGCAATTCAGCTCGTGGAAGGTGATCCTGGCGTCGCCACACAGAATCGCCACATCGCCGCCCTGCCCTCGCGCTAGCGGCGGGCCAAGAATCTCGTCTGCCGCATTGCACAGCGATCGGGATGGCGCACCGTGGTCGGCGCTCATGACTTCACTCCCCGGAGCTGTATTACCCGTCCCAAAGGCGACGCGCGAGCCGGACGGCCAGCGCCGCCGCCATGCGGCGCCGGCTGTGCGCGGGTGTCAGTGTCGTCCGCATCGGCTTGACCTGCCTTTGCACCAGCTTGTCAATCTGCTGCAGGACCTCTTTATCAATCGAAAGACCGACCAACGCCCCGCATTCCTTCAACAGGACCGGCCGCGAATTCGTGCCTGTCACCGCGATGCGCAGATCGGCCAACTGATCCTTTTCACGACGCAACGCCACGGCCACGCCGGCGAGCGGGAAATCGATCGCCCCGCGCACGCGCGCCTTCTCATACGCCGCGACGAGCCCCGAGTGGACCGGCACCCGTACGCCGAGCAGTACCTCGTTGTCGCCGAGTCGAAGGTGGGCGGCGCCGTCTTCCTGGAAAATGCTGTCGAGATCCACCCAGCGGGTCCCCGTCCCATCACCGAGCTCGACCGTCGTGCCCAGCGCTAGCAGCACCGGCGCCGTGTCGCCGCTGTAGGCCGCGCGGCAGCGGTTCCCCTCCGGTGCGACATGGCAGCGTTCACCGCGATGCTTGACACAGAAGCCGTTGGTTTGCCGCCACCAGGCGCTTTGGTTGTAGTAGATGCAACGCGTATCGAGACAGAGGTTACCGCCGAGCGTTGCGACCGAGCGGTGCGCGGGACCAGCGATTTGCTGCGCCGCCTCCGCCAGGGCGGGTGCATGCAGGGCAATCAAAGGATCGGTCGACAGGCGCTCGAGCGTCACCGCGGCCCCGATGCGCAGGCCCGACGGCTCGACCGCGATATCCCGCAGGCCCGGCACAGCGGTGAGGTCAATGAGCGCCGGAGCCTCACCAATGCCGTGGCGAAGATTTGGAAGGAGGTCGGTGCCGCCGGCGATCAGTCGAGCGCCGCGATAGGTGCGCCGCGCGGCGAACACTTCCGAAAGGCTCGATGGCCGAACCAGTTGGAACTCGGGCAGCGTCATGGTGCCGCTCCGCGGGCAGTCCGGCGGATATCGCGCTGCCGCATGTCGCGTTGTTTGCGGGTCAGCGCCTCAAGAATGCGATCCGGAGTGATCGGCAGCTCGGTCATGCGCAGGCCGATCGCATCGGCCACGGCATTGGTCACCGCCGGCAGGAAACCGGCGAGCGACCCCTCGCTCGCTTCCTTGGCGCCGAAGGGCCCATTCGGATCGAGGCACTCGACGATATGCACTTCGATCGGCGGGGATTCGGCGGCGGTCGGCACCCGGTAGCCGAGCAGACTCGCGTGCAGCGGAAGTCCTTTTTCGTAACGGGTTTCCTCACCGAGCGCTTGGCCCATGCCCATCCAGACCGCCCCCTGAACCTGTCCCTCCACGGCGAGCGGGTTCAGAGCACGGCCGCAGTCATGGGCGACCCAGATCTTCTTGACACGGACCGTGCCGGTATCGACATCGACCTCGACTTCGGCCACCTGCGCCGCATAGCTCAACGCCATCGTGGAACCCACCGCTCCACCGCGGTGCCTGCCCCCCTGGTATTCGAGCGGCACCGTAAAGGTGCCCTTGGTCGTTATGCTTCCTCCATCCGCCAGAGCCGCTGCGACGGCCTCGCGGAACGCAAGGCCGGCATCCTCCCTGCCCGCGACGGCAAACCGCTCTCCGAAGCATTCGATCTGTGCCGGATCCGCATCGAGCAGTTTCGCTACCGCCTGCACCAGGACGTCGCGAAGTCTGCGTGCGGCTTCAATCGCGGCGTTGCCCACCATGAAGGTCACCCGCGACGAATAGGAGCCATTGTCCTTCGGAGTCAGGGCACTGTCGGCGGCGATGACCCGGATGCGCCCAAGATCGACGCCGAGAACCTCTGCTGCGATCTGCGCCATGATGGTAGAGGAGCCTTGTCCGATATCGGCGGCGCCCGTCAAAACGGTGATGCCTCCGTCGAAATCGAGACGCATCTCCACCACGGCATGCGGCTCGCCGGTACGGTGGATGGGCTTGCCGGCACCGCTTACGTAGTGCGAGCAGGCCATGCCGATACCACCTCCGGGCGGCAACCGGCCTTTCTTCGCCTGCCAGCCGCTCGCTGCCTGCACCCGGTCGAGGCATTGCGGCAGTCCGTAGGAATTGACGACGATGCCGTTGGCGGTCTGGACCGGGGTCTTGAGCAGGTTGGCGCGACGCACCGCAAAAGGATCGAGGCCGAGCTCCTCGGCCATGGCATCGAGCAGACTCTCGAACGCATAGCGAACATCGACCGAGCCATGGCCGCGCATGGCGCCGCAGGGCGGTGTGTTGGTGTAGACCCGATAACCGTCGTATTTCACCGCCGGAATGTCGTACAAGGCGTGCAGGAGGGCACCGGCATAGAGAATGGTCACAACGCCGTAGCCGGCATAGGCGCCGCCTCGTTGCACCACCTCGCACTCGGCCGCGGTCAGTCTGCCCTCGGCGCTCATCCCCAATTTGAGCCGAATGTCGGTCTGGGGCCGGCCGCGATGGGTGAGAAATGTCTCCTCGCGCGTCAGATTCATCCGCACTGTCCCGCCGGCGGCGCGCGCCAGCAGCGCGTTGACGACTTCGAAGTTCAAAACCTCCACCCGCGCGCCGAAGCCGCCGCCGATGAAGGGTTTGATGACGCGGATGCGGGACTCGTCGAGCTCGAGGCAGCGCGCGAGCATCAGATGCAGATAATACGGGACCTGCGTTACGCTCCATACCGTGAGACGCTGCCGCTCCGGGTCATATTGGGCGAGGGTGGCGTGCGGCTCGATCTGGGCATGGACGACCTCGGCGCACTGATAGCGCTCTTCACGAACCAGCGCCGCCTGCGCGAAGCCCGCCATGACGTCGCCGAATTCGTCATGAACATCACGAAGAACGTTGTCCGGGTGCTTGTCGTGCAGCGGTACGGCCCCCGGGGCACGCGCTTCCTGCGAGGTGAAGCAGGCCGGGAGTTCACGTACCTTCAACCGAACGAGCTGCAACGCGTGCTCGGCGATGTCCGGATCGACGGCTGCGACCGCCGCGACAGGCTCGCCACGATAGCGGACGCGCCCGCGCGCCAGCGGGGGCTCATTCATCGTGATGGGCAGAACCCCGAAAGCCTTGTCGCAGTCGGCGCCGGTGATCACGGCGACAACACCGGGCAGCGCGCGCACGGCCGAGACATCGACCTCGAGGATCTCGGCATGCGCGTAGGGGCTGCGGAAAATACGCCCGACCAGTGCTTGCGCCGGAAGGTCCGCGGTATAGGCGGCCCCTCCGGTCACCTTTTCCACGGTGTCAATCAAGGGCAGAGGACGCCCGATGGCATGGGCAAGCCCCTGGGGTTGGGCGACCTCAGGACGGCAGTCTCGACTGGCCTCCTGGACCGCCTCGACGATCTTGACATAGCCCGTACAACGGCAGAGGTTGCCGGACAGCGCGGCGCGAATCTCCGCCTCGTCCGGCCGGGGATTGCGCCGCAGCAGTGCCTCGGCCGCCATGATCATCCCGGGGGTACAGAAGCCGCACTGGGCGCCGAGTTTGTCCCGGAAGGCCTGCTGCAGAGGCGACAGGCGGCCGGGGTGTCCGATGCCTTCTATGGTCTCGACATTGCGGCCCTCGCAGCGAACCGCCAGCGTGAGGCAGGCGTGCTGCGGCTCACCATCGATGAGCACGGTGCAGGCGCCGCATTCGCCGCCATCGCAACCGCATTTCGTCCCCTTGAGCCCGGCGATGTCCCGCAGATAATCGATCAGCAGCAGGTTGTCCGTCACCAGGTCGGTGCGTTTGCGGCCATTCAGAGTCAGGGAAAGGATGGTGCTCATGCGCCTTTTGAGAGGATCTGGTCAGCCGGTCCAAGCTTGGCGGAACTGAGAAAGGATTGGCTCGATCGATCGGGTACTTGACTGGTCGTTACACATGGGAATCTCCGGCCAAACCACTAGCCGGCGTTGGCGTCATTTACGCCCCAAGCGCGCATGCGAAACTGGACACGCCCATCGAATGCCATCAGAACCCCGTCGTGTATCAGGCCTTCGCGCATCATCCGCTCACCGACTCCGGGCTCATTGAGCAGCTCCGCGGTCGTCCGCTGCAGGAGGCCTGCGCCGATGCGCTGCTCAACGTGCTCGCGCGTGTGCCGCTCGAGCACAATGCACTCCACTCCCGCACAATGGAGGAGCTGGGAGAGCAGCAGCCCTGATCGACCCGCTCCCAGGATCGCAACCTGAGTCTTTGGCATTTCCCCTCGCGACGCTTCGCCCTCCGCAAAGAGTGCGCAAGATGAAAGAGCGGAGGAATGGACAGGTGCTGCCAAAACTTGTACTTTTCCGTCATGGAACCGCATCGTAGAGCCGCGCGAGAGCCGGTGCCGGATCCTCCGATCGCTGTGCCGGCGTTCTTTCTGTATGGAGAGCCGCTGCGGCCGCCCGACGAGCGGTTGGTGCACATCGAGACGATCGCGGCTCGAAGCCGCCTGCATGACTGGGTCATCCGGGCGCATCGACACCGGGATCTTCATCAGGTGCTCCTGATTGAGCGGGGTCGGGTCGAGGCGAGGCTGGACGCTCGGACCGTCGCATTGCGAGCCCCCGCCGCCATCGTCGTGCCACCCGGCGTGGTCCACGCCTTCCGCTTCCAACCGGAAACGGTCGGAACCGTCATTTCCTTCGCTTCGGCACTGACCGGCGACTTCAGTGGTGCAGCTTCTGCCATCCCGGGACTCCTGGAGCGGACCGTCTCGGTGGCCCTTCCCCGGGAGGCGCTCGGCAAGACGGACCTGACCTGCCTCAGTGAGATGCTGCTGCGCGAGTTCGGCCGGTCGGCCCCGGCTCGGCGACTTGCGCTCTCCGGACTGCTCAGCGCCCTCCTCGCCAATCTGCAACGACTGTTACCTGATCCTTTCCCCACCGGCTCGAGCATCAACGCTCCCGACCGAGAGGTCGTCGCGCGCTTTCGCGAGCAAGTGGAGCAGCACTTCCGAGAGCATACCGGGATCGGCGAGTATGCAGCCCTGTTGCAGATATCGGAGACGCGCCTCTTGCGTGCCTGTCTCGCGCTGACGGGCGACTCGCCTCTTGAGCTCGTGCACCTGCGCCTGCTCGTCGAGGCCGAGCGCCAGCTGCGCTATACCTCGATGTCGGTCACCCAGGTTGCGTACCACCTCGGCTTCGAGGATCCTGCCTACTTCAGCCGGTTCTTCACGCGACGGATGGGCATGTCACCGCGCGCTTTCCGCCGCGGCGATGCGCTTACGGCTCCTGAGCCGGTGGCTCCTTGATCGGACCCGATTGAGCGATGCTGCGGAGCGTTGCGCAGTATCGGAAGGAACTTTGGCAGCGGCTCAGGTGCGAAGGTAGCGAGCTTGCTGCGAGTACATTCATTCGCGTAGATGATTCGAGAGCACATTGAGGGCTCTCAAGAACGCCGCGCAATCGGTTTTGGGGATATGCGAGAGCAGGGCGGCCTCATGATCGTCCATGACGCTCCGGGCTTTCTGTGCGATGCGTCGACCGGCCTCGGAGAGCGTCAGTACCTGAGAACGCCCATCAACCGCCTGGAGGATGATGAAGTCTCGATCAGCCAGGCGAGCCACGAGAGGAGTCATGTTCGCACTTGCGACGCCGAGCAATCGACCGATCTCGCTCTGCGTCACTCCGGGATTGGCTCCGATCACCAGAAGTACGGTCGCCTCCGCCGGGCGCAGGTCAAGTCCTGTCAGCCGCACCGCAAGCCTCCCCATGAACGCCGCCGACACGCGCCGAAGCATATAGCCGGGAAGGTCTTTCACCGGATCATTGATCACGCACGCATTTTCCCCGAATCGCCCTTGCATTGCTTGCTCTGAGCAAGTAACCACCTATGTCAAATAGCTTTCACGGCTCCAGGGGGAATCCCATGCGTTTGGAACGAATCAGCCCTGTGACCGGTCGCGTCGCAAGCAGCGCCACCGCGATGACCACCGCCGACGCGCGGGCAGTAGCCGACCGGGCCGAAGCCGGATTCAGAGCGTGGGCAGACATGGGGCCGAATGCCAGGCGCGCCGTGCTCAGTAAAGCCGCCGAGGCGATCGAGCAGCGGCGAGATGAGTTCGTCCAGGCGATGACCGATGAAGTCGGCGCAACTGCCGGATGGGCGATGTTCAACCTGATGCTTGCCGCCAGCATGACGCGTGAAGCCGCAGCGCTCACCACGCGGATCGGAGGCGAGGTCATCCCTTCCGACAAGCCGGGCTGTCTCGCGATGTCGGTTCGGGAGCCGGTTGGGGTGCTGCTGGGCATCGCACCGTGGAACGCCCCCATCATCCTCGGCGTACGCGCCATTGCGGCCCCGCTCGCCTGCGGCAATGCCGTGATCCTGAAAGCCTCCGAACTCTGCCCGCGCACTCATGAGCTCATCATCGAGGCGTTCGCCGGCGCCGGGTTCCCGGAAGGGGTCGTCAACCTGGTCACCAATGATCCCAAAGATGCCGGTGAAGTCGTGGGCGCACTGATCGATCATCCGGCCGTACGTTGCATCAACTTCACGGGATCGACCGCCGTGGGTCGAGTCATCGCCCGGCGCTGCGCGGAGCAGCTCAAGCCGTGTCTGCTCGAGCTCGGGGGCAAGGCGTCGCTCATCGTTCTCGAGGACGCAAATCTCGACGAGGCCGATGCCATCCGCGTGGCGAACGACAGCGAGTACGGTCTCTCCGCCGCCGTCTTCACCGGCGATGCAGCTTGCGGATTGCGGGTTGCGCGTCAGATCCGCTCGGGGATGTGCCATATCAATGGTTCGACGGTTCATGATGAGGCCCAGATGCCCTTCGGCGGTGTAGGCGCATCCGGCTACGGCCGCTTTGGCGGCGCATACGGGCCTCTTTTCGTGTGCGATCTCGCATTCGCCGCCGAGAAGGCTCCATTTGGCCTCTCGGAGGTCAACAATCCGGTGATCGCCTGTCCCGCCGGAGAAGGCGACATGGCGCTCGATGCACTGATCGTGATGCAGCGGCCTGAGCCGTGAGGCTCGCGGCCACTCACTCGCAGGAGCCGGCGAATGCGGATTTGATGGCGGTCCGGCACCACGCGAGGATTGCCTCGCATTGCGGGGCAAGGCTCTGCGCCGTCTCGCCCGCGAACGCCTCGAGATCCGGCAGGTTCAGGGTGGAGACGCCCAGGATCACGGGGATACCGGCGATCAGCGCCTCGGCGATCAGGGAGCGAAGGCCACGACCTTCCGTTTCCTCCTTGCCGAACTTGTTGACGACGAGCAGATCAATTCCCGCAGCCAACGCCTGCTCGCCCCACAAGCTGACACGAGCGAAGGCATCGGAGTCCAGGCGGCAGCCCCGCGCTTCGTTGCCGCGATCAAGCGAGATCAGGACCTGCTCGCCGCTCACGAGATCGCGCAGATACATGTCACATTTTCGCCGGCCCGGACGGTCCACGTTTGACTGCACGGCGCCACCGAGACTGAATCCCTCCGCGGCGAGCGTGTCCGCAACCCGGGTCAGCAGCGCATCACGCTCGCGACCGTTATCATAGACCACGGCGGCGAGCGGCAGCGCGCCAACATTATCCTGCGTTCTATGCGCAGCGCTTCGGGAGGTGGAGAAAGCCATGGCCTGATTCATGATTTCGCACCTTTCCTGCTGCCCAGCGTACGGTCAAGACGCGTCTGCAGCTCGGCGCGGGTCTCCGGCGTCCAGCTCCGGAACCCCTGCCCCGTTGCGACCCCGGTGTGGCCCTCAGCCACCAGATCGACCAGCAGCTTCTGCGGCGCCTTGCTGGTATCGAGATCCGGGAGAATGACCTCATGGATCGCCAGTGTCAGGTTCAGGCCGACGAGATCGGATTGCTCCAGCGGCCCCATGACGCCCAGCCGTGCGCCGAAGCTCGCCTTCACCACGGTATCGACGGTTTCCGCATCACAGACGCCAGCCTGCACCAACGCAATGGCCTCGCGCTTCAGGGCATGTTGCAAACGGTTGCCGATGAAGCCGGGAATGTCCTTGTTCACGCGCACCGGCTGCTGCCCTATCGCCGCCATGATCGCGATGGTGCGCTCCATCGTCTCCTCGGAGGTGCCTTCGCTCCTGACCACTTCCACCAGCCGCACGGCATAAGGCGGATTCCAGAAGTGAGTGCCGACCACGCGTGATTTGTCTCTCACTTCGGCAGCAATGCGGCGGACCGGGATGACGGAGGTATTGGTGGCGAGAATCGCGTCGGCCGGGCAGAACTCGTCAAGACCGCCGAATATGCTTCGCTTGAGCTCCACATTCTCCGGCGCCGCCTCGATCGCGATCGCCACGTCCGATGGCGCCTCGCCGACATCCGCCACGACCTTCACGAGAGCGGCCCGCTCCTCAGGCAGCGCCTGCAGGCGGAAAATCTGGGTGAGCCGCTCGTAAGCCGTCTCGCGCGTAGCCGCGCTCGGCTCGACCACCGTCACTGCGATGCCGGCCGCCGCGAGAATCTGCGCGATCGCCAAGCCCATGCGCCCGCCGCCGACCACCAGCGCCGGACGACGGGCCAGAAGATCAACCGGCAGTGTATCCGCCATCGACGTACATCACCTGCCCGGTGCAGAAATCCGAGGCCGGCGAGAGCAGATAGAGCGCCATGCCGATGAGGTCTTCCACCTCGGCCAGCCGACCCAGCGGAATGCGCGAGAGGGAGCGTTTCCTCGTGGCCTGGCCCAGCTCGTCGTCGCCGAACATCCAGGCGGTGAGCTTGGAGCGGAACACCGTGGGCGCAATGGCGTTCACGGTAATGCCGTATTTCGCCCACTCGGTGGCGAGCACGCGCGTCAGGGCATCGGTAGCGCCCTTGGACGTACAATAGGCCGTGTATCCAGAGATATTGCCATGGCGCCCGCGCACCGAGGACATCAGCAGAACCTTGGCCTTCACCGACTTTTCGATGAAGTACGCTCCCACCGATTTGGCCATGAACCAGGCGCCGCGGACGTTTGCATCCATTACCGCCTGCCAGTCCTCATACTTCATCTCCTGGATGAACCCGGCCTTGTTGTAGCCCGAGGCGATGACGAGCTGGTCGATCCTGCCGAATGCCGAGAGCGCTGAATCGCGCATGCGGTCGGCATCCTCGAGGCTGTCGGGCCGGGCATGAACGACGTTGACCGCACCCTTGCCGAGCGAGCGGACTTCGTCAGCGACGTCGTCAAGCTCGGCTTTCGACGCGCCCGCGATGGTCACATTGGCGCCGAGCGCCGCGAGCGCGAGCGCCACGCCACGGCCAAAGGCGCCCGAACCGCCGGTGATCAGCGCCGACTTGCCGCTGACGTCGAACAGGGAAAGCGGATTGCGCAAGCCCTCGGTGAGGCCGAGTGATTCGCCGGTCATTTGGCCTCCTGGGCGGGCAGCACCACCACCATCATGTGGGCGACGGTGTTGCCGCGATTTTCAATGGCACGCGCTTCACCCGGCGCGAGATGGCACGAGTCCATCGCTCCGAGCGTGGTCTCTCCCTCATCCGTGATGAGGGTAACGGCGCCTTCGAGCACCACATAGACCTTTTCGGTCGACGAGGCCGAGCGCTGCGCCCCGCCACCGGGTAGAAAATAAGAGAGCGACACCAGCACGCCGCTGGTCTTCGAGGCCTGGCCTCCTTGCAGCATCAGCCCGGCCATCTCGTGATGCCCCTTGGTGTCGTAACGCCTGGCGTCGACGAAGCGTGTGACCTGCACGTTCAACCCTCCCCGCCGATGCGGTATTTCTGCTCGGGATCGATGATGGCGATGACGCGCACCACGCATCCCTCGCCCTGCGGCCACCGCCAGGGGAATGCCATGAAGGTGCAACGCTTGCCGGTGACGGCATCGAGCTCCCCGCCGACGTTTTCGATGCCGGGAATGCCCGCGCCGAGCATGATCTTGTGCGCCGGCTCCCAGTAGGGAAAGTCATCAAGGATATCGCGGCCGGTCAGCGCGCGGTATTCGTCGTTGAGATAGGCGTGCGAGGGCCCGGGACCGTGATCGGCAATCTTCGTGCCGAGCGGATGATCGAGCGCCTGCACGTCCACGCCCACCATCTTGACGCCGCGCTCCACGATCCATTCAGCGGCATCTTTGTAAAGACCGGGCGAATAGGCGTAGTAGTCGTCGTTGTCGCCGAGCTTTTTATGACTGCCGGTGTTGATCATCAGAATGTCGCCGCGCCGGATAGTCGGCGTCGCCTTTTCCAGGTCGTCCGGCGTAATCACGCCCCATTTTCCTTTCGGGATTGACACGGCGACGCCGGTGCCGAAATAGCGCCAGGGCTCGTAATCGGTCAGCGTCCTGCCGTTTTCCGTCACATGGATCTGCGCGTCCATGTGCGTGGAACGATGCATGATTCCTTCATATTGCTGTACCAGCATGCCGTCCTTGGCATGATATTTGAGCGTACGGATGTTGAGATTCGGGCTCGACGGCCATTGCGGTGCGCCGTGATAGATCCCGTTGCTGAGATCGTAATAAACGAGGCCGTTGTGGGCGTTGACGGGCATGATTCTCTCTCTCAGCCTCCGGCTCCGGTTTCGATGCGATACCGGCCCGAGGGGTCGGTGAGCGCCATCAGCCGCACGGTGCACGCATCGCCGTCAGTCCAGCGCCACGGCGCCGCATGGATAGTGCAGCGCGTGTTCAGCACCTGGCAAACGTCGCCGCCGACATTTTCGATGGTGGGTACTCCGGCGGCCAGCAGCAGCCGGTGCGCCGGATTCCATTCCGGGAAATCCACCTTCGGATCGCGCCCGGTCTCATCCTGGTACTTCTTCGGCAATCGCTTCATCAGCGGGCCGCCGCGGTGCAGGCCGAGCGAAGTGGCGAGCGGATGGTCGATGGCGGGTGTATCGATCCCGACGAGAATCGCGCCCTTGTCGAGCAGCCATTTGGCCGCCTCTTTGGCAAGGCCCGGTGCCTCGCCGAAATATTCCTGGCTGTCGGAGAACTTCTGGTGCCAGCCCGTGACGATGAGCACGATGTCGCCCTTCTGCACCCCGGGTCGAGCCTGCTCGAGATCGGCTACCGTCACCAAGTCCCAGCGCCCCTTGCGGATCGAAAGGACCACGCCGGTGCCAAAGAAGCGGTAGATCGGCAGATCGCCGACGAACGCACCGCCCTGAACGAGATGGATGGGCGCATTGACGTGCGTCGACACGTGCATGTTGGTGACGATCTTGTGGCTCATCACGCCGTCACGGGCATGATTGACGCCACGCACGATCTGCACCTCCGCATCACCCGGCCACACTGGAACACCGTGGCCCCACTCGTGGCCAAGCTCTACGAACCGCAGTCCGGTTTCGGGCTCAATGCACTCCACCACGTGTTGCCTCATTCGCCGCTTGTAGTACCCTGACATCGGTCCAATCGTAGGCGCGCCTTCACCCGCGGTCTAATGATTTCCACGGGCCGATGCATAACTCGCGGCTATGGCTCATCCGGGAAGCTCAGGAGAGCACCAGCCGCATCAGCTCGTTCTGGCTGGAGATGCGCAGGCGCGCATACGCGCGCCGGCGGAACGTCAGCACGGTATTCAGCGAAATGCCGAGCTTCAGCGCGATGGCTTCCGAGAAAAATCCACGCACGATCAGCGCGCAGACCTCGAGTTGACGCTTGGGCATGCTGGGGCACAGGTAGCGCAGGCGCTCCAGATATTCGAAGTCCTCGCCGCCGTCTGCCTTCGCCGCCCAGACGTCATGGCGTGCGATGAGCGCGATCAACGTATCCCCCGCCCCTGCCATGGCCTCCATACCGCGGTCGAAGGTACGGTTGCCGCGGCCGCGGTAGAAGTTCAGGCGGATGACGCTGTCGCCCGCACGGCGCATGATGGTAAGACGGTTGATGAGCTTGATTGCTGCGTAGCAGTGCTCCCGGTAGCGGGCATGAGGAATTTCCTCGGCGCCGATCACCATGGTGCGGCAGGAAGCTCCGTGCGCAGCATCTGGCGCCACACGGTTGGCCGGATCAAAGCGCCAATAATCGGCAATGTACCGGTCTGCGATCTGACGCGAGACCGGCACGTCGCCGACGTTTTCGGCAAAAATCAGCCGCGGCGCGTTTGCGGCGCTGAATGCAAAGGACGTGACGCTATGGCAGTCGGTGAATTTCCGCGCCACCTGAAAAAGTCGGCGCGGAAACTCCGGCCGCCCCAGCGCCGCAATGAGGGCCGGCATTTCCCCGTAGAAGGCGCCTGCAGGGGCGTACGGTGACGAGCCTATCTCAATCATCTTGTGCTCCCTCCCAGCTTGGGCTCCGCTGCGCCGGCGACGATCTCGGCATGATCAGCCTGCTGTCAGGACATGCCCATGGCGACGTCGCCGAGGTTGACGTCCTTGGCTGCGTCGATGGTGTCGATGGTCTTGCTCTTGCCGTCCTTCTCGAATTTGAGCGAGAACGTGCGCCCTTCCGGCAGGCCCTCGAACCAGAAATCACCGAAGCCGTCGGTTTCGACCCGGTAGGTCTCCCGGTTCGCCTTGTCGGTCAGGATGCAAGTGGCGCCGATGATGACCTCCTTCTCGATGGGGTCATAGAGGGTGCCGGCCACGAAAGTCTTGGGTATGTTGAGGTAAATTACGCGGCCCTTGCAGCCCTTAGGCTGCTCGCCGGCCTTTGCAATCAGGTCCTTGAGCTCCTCCTCCTCGCCGAAATGCAGCGCGCCGCTGGCACAGGCGTCCACGCAGCGCGGCACATCCCACCCGTCATCGAGCAAGTGGGCGCAGCCGGTGCATTTCTGCGCCAGGTTCATGCCTTCATTGAAGAATAGCGCGTCATGCGGGCAGGAATCCGGACACAGCTTGCAGCCCGTGCACTTGTCGGGATCGATGATGACGAGCCCGTCCGTCCGCCGGTAGATCGCCCCCGGCGTGCAAATCTTCATGCATGGCGCGTCCTCGCAATGCATGCACATCTGCGGAAAATACGACACCCGCACCTTCGGCACCGTTCCGCGCGTGGTCTCGTTGAGCCGGATCCAGAACTGCCCGGTATCGGGCTGCGGGCGGGCATAGGGCATCCAGTCGTTGCCGACATGCTCGTCCTTGCAGGCAATCTGGCAGCAGTAGCAGCCATTGCAGATATCCAAATCGAGAACGAAGGTTTTCATTGCGCGTCTTCCTCTTGAACGACCCAGGCTTCGAAGCGCAGGCCCGCCGCCGGATCGTATGGTCTTGCGAAAGCTTCGGGATTTGCCGCCCGCCACTGGTCCCAGTCCTCGCCCGTCACCTTGGCGACCTCCACCAGATAACCGCTGGTCGCCTGGCCCACCGCGTTCTTCGAGGTGGTGCCGGTGGGGGCGATGGTGTTGATGGCGCCGCCGCGGTCCACCTTGCCGAGGATGATCGGATCGATGCGCGCGCCGTGATCGATATAGGCGACCCCCGGGCGCAGCCGCTCGGTGACATAGGCGCCGCCGAGCACGATGCCGCGCTCGTTGAAGATCTTGATGATGTCGCCGTGCTGGATGCCGCGTTTGGCCGCCTCGGAGGTGTGGATCCAGATCGGCTCGTATTTGTAGCCGTCGGGACCGGTGATCTTGCAGGTCGGCGCCTCGCGGGTCCAGGTGATGTCGTCGCACTGGGCATGGACGCGCCAGTGCCCGTGGTTCGACATCAGCAGCAGCGGATAGGCCTTGGCGCGCGGACTGGTGAGCCGCTCGTCATGCATCTCGCTCTTCTCCACCCATTGCGGGCTGGGCGGGCGCTCCTTGTCGTCAGGGAAGTGCTTGGCCAGGCGCTCGGAATAAAACTCGAGCTTCTTCGAGGGCGTGCCGAGCGGATGCTTTACCGGATCCTCGGCGAACCTGCGCCAGCCGGGCGAGTCCTTCTCCCAGTCCTCGGCCACCTGGTAGAGATAGTAGCCCTTCTCGCGAAACTCCTCCCAGCTGATCATCCGCTCGAGCTTCATGTAGCCGAAGACCTTCTTCTGAAGATCTTCGGTGGTGAGGCCCTCGGAGACCTGCTTGTCGTAGCCGAGCTTCTTGGCGATCTCGTAGACGATCTCGTAATCGCTCTTGGATTCGCCGATCGGCTCGATCGCCTTGTCGCACAGCATCACGTCGGCGAACTGGCCGCCCTGGC
>JAJZLX010000567.1 GCA_021850555.1 Pseudomonadota bacterium | reverse complement strand
TCCCGACGAGTTCTATCTATACAAGCCGGCCGTGCGCGCCGGCAGGCCCGCGGTGCTGCGCCGCAACCTCGGGGCCAAGGCGATCAAGATGGTGTATGCACCGCCCGAGTCGGGCGAGCGGGTGCGCACCGTGGAAGTGGCGCAGACCGAGCGGCTGCGCTTCTGCCTGACCGATGCCGACCTTGCCTTGCTCGCGCGCCAGGCGCTCGCCATCGAGGAGCACTACGGCAAGCCCATGGACATCGAATGGGGCAAGGACGGTGAAAGCGGCCAGCTGTTCATCCTGCAGGCCCGTCCGGAGACGGTACAGAGCCGTGCCGGACGCACCATCCAGCGCTTCTCGCTGCATTCGCGCGGCCGAGTGCTCGCCACGGGCCGCAGCATCGGCCAGCGGATCGGCGCGGGCCCGGCGCGCATCATCCGCGACGTGCAGGAAATGGCCCGCGTGCAGGCGGGCGATGTGCTGGTGGCCGACATGACCGATCCTGACTGGGAGCCGGTCATGAAGCGGGCGTCGGCCATCGTGACCAACCGGGGCGGACGCACCTGCCACGCGGCCATCATCGCCCGCGAGCTCGGCATCCCGGCGGTGGTCGGCTGCGCGGATGCGACCCGGCGCATCGGCGAGGGCCAACCGGTCACCGTCTCGTGCGCCGAGGGCGACACGGGCTACGTGTACGAGGGGCTGCTGGATTTCGAGCGCTCGACCATCGAACTCGACTCCCTGCCGAAAATCCCCGTGAAGATCATGATGAACGTCGGCAATCCCGACCGCGCGTTCGACTTCGCGGGCATTCCCAACCGCGGCGTGGGCCTTGCGCGGCTGGAGTTCATCATCAATCGCATGATCGGCGTGCATCCACGGGCGCTGCTCGAGTACGCGCGCCTGGATGACGCCCTCAAGGAGCAGATCCGCTCGCAGATGGCGGGCTATGACGATCCGGTCGGCTTTTTCGTCGAAAAGCTCTCCGAAGGCATCGCGCAGATCGCCGCGGCCTTCGCCCCGGAGCCGGTGATCGTGCGCCTTTCGGACTTCAAATCCAACGAGTACGCCAACCTCATCGGCGGCAACCGGTACGAGCCGCACGAGGAGAATCCGATGCTCGGCTTCCGCGGCGCCTCGCGCTACGTGGACGAGAGCTTCCGGCCGTGCTTCGAGCTGGAATGTCAGGCCATCAAGCACGTGCGCGAGCAGATGGGGCTCGAGAACGTCCAGGTCATGGTGCCTTTCGTGCGCAGCGTCAAGGAAGCGCAGCGCGTGACCGAGCTGCTTGCCGCAAACGGCCTGAAACGCGGCGAGCACGGCCTGAAGGTCATCATGATGTGCGAGCTGCCGACCAACGCGTTGCTCGCCGAGCACTATCTCGAGCACTTCGACGGCATGTCGATCGGCTCGAACGACCTTACCCAGCTCACGCTCGGCCTGGATCGCGATTCAGCCATCGTCGCCAAGCAATTCGACGAGCGGGACGAGGCGGTCCGGCGCCTGATCGGCATGGCGATCGCCGCCTGCCGAGCCAAGGGGAAATACGTCGGCATCTGCGGCCAAGGTCCCTCAGACCATCCGGACTTCGCGCGCTGGCTGCTCGAGCAGGGCATCGAGAGTATCTCTCTCAACCCCGACACCGTAGTGGAGACCTGGCTATTCCTGGCAGGGTCCCCACCACGAACGGCGGATCTCTGAGCCGATCCGGGGGAGCAGACCCGGCTGTCGCTGGCGGGGCAGTCCCGCGCTTGGGGAGCTCAGCCGCGGTAAGCCGGCAGGAACAGTCTCTCGCGGTAGTACTTGAGCTCCCGGACCGACTCGCGGATGTCCGAGAGCGCCAGGTGCGCGTCCTGCTTCACGAACCCCTCGGCCACCCCCGGCGCCCAGCGGCGCGCGAGTTCCTTCAGCGTGCTCACGTCCAGGTTGCGGTAATGGAAGAAGCGCTCGAGCCGCGGCATGAGGCGGGCCAGAAACCGCCGGTCCTGGCAGATACTGTTGCCGCACATGGGCGAGGCGCCCGGGGCTACCAGCTGCGAGAGGAACCCCAGTGTACGCGTCTCGGCTTCCGTCGTGTCAATCGCGCTCGCGCGCACCCGCGCCAGCAGGCCCGAGCCGCCGTGCTGCTTCTGGTTCCACTCGTCCATGCCCGCCAGAACCTGCTCGCTGTGATGAATGGCCAGCACCGGCCCCTCGACAAGAACATTGAGCTCCTTGTCCGTGACGATGGTGGCGATCTCGATGATGACGTCCGTGTCGGGCTTCAGGCCCGTCATCTCCAGGTCAATCCAGATAAGATGCTCGGCGCTCGGCATGCTCGCTCCCCGGTAGGCCCGGCGGGCCCGATCGGCAATAATCGCCGCCCGTGAGTGTAGCAACGTTCGAAGCCCAGGTGATCGCCGCCTTTGGCCGGCACCTGCTGGTGCGCGACGAGCGCGGACAGGAATTCAAGGCACGCCCCTTCGGACGAGGCCTCACCATCGTCTGCGGCGATGAGGTACGCTGCCGCCACGGCGAGCATCATGCCGAGGTCCACGTGCTCGAGGTGTTGCCGAGGCGCACCGCGCTTTACCGCTCCAACGTGCGCGGCGGCTCGGAGCCGGTCCTCGCCAATCTCACCCGCCTGCTGGCCGTCATCGCCCCGGTGCCGCAGCCCGACCTGTTCATCGTGGATCGCTATCTGGCCGCCGCCGAATCGGCCGGCGTCGCCGCCTCCCTCGTGCTCAACAAAGCCGATCTCGGAATCGATGCGGCGTTGCGAGACCAGCTGCAGGCGTACGAGGCGGCAGGTTACGCCTGGATCGCGACCTCGGCATCGACCGGCGAAGGAATGGAAGCGCTGCGCAACGCCTGCACCGCCGAAGTGACGGCTCTCGTCGGGCAATCCGGCGTCGGCAAATCATCTCTGGCGCGCCACCTCCTCCCGGGCACCGACATCGCGGTCGGCGGCTTGATGCGCGCGGCCGAAGGCCGTCATACGACCACCGCTTCGCGTTTGTTCGATCTGCCCGGGGGCGGTCAGCTCATGGATTCCCCGGGTGTGAGGGATTTCGCTCCCGCGATCGAGCGCCTCGAGCCCCGCCACCTGGGCTTTATCGAAGTGGCGCGTCTTGCCGGCGGCTGCCGCTTTCTCGACTGCCGGCATTTGCGGGAGCCGGACTGCGCGGTGCGAGCAGCAGTCGATGCCGGCACGATCCATCCCCGGCGGTACGAGAGCTACCGGCGGCTGCGCCGCCTGCGTGAGACGCTGCTCGATGCGCAGGGCCCGAAGGGGCGGCGGTAGGAACCGAGGGCTTTGTCGGCGGCTGCGCAGCGGCCAGGCTCCCGAGCGACGTGCGAATTCTCAGACCACCTGCCGGCCGGCGAATGCGCGCGCCAGCGTGCCGCCGTCAACATACTCGATCTCGCCACCAATCGGCACTCCGTGCGCGATGCGGCTCGCGGGGATGGCGCGCCGGGCCGCGATCTGCGCCAGAAAGTGCGCCGTCGCCTCGCCCTCCACCGTGGGATTGGTGGCGAGAATCAGCTCGCGCACGAGGCCTTCATCGAGAATCGCGTCGAGCTCGCGCATGCCGAGCTGCTCCGGCCCGACCCCGTCGAGGGGGGAAAGATGGCCCATCAGCACGAAGTAGCGGCCTCGATAGCTGCCCGACTGCTCGACGGCCACGACGTCTGCGGGGGATTCAACCACGCAAAGAAGCGCCGTCTCGCGCTGCGGCGATGCGCAGATCGAACATAACTCCTCCTCGGCGAGCATGCGACAGCGCCGGCAGCGCTGCACCGAGGCGAGCGCCGCATCGAGCGCCTGCGAGAGCGCCTGGGCGGCGGAGCGCCCATCCTGCAGCAGATGAAACGCCATGCGCTGGGCGCTCTTCGGGCCAATCCCGGGCAACGCCCGCAGCGCGTCGATCAGCTGCGCGAGACGAGGAGAGAATTTCATCCTAGAAGGGCAGCTTCATCCCCGGCGGCAGTTGCAACCCCGCGGTCATGGAGGCCATCTTCTCCTGCACCATCGCCTCCACCTTATGCACCGCGTCGTTCACGGCCGCGGCGATCAGGTCCTCGAGCATCTCGCGATCCTCGCCGACGACGGCGGGCTCGATCTGCACGCGCCGGACCTCGTGCCGGCCGCTCATGGTCACCTTGACCATGCCGCCGCCGGCCTCGCCGACGACCTCCAGGGTCGCGATCTGCTCCTGCATCTTCTGCATGTTGGCCTGCATCGCCTGGGCCTGTTTCATGAGCTGATTGATGTTGCCTCGCATGGGCTCGCTCCTCGATGGTCTTGATTGAAGAAGCCGGGCGCCCCGGCGCCGTGCGTGATCGCCGGCTCACTTCACCGGGCGGATGGTCTCGGGGACGGTCGCGGCGCCGAAGCGCTCGCGAAAGCCCTGTACGCCAGGGTCGGCCTCGAAAACGCGGCGCGCCTCTTCCACCTCCTCCTGGGAGGCGCGCTGGCGGGCCTGCGCGGGGGTCTCGGCCGGCTCGCTCGCGGTGACGAACTCCAGGCGGACCGGCTGGCCGTAGTGCTTGGAGAGCGCCTGAGCGAGCTTTTCCTCCAGCGATGCGGTCCGCAGCGAGCGGCTGCGCGGGTCGATCGAGAGCTTCACGACCGCGCCCTCGCGCCCGATGAGCGCGCAGTGGCTCGCCAGCTGGCGCGCCGCGCCCTGCAGATCGAGCTGCGCCAGCAGGCCGTCCCATCCTCCCGGAGAGCTTGCCGCAGGCGCTGCAGCGCTCTGCGGCGCGCGCGGCGCGGAGGTTGCCGCGGAAGCCGGCGCGCGGCCGCGCGCGGGGGCAGGCGATGCGTGTCCCTCATCGGTCGCGGGCCGGAAGGCGATCATCCGCAGCAGCGTCATCTCGAAGCCGGTGCGCGGATCGGGTGCGAGGGTGAGATCTCGCCGTCCGATGAGGGCGGTCTGATAGTAAAGCTGCACGTCCTCGGCGCCGAGCGAGCCGGCCAGGCGTGCGATCAGCTCCGGCGGGTAAAGCTCATCGCCCTCGTAGTCGCTGACCACCTGCCTGATCGCGATACGCGTCAGGAGCGAGGCGAGCTCATCGAGGAGCTGCGCATAGTCCGGCGCCCATTGCTCCAGCGACTGGGCAAAGCGCACGAGCTCGGCCGCATCCGCCGCCGCGAGCCGCTCGGCGAGCTGCACCACGTGATCGCGCG
>JAJZLX010000511.1 GCA_021850555.1 Pseudomonadota bacterium | reverse complement strand
TGACCACGCGCTCCCGCCCGGTCAGGCCCTTGGCGATCACCACGCCCGAGGCGAGCACCCCGCCGAGCTGCACCGCTCGGCGCACGATGATGTTCCGGCGGTTGACGATGAACACATACGATCCTCTGGAGTCGGTCATGACCGCCGTCTGCGGGACCACCGGCCGTTCGGCGTGACTCTCTTTGATCACCGCGCGCGCAAACGCTCCGGGCCTCAGAGCCGGGTTGGGCGCAAGGGCGATACGCACCTCGCCGAGCCGGGTCTGTCTGTTGACGGTGGCGCCGAGCAGCCAGATGTGGCCCGGGAAAGGCCGCGGGTATCCGATCAGATATACCTCCGCCGGTTGCCCGACCTTCAGCGCGGCGAGATCCTGCTCGGCGACCTGCCCGATGAGCTCGACGCGATTCTGATCCTCGAGAGTGAACAGCGGCGGGCCTGCGGGGCTGACCACCTGGCCGACCTCGGCGGTGCGCGTCAGCACGGTGCCCGCGACCGGCGCGACGATGCGGGTCAGGGCCAGTTCGGCGCGCTTCTGCTGCAGCTGCGCCGCGACCATCTTGGTGTTGGCGGCGTCCATCGCCGCCGCGGCTTGAAGCTGTTCGACATTTTGCGCCGACAGCCCGCCGTTCGGGCCGATTGCCACCGCCCGGCGGTACTCCGCGACCGCGAGCGCCGCTTGGGCCCGTGCCTTGGCAAGGGCGGCGGCCAGTTCCGCGACTTGCGGTTTCAGTACCGAATCGTCCAGCTGGGCCAGGATCTGGCCCTGCCTGACCACGTCGCCGACTTGCACGTAGACTGCGACGATGCGCCCGGCCTGACCGCCGTCGCCGATCGGCAGATCGTGCCGGGCCGAGATCGAGCCGGTCACCATGACTTCGGTGCTCACCGGCCGTAGACCGGGGACGAACGTCGAAACCAGGGGAATGTTGCGCTGATCGGCGAGCGGTACGAGCGGCTTGGATGACTGCGTCACTCGCATCGTCACCACGGCGGCCACGGCGAGCACAAGCAGCGCGCCGGCCGCAAGCCACCACGCTTTGCGCGTCCTGATGGCGTGCTCCGTCGCAACTTCGGGTGCCGCGCGCTCGAGGTCGATCCAGGCTCCGCCGCCGGTGCCGGCGGCGACCGATGCCTCGATCGCGGACTGTCGGTCGTGCTGCGGGCTCATGTCACACCAAACCGCGTACCTTGGGAACCGATACCACCACGGTGCCGGCGATCTTGTCGTGCCATGCCTGTCGCTCGGCGTCGAAGGCGATCCAGAAGAAGCCGAGTCCGGCGGCCACCAGCGACAGGAAGCAACCCAGGGCGCGCAAGATCGCGGTTTCCCAGCTGAGCGGCCGGCCATCGATGCGTGCCACGCGCAAGTGGCAAATGATGCCGCCCACGGTGGTGCCGCGCAGTTTCCACATCAGCGCGCCGTAGGCGGCTAGCGCGATCAGCGTGCCGTCGCTGCCGTGATGGCCGATCAGGTTCAGGCAGACACTGATCAGCACCAGGTCGATCAGCAGCGCCGCCATGCGGATCCAGAACCCCGCGCGCGGCAGCGCCGCTAATTCGAGCGGGGTCTCCGCGGCAGCGGCGCTCGGCGGCGCGCCGGGTACGGGGCCGGCGCTCATCGCGCCGGTCCCACTCGTCGCGTCGGCCGCGGTCGCCTCGGGACCCGGCGCCGCGGCGCTCGCCGTGCTCGGGGGCT
Organism: Pseudomonadota bacterium; assembly: GCA_021850555.1. Next base: position 3,457 of record JAJZLX010000511.1, on the reverse strand, counting down.
CTGCCGGCTGTGGCGGCGGCAGGGCGCCGCGTGCGGAGCGCAGCGCGAGCAGCAGCGTGTAAGTCAGCGTGCCGAAGCCGACCAGGCCGATCACCGCGTAGACGATGAAACCGACCACCGGCACCATGTACAAGACCGACACCAGCACGCCGCCGACCAGCACATGCAGGACGGGTTGGTCGACGCCGCGGTGTGCCCCGCTCAGGACCCGGCGGCCGAGCCAGGCGATCGCGATGACGCGCCCGAATATCCCGGCGCACAGCAGGCCGATCCACAGCAGGGGAATGAATATGATCCCGACCACGGTCACCGTCAGGGCAACCATCAAGACCAGCAGCAGAATCGGCGTGAGCAGCACCATGGCGAGCGCCGTCAGGATCGAGGCACCGGGGTGCTCCTCCAACGTTCGGACACAGTGGCGCAGGCCGTCGCGGAACAACGCGGCCAACAGCAGGTAGATCGCCAGCATGCCGAGCGCCACGCCCCAGGCCCACAGAACGTCGAGCCGGGGCGCGAGCAGCCGGCCGAGGAGCAGGCAATGCTCGCTCCATCCCCGCAGCGCCTCCGTGAAACGGAAGATGTTGGACATGAGCCGGACGGTTCCCCCCTGGACCAGCGCCGACGGACTGCGCTCGAAGGAGCCGAACAGGCTGACGACCTGCCCCTGCACGATGGCCTTGGGACCGAGTTTCAGGTTGCCGAAAATGGTCACGGCGTTACCGCCGATGCTGCCATTGACGTGGCCGTTGCCGAAGATGGCCACCACACTGTTGGCGACATTGCCGTCGACGCGAGTGCTGCCCATGACCGCGACCACCGAGTCCGTGACGGTGCCGTGAACCGAGCTGTTGCCGAACACCGTCACGACGTCGCACGCCGTCCTGCCCGCGGACAGCCGCGCGCTGTGACCGACCTCGACGATTTCCTGACCGCTCGGGCAGCGGGGCTGGTGCTTCGCGATGACGATGGACTTGGAATGATCGGTGATGCGGATCCCTCCATTGCCGATCACGACATGACCGCCGCCGCCCCTGATGTCGATGCCCGAGGAGCCGACCTCGACGCGGCGGGCGTCGTGCGCGGCGGCAGGTGCGATCCATGCGCATAGTCCGGCGAGCACCGCGCCGGTAAGAGCCCAACGGAGTATCTGTTTCATACCGAGTGAACCTTGGAATGTGGCGCAGCCGAACGGAGCACGAGGTAGCCGAGCGCGCACAGGGCCGCATACAGCGCGCCGGTGGCCAGCAGTCCACCGAACAGCCAGGCTCCCGGGATCCGCTGCGCCAGGTGAACGGCAAGCTCGGCGAGCAGCAGCAGCGCGCTGCCCACGCCGCGCATGCCGTGCAGAACGTGGATCGCGCCGGTTGCCATCAGCGTGTAAGTCAGCTGCATCCGCAGGCTCATCACGAGCACCCAGGTGAGCGGAATGCACAGAACACAGCCCACCATCAGCGCCAGACGTGCCGCGAGCGGCCACCGATGGATGCCGGCGGCCCGGCGCGGCTCACCGGCGCGTGCCGCGACTTCCCTCAGTACGCGGGCCTCGAGCGAGGCGGGTGCGCGGCACGGCGGGAGCTGCCGCAGTGCCTCGTGCGCCAGGTGTTCCAGATGTTCTTCGAGCGTGCGCGTACGGGAATTCATGGTGGGTTGCAACTTTGCGCCGAGCGTGGCGCCAGGCCGCTTTGCGCCAGCGACTTGGCCATGGCGAGGCGGCCACGCAGGATGTCGGTCTTGATCTTGGCCAGAGAGTGACCGAGGCGGGCGGCGATATCCTGGTAGGACATCTCTTCGAAGTGAAACAGAGCAAGCGGCACGCGCTGATGGTCGGGGAGTTGACTGAGGGCGTGCGCTATGAGTGCGTGCCGTTGAGCCTCGTCCATCTCCTGCAGCACGTCGTTGAAGGTCGCAGTGGCACTCTCCAGATCAGCTTCGCGCCCGTCATCGGCGAAGACCTCGGAGAACAGCCGCCAGCGCTTGCGGTGGCGGGTCAGGTGATTCAGCGTCAGGTTCGTGGCGACGGTCTTCAGCCACCCGCCCGCGGTCGGACTGTCGCGCAGCCGCTCGAAATTCTCGTAGGCCTTCAGGAACACGTCCTGGCTGATGTCCTCGGCCTGCGCGGAGCTGCCCGTCAGGCGGACTGCCGTGGAGAAAACCATATCCTGATAGGCGCGCATAAACGCTGCGAACTCTCGAGAATCGGGCCTTGAGCTTGCCGGTTGCACGGGTGGATCATCGTTTGAGGCAAGAACACGGCAGGCACCGGAAAGTTGCAGGCCGAACCGGCTGGGCCCCCCCTGGGCGGCACCGGGCGGACATCCCGAGCGGGCGGACGGAAAGGCCGCCCCGCGGACGGTGAACTCGCGGCCCGCCGCGGGGGACCGGACGGGATCTGTCCCGGCGCGCCGCTATAGCCTACGCCTCGGGAGCAGATCCCGGCTAGGCCCACAGTTCAGTCAGGCGATGCCCGGCGATGATGCCAATCTGGGTCAGCGCCGTGCGACGCTCGAGATCCGCGTCATTGTGCAGACGGCTCTTGAAATTGGCGAGTATGGAGCGAGGATCGTGCCCCCGGACCGCCAGTATGAAGGGAAATCCGAATTTCCTGACGTACGCCGCATTGAGCCGGAGCAGCTCCGCGAACTCCTCGTCACTGCAGGCATCGAGGCCGGCGCGCTTCTGTTCGCGCGCGGAGGCCTTCGAGAGCCCCGCGTTCTGCCGCCCACGGGCCCCGAGATGGGGATGGGCGCGGATCAGCGCCATCTGCTCATCGAGAGAGGCGGCCTCGACGACCGCAAGCATGGCGTGCAGCATCTGCTCGCGCGATGTGAACGGACGTCTGGCCGCGGCGCGCTCGGCGACCCAGGGCGAGTGCTCGAACACCGCGCCGAACAACGCCACGAATTCGGTGGCCGACATGCCGTTGATGGCCTCCAGGGAAATCATGATCGCCCGCGCCTGGCGATCCACGTCAGTATCTCGGCCCGCTCCTTATTCGTCAGACCGGTGACGTTACCCGGGGGCATGGTCCGAGTCGCGAGCATTTCCCGGACTTGAGACCGGCGCGCCCGGAACTCGCTCAAGGTGTCGAACACGATCCCATCGGGCGCGGCAGCGAAGCCGAATTTCGGCGAGGGCCTTGCGCTGTGACAGGGCGCACAGCGTTCGTGCACGATCGCCTCGATCCTGCTGCCCGTGAGGACCGGAACCGCCGCAGCTCCCTGCGCGGCGACCGAGCGGTCCTTTGGCGCCAGCGCCACGATCAGGCCGATCAATGTCACTGCTGCGAGCACTGCAGGCAGCGCGGCCTTCAACCCGCGGCGTCCCTCGGGCTTGTGCCGCGCCACGAACCAGCCGCGGATGCAGGCACCGGCAAAGCTCATCGCGAGCAGAACCAGCCAGTTGTTGCGCGCGCCATAGGTCATTGCGAAATGACCGCTGATCATCACGAACAAGACCG
>JAJZLX010000665.1 GCA_021850555.1 Pseudomonadota bacterium | reverse complement strand
ATCAGGCCGTGAATGGCGATGGGGGCTTCCCAAGAAAACGCCCGGTCGAGGCGCAGCGGCTCGCCGGCCTCGTCGACCAGCAGATCCTGCGGTCCGCGCGGAAAGCCGAGCGGGGGCGCATCGAGCGGGCCGCCCGGTGTGCGGGGACGTCCGGGCGGCTCCCCGCCGGGAATCGGTTTCGGATAGGGCGACTTGTAGCGCCAGGAGCCCGGCGTATCGATCGCGCCGAGCAACATCTGCAGCACGTGAATGGCGCGGCAGGTGTGAAACCCGTTCGAATGCGCGGAGACACCGCGCATGGCATGCATCGCGACGGGCCGGCCCGTCATGGTTGCGTGACGGCGCCCCGCCGTGTCCGTCCACGGTTGATCGATTACGACCGGCTGATTGAATGCGACTTCGGCGATTTCCGCAGCGATGCGGCGGATGGTGGCGGCGTCGATGCCGCAGCGGGAGGCGACCGCCTCCGGGGCATACTGCGGCGCGCAATAGCGCTCGGCGAGCAGAGCGAAGGCCGGGCGGGCGCGGCGTCCGTCCGGCAGCGCGAACTCGCCGATCAATGCCGGATCCGTCCCGACCGCCTGCGCGTCGAGGAGGGCGCCCGATGCGCGATCGAAGCACAGCTCGCGGCCGGCCGCATCGCGGGCGATCAAGCCGTGCTCGGCCTCGCCGGGGGCATCGATCACCAGATGGTGAGCGTTGGTGTAGCGGACGAGGAATTCCGTGTCGATCCGGCCCGCTTCGAGCAGGCAATGAATCAGCGCGAATACCAGCAGACCGTCGGTCCCCGGGGTGATCGCGACGAATTCGTCCGCGATCGCCGAATACCCCGTTCGCACCGGATTGATCGAGATGATCTTCGCCCCGCGCGCTTTCAATCTGCCGAGGCCCAGCTTGATCGGATTGGAGTCGTGATCTTCAGCGACGCCGAACAGCAGGAACAGCCGCGCGTGCTCCCAGTCCGGCTCGCCGAACTCCCAGAACGCGCCGCCAACCGAGTACAGCCCCGCCGCGGCCATGTTCACGGAGCAGAAGCCGCCGTGCGCCGCGTAGTTGATCGTCCCGAACATCCGCGCGAAGTGGCCGGTCAACGACTGCGACTGGTCGCGTCCCGTGTACAGCGCAAGGCGATTCGGGTCGGTGGCGCGGATCGCGGCGAGCCGATCCGTGGCGATGTGCAAGGCCTCGTCCCAGGAAATCGCCTCGAACTCGCCGGAGCCTCGGACGCCGGTGCGCCGCAGTGGCCTGGAGAGCCGCGCCGGGGAGATCGCAGTCATGATCCCGGCGGACCCTTTGCCGCAGAGCACGCCTCGATTGATCGGATGGTCGCGATTGCCCTCGATGTAGCGGAGCTTGCCGTTCTCCAGGTGTACTTTGATGCCGCAACGGCACGCGCACATGTAGCAAGTCGTGCGCGCGACGGTGCGCTCCGGCTGTGGTTGCTTCGCTGCAGGCCGCATCGATGAGTGCGCCTTTTTCCTCCGAACGTGACGCGATCATGGCCACGGCTCAGATATAAATCCAATGCAAATAACACAATGATTGATGTACTTTTATATATATCACTCCGGGGCGCGCCCCCAGGGCCTTCGTCATCCCGCCCACAGCGGCTCGCCGGGGCCGCGGGGCTGGCGGACGAGACGTCCGTGCGCGCGAGGGTTCGTCCGCGCTGCACGTCCGTGAGCGCGCTCGAGCGGTCTGTGAACGGAATGTGCTTCCCGAGGCGCCGGAAGGTGGACCGGCGCTCTGGCAGTCGGGGCTTGCGTACGTGGCCGAACGGCCCATGCGCGCGCCGCCGGCCGTGATGCCGGGATTCATCGGCGCAGCGCGGCTCGGCGAGCTGCTGCACCGCCGCCAGAGGCGACTCTCGGACGCGCCAACGCCGGACCAGGGGGTCTTCAGTGCACGTAGGAGCCGGCGTTCACGTCGATCGTGCAGCCCGTAGCATGGTCGGCAAGGCCGCTGGCGAGAAATACGACGATAGGAGCTATGTCATCCGGGTCCGTCATCCGCGTGAGGGCAATGTCGCCGCTGGCGTGATCCTCTCCATATTGATCGATGAAATCCCTCGCCATGTCCGTTCGGGTGAATCCGGGTGCGACGTTGAACGCCAGCACCCCGGCCTTGCCGAATCCGCGAGCCACGGAGCGGGTCAGCGCCACCAGCCCCGCTTTGGAGGCGGCATACGCCAGATAGGGCGGCTGATCGCCACGAAACGCCGCGCGCGAACTGATGTTGATGATTCGTCCGCCGCCGTTCTCGAGAAAGTGCTGGATCGCGAGCTTCGAGAGAATGCCAGGCGCTCGAAGGTTGACGGCCATGGTGGCATCCCATCCGGCGGCCCATCCGGCGACTTCTGCCTCGAGCGGGGACGACACCGCAATGCCGGCGTTGTTTATCAGCGTGTGTATCCGGCCGAAGCGGCTCATCACGGCGTGCCAGAGCGCCGTGCATGCGGCAGTATCGGCAAGGTCCGCCTGAAAAGCCTCCGAGCCACGACCAACCTCGGTCGCAAGGGTCATTGCCCGAGCGCGCTGATCGCGATAGTGAACCGCAACTCGCGCGCCCGCACTGCCCATCGCGCGGGCGATGGCGGCGCCGATGCCTCGACTTGCGCCGGTGACCAGAACGTTGGTGTTCGTCAGGTCGATCTGCACGGATGGAACCGGACTCTTGTGAATGGCGCCGCGAGTGTACCACCGCGAAAGCAGTGCGCCTCCGCCGGTCCGCGCGCGGATCGAGCGATGCAGCTCAGCCGTCGGAATCGGCCGCGCCGAGCGGCATCTCGAGCAATCCCAGAAATGCCTCGGCGGGCGGCGCGGTATAGCCTTGCGGCCGACGAACGACGCTGAGCGGACGGCGAATGTCGAGAGACTTCACGGGCAGTCGAACCAGCTCACCGGCCGCCAGTTCCCAGGGCATGCACACGCGCGGCAGCCAAGCAATGCCGCCGCCGTGCACCGCCGCCTTCTTGATCGCCTCGGTGCTCCCCAGCTCCACGATGTTGCTCAGGCGGATGCCGTGCCGCTGCAGACGCTTTTCAACCAATTCCCGTGTGCCGGACCCGATCTCGCGCATCAACAGCGGCTGATCGGCCAGGTCGGGGGGGCACAGGCGTCTCCTGCCGCTCAACGGATGATCCGCCGAGGCGACGGGCACGATCTCATCATCGAGGAATCGGTGTACCCGAAGATTCCGGCCGTGTAACGGCCCCTCGATGAAGCCCAGCATGAAGCGCAGGTCGGCCACGCCCTGCGCGACCTGCTCCGTGTTGCCGACGAACATCGATATTCTGACGGCAGGGTGGCTGCGGCGGAAGCGCGCCAGCAGGCTCGGCAAGATGTAGGTGCCCACCGTATTACTGGCTCCGATCGAGAGGTGGCCCTGGCGGGCATCGGAGAGTTCCCGGACCGACATTTCGGCCGACCGCGCGATCTCGAACAGCCGGGCCGCATAATCGCGCAGCACTTCACCGGCCTGCGTCAGTCGCATGCCCCGCGGCAGGCGCTCGAACAACACGACGCCGATGCGCTGCTCGAATTCCTTCAGCTGGCGCGAAATCGCCGGTTGCGAAATATGCAGCCGTTCGGCGCAGGCCGTGATGCTGCCGGTCTGCGCGACGGTGTAAAAGATCTCGAGATGATGCAGATTCATAACGAATAGCTATATCGGCGCGACCTGCACATTCTATTCGATATGGCTGGAACCGTGGCGCGAAATGCGCCGCATCGGGCAAACCGGGCCGGGTCAGCCCCGACGCCCGCAGGAACGGCGTAGCCGGCCCTTGGCCGGAGTATCCGCAGCAACGGTCCGGCCCTGAAGGGGTTGGTGTCATTGTAGGACGCCGCCGTCATATCACCTCGGATCGGCCTGGACGGATCGTCATCGCATCGCCTCGGTGGCAGGCGGGATCAAACGCGGCGAGCTGCTGCACGAGCGCCAGCCTTGGCCGCCGGCACACGCCTGAGGCGCACCCCATCAGTCTCCGCGACACGCAGCGGCGCGCCCTCAGAGCAAACAGCGTGTGATAAAGACCGCCAGCATCGTGAATACGATGATCAGGCGCAAGACCACCGAAAAGGCCAGTCCCACCCAAGTGCCGGCGCCTGCGCGAACGGACTGCCGCACCTGGTGTTTCGCCAGCAGTTCTCCGGCGGTGGCGCCCAGGAATGGTCCGAGCAACGCGCCCGCAAGTCCGAAAAAGATCCCGACAACGATGCCGATGGCGGCCCCGATGAGCGCGCCTTTGCTCGCGCCGAACCGCTTGGCCCCGATGAGGCTGCCCAGCATATCGCCGAGAAGCGCAAGGAGTGCGAGCAGTCCCAGGATGACCAGTGTCACCCAGCCGATCCGCCTGAAACCATCTGCCCACGCGCCGAGCAGCATGCCGGCAAATACAAGGAACACTCCGGGGGAGACGGGCAAAAAGCTGCTGAGCACTCCTGCCAGGATCAGCACTGCGCCGATTACCCACAACAAGACGGGAACCATCGGTAGTCCATCGCGATGACGCCGCCGAGCCCCAGCACCCGGCCAGACTCGGGCGAGGGCTGGAACCAACGGCCATGCCCTTGAGCATACCTATCCGCGCAAGCCAGGCGCCAGCCCGTGAGCACGTCAGGTCCTCGACATCACGGCTCGCGGAAGTTCCCGCAGCGCCGAGCGACCGGCTGACCGACGTACGCAAGCCCCGCCCAGTCGGATCCCGTACGGCGAGGAACGCATGCCTCGGCGGTATGTCACCCCGGCCACGAGCACAGCAGAGCATCGGCGCAGGTGCGTCACAGGCCAATGGTCGGGCTGCGCCGGCATCGCCAGCCCGTATGACGCGTCTCACCCCGCGCCCGAGAAGTTTGTGAAGGAGCAGGCTACGCAGGGCCATCGCCGCGCAAAATGCGGATCAAGACCCGCGGCACTCGCGAGAACCGCTGGTGATGGGTCGCCCTCGAGGAAAGGGTGAGCGTCGAGATCTGCGCGCCCCGTAGGGTTCAGAATGGGAAGTACCGCGGCAGCAAGATCGTGAACAGGCCGCCCATGATCAGCAGCAGCGGCAGTCCCACCCGCAGGAAGTCCGCGAACTTGTAACCCGCGGCGTTCATGACCAGCACATTGGTCTGGTAGGCCATGGGTGTGGCGTAGCCGAGATTGGCGCCGAACAGGACCGCC
>JAJZLX010000498.1 GCA_021850555.1 Pseudomonadota bacterium | reverse complement strand
GCGCATCACCCTCGGCGCATCCGGCGGCTGGCAGTCCTTCGCGGGCGAGGCGCTGTTCGAGCGCTCGAACGCCGCCTGGTCGCTGATTACCGGGCTGACGGCGCCGCTGTTCGACGGCGGCACCCTGCGGGCCGAGCGCAGAGCCTCGCTCGATCAGCTGCGGGCAAGCGCCGCGCAGTACCAGGAGATGGTCCTGCAGGCGTTCGGTCAGGTTGCCGACATCCTCGATGCGCTGCGTCACGACGCAGAGATGCTCGCTGCGCAGTCAAACGCGCTGCAGGCCGCACGCAGCAGCGTCGCGCTCGCGCGTGAAAGCTACAGTGCGGGCAATACCGGGGTACTGCGGGTTCTCGAGGCGCAGCGGCAGCGCTTGAGAGCGCACCTTGGCGTGCTGCGGGCCGAGGCGCAGCAGTATTCCGACACGACTCAGTTGTTCCTCGCCCTCGGCGGCGGCCCTCTCAAGGAAAGACCATGAGCCCTTCCCAGCAGCAATCCGCCTCTTCCCACGAGGAAGTGAGCCTGGCCGAGGCGCCTGGGCTGCGGCCCGAGGCGCCGAAGGAGGGGCCGATCGTCGCGGACGAGACGCCCCCCGCGGCCAACGAGTCACTCGGGCCCCGGTCCCCGCGCCAGCAGCGGATCCGCAGCGCGTTGTTCCTGCTGCTGCCGATTGCGCTGATCGGCGCCGTGCTCTGGTACGTATACGGCGGCAGTGTCATGTCGACCGACGATGCGTACGTGGATGCGCAGAAGGTCGGTATCTCCACCGACGTATCGGGGATCGTCGCGGATGTAGAGGTGCACGACCATCAGCAGGTTGCGGCAGGTCAGGTTCTTTATCGGCTCCGCCCTCTGCAATTCCAGATTGCGCTTGCCAGGGCGGAGGCCGACCGGGCCCAGGTCGGCCTCGATATGGTGGCGATGGAGCGGGACTACCGCCGCATGCTCATCGACGCCGCCGCGCAGCGGGCTCAGGTCGCGCTGGACCGTTCCGATTACGAGCGCGCGGTTCGTCTGCTTTCCAACGGGGTGGAGTCACGAGCCAAATATGATCGGGCGCGATACCAGCTGAAGGCCGATCGGAACCGGCTGGCAGCCCTGCAGGAACAGGCGAGCATCGAGCTGGCGAGGCTCGACGGCGATCCGGACATGCCGATCGACCGGCTGCCGCAGTACCTGCGGGCGCAGGCGCGGGTGGCCGAGGCGCAGAGGGAGCTCGATCACACCGTCGTGCGTGCCCCGTTCCCCGGCGTGGTGACTGACGTGCCCGCCATTGCGCCGGGCAAGTACCTGGCGGCCTCGGCCACCGCCTTCTATCTCGTCGACACCCATCGGCTCTGGGTCGAGGCGAAGCCGAAGGAAACGCAGCTCACCTACGTGAGGCCCGGCCAGGCGGTGACCGTGAGAGTGGACACCTATCCGGGTCTGCGCTGGCACGGCATCGTCCAGAGCATCAGCCCGGCGGTGGCCCAGGAGTTCTCGCTCCTGCCGGCCGAGGACTCGAGCGGGAACTGGGTCAAAGTCGTGCAGCGGGTGCAGCTTCGCATCCGCCTCGATCGCAGCGGCAAGCGTATGCCGCCGCTCAGCGCGGGCATGAGCGCGGAGGTCCATGTCGCTACCGGTCACCGGCGCGGCTGGCCGCGCTTTCTGACCGACCTTTTCTGAAGGCGCCCCCGTGCAATCCGAGCTCAAGGCAGATCGTGACGGCAACCGCGGGGCGATCACGGTTTGCGTGATCCTCGCGACACTGATGCAGGCGCTCGACAGCACCATCGCCAATGTCGCGCTGCCTTACATGCAGGGCAGCCTGGCGGCGAGCCGGGATCAGATCAGCTGGGTGCTCACCTCCTACATCGCCGTGGCGGCGATCATGACGCCGCCGGCGGGCTACTTCACCGCGCGCTTCGGACTGAAGCGGGTGTTTCTCGTCTCGATCGCCGGATTCACCGCGGCCTCGATGCTGTGCGGGCTCGCGGATACGCTGACTCAGATCGTGCTGTTTCGCATGCTGCAAGGCGCATTCGGCGCCGCGCTCGTGCCGCTCTCGCAGTCGGTGCTGGTGAGCATCTATCCGAAGGAACGGCACGGTTTCGCGATGGCGCTGTTCGGCATGGGCGTGATGGTGGGGCCGGTGCTCGGGCCGGTGCTCGGGGGCTGGCTCACCGAAAGCTACACCTGGCGGTATGTCTTTTACGTCAATCTGCCGGTCGGGGCGCTGTGCTTTCTCGGCATGCTGGCCTTCCTGCCCGACCCCGAGGCGACGGCCGGCGCAAAGCTCGATTGGTTCGGGTTCGCCACCCTGAGCGTGGCGATCGGCGCGCTGCAGATTCTCCTCGACCGCGGCGAGACCAAGGACTGGTTCGGGTCCGGGGAGATCGTCATCGCGGCAATGCTCGCCTGCTCGGCCTTCTATCTCTTCCTGGCTCACACCTTCACGACGAAGCGTCCCTTCGTGCTCCCTGGCCTCTTCCGCGATCGCAACTTCACGGCCGGCGTGATCTTCATCGCCGTCGTGGGACTCACCTATTACGCATCGATGGCCCTGCAGCCGCCCTACCTTCAGGGCCTCATGAGCTATCCGGTTCTCACCGCGGGGCTCGTGATGGGGCCGCGCGGCCTGGGCACGATGGCGGCCATGTTTCTCGTCGGGCGCTTGATAGGACGCCTGGATACCCGTGCGCTGCTCGCGATCGGTCTGGGGGTGACGGCCTGGTCGTTTTACGCCATGACCGGTTGGACGCCTGCGGTCCCGGCCGCGGAGCTCGTCCTGGTCACGGTCATCCAGGGAGTCGGGCTCGGCTTTCTGTTCGTTCCATTGAATGCCGTGGCGCTGTCGACGCTCTCGCCCGAGGACCGCACGAGCGGTGCGGGCATATTCAATCTGTCAAGAAACGTCGGCTCGAGCGTCGGCATCTCGGTGGTCAACGCATTGATCACCCGAAACACACAGATCAATCACGCGCACCTGTCGCATTACATCACCGCGGCCAGCGCGGCGCTGCAGAGCCCGCCGGTCGCGCATCTGTGGAATCCGATGAGCGCCGCCGGTCGCGCCGCCCTCGATGCCCTGATCACGCAGCAGGCGCAGATCATCGCCTACGTCGATGACTACAAGCTGCTGCTTTTGACGACTCTCGCGGCGGTTCCGCTGCTGATGATCTTCAAGCGAGGCGCCGGAGCCGGCGCCTCGCATGTGGTGATGGGGGAGTGAGCGCGGCCCGGGCGCCCGGGCCGCGCGCCGCGTCTGTCTGACGGGCTGCGCCCCTTGGGGAATCAACCGAGGTCTTGCATGTCCTCCTGTGTCAGGTGGACCGCGGCGGCGGAGATGTTCTGCTCGAGGTGCTCGAGCGAGGCCGTCCCGGGAATGGGCAGCATCACCGGGGATCGGTGCAGGAGCCAGGCGATCGCCGCCTGCCCGGTCGAGATCCGGTGACGGTGTGCAACCGCGGTGAGCGCGCGCATCGCGCCGGAGTGCGCCGCGTGCCGGCCGGAGCCGAGAGGGGCCCAGGGAAGGAAGGCGATCCCTTTGTCCTGACAGTGGGCGATGATGTCCTCGGACTGCCGATCTTCCAGGTTGTAGCGGTTCTGGACCGAAACGATGGGCGTCAGCCGCTCGCAGCGCTTGAGCTCGCTCAGGCTGACGTTTGACACGCCGATGTGCCGGATCTTGCCGCCGGCTTTCATCCGGACCAGCTCCCCGATCGAGTCCTCGATCGGCACCTGCGGGTCCGGGGCGTGCAACTGATACACGTCGATGCAATCCACCCTCAGGCGCTTCAGGCTCGCCTCGCACGCCTGGCGCAGATGTTGCGGACGGGCGTCGTGGTTCCATACGCCCGGGCCCGGGCGCACCAGCCCGCCCTTGGTGGCGATCACCAGGCCCTTTGGATACGGGTATAGCGCGAGCGCAAGCAGATTCTCGCTGGTCTCGGGACCGTAGGCATCCGCCGTGTCGATCAGATTCACGCCCAGGGAGACGGCGCGCTGGAGTACTTTGACGGCCGCCGATAAATCGGGCGGATCGCCCCACACCCCTTGGCCCGTGATGCGCATCGCGCCGAAGCCCAATCGGCTCACGCGCAGATCCATGCCGAGCTCGATCGAACCGGCCGCCGAGGCGGCAATGTCTGCTTTCATGGTGTCGCTCCGTTTACCTGGTGGGTCGGCCATCGAGTATCGCGCGAGCCGCCCAGCCCCGCCATCGCCGCCTCCGCGCTCGGAGCGGCCCGATGAGCGCACTGACCCCCCCGTACGGGTTCACCTTCACCTCAGAGCCGCCTCCCGCGCACGATCCGGCGGGCAACGCCCTCTCGGGGTTCTGGCTGTTCATGATGAGCGATCTGGTCATCTTCGCCCTGGTGTTCGCCACCTACGTGACGATGCTCATGCCGCTCTCCTTCGCCCACGGCCCGACCCCCCGGCAGCTCTTCGAGCTTCCCGGGGCCGCGCTCGAGACCGCGGTGCTGCTGAGCAGCACCTTCACCTTCGCGATGGCCTCACTGGCCATCAAGTACGAGCGCGGGCGCAGGCCGGTCATGTTCTGGCTGCTGCTGACGCTCGCCCTGGGGGTGAGCTTTCTGGGCCTGGAGGTGCGCGAGTTCGCCCGGATGTTCGCCGAGGGCGCCGTCCCGCAGCGCTCGGGGTTTCTGTCGGCTTTCTTCGGCCTGGTCCCCCTGCATGGCCTGCACGTGCTCGCCGGCTCGATCTGGCTCACGCTCATGCTGATCCAGATCACACGCCGCGGCCTGACCGAGGCGGTGCGCTCGCGCCTCGCCCGCCTCGCCCTGTTCTGGCACTTCCTCGATCTGATCTGGGTCGGCATCTTCTCGATCGTGTACCTGGGAGGGCGCGCGTGAGCTCCTTGGCACACAATGCCGCCCCCGCCCCGGTGGGCGGCTATCGCAGAGAGTTGCACGCCTACCTGCGCGGCTTTCTGTTCGCCGCGCTCTTGAGCGCCGTCCCCTTCGCCATGGAAGGCTCGGGCCGCTTCGCCCGGGTCCCGCTTCTGTGGGTGATCGGGGTGCTCGGCCTCACCCAGATCCTCGTTCACGTGCGCTACTTCCTGCACGTGGACTTCAGCCGCGAGCGGCGCGAGGAGCTCGCCCTGCTGCTGTTCTCCGCGGCGCTGCTCGTGCTCATGATCGCCGGCATGCTCTGGATCCTCTACAACA
>JAJZLX010000667.1:2287-5184 GCA_021850555.1 Pseudomonadota bacterium | reverse complement strand
CGCTCGTGTCCTGGGAGATGACCAGCAGCTCCTTCACGCCTGCGGCGACCAGCCGCTCGGCTTCGAGGAGCACCTGATCGATGCGGCGGCTGGCCAATCGGCCGCGCATCGCCGGAATGATGCAGAAGCTGCACGAGTTGTTGCAGCCCTCGGAGATTTTCAGATAGGCATAGTGACGCGGTGTGAGACGGATGCCCTGGGGCGGCACCAAGTCGAGGAACGGATCGTGCCGCGGCGGTAGGTGCGTGTGCACGGCCTGGAGCACCGCGGCGTAATCGTGCGGGCCGGTGACTGCGAGCACCCGCGGATGCCGGGCGCGAATGCGCTCGGGGCGTGCGCCGAGACAGCCCGTGACGATCACCCGGCCGTTGTGATCGAGCGCTTCCTGGATCGTCTCGAGCGACTCGTCGATGGCCGCATCGATGAACCCGCAGGTATTGACGATCACCAGATCGGCCTGCTCGTAGCTCGGGCTGATCTCGTAGCCCTCTGCCCTGAGGGTGGTCAGAATGCGCTCGGAGTCGACCAGCGCCTTCGGGCAGCCGAGACTGGCGAAGCCGATCCGGGGGTGGCGTGGGCTGCGCCCGCGACTCCTGGCTGCGCGCAATGCTCTACCGCCCATAGGGCACGATGATCTCGGCCTCGCCGAGCGCCTTGGCGCGCACTGCGGCGGCGACGGCTTGCGCCGCAGCGCCCTGCGTCACACCCAGCCGTTGGACTCGCAGCGCGTAGAGCGCAATGCGGTAATGGTGCGCCGGACCTGGCGGCGGGCAGGGGCCGCCGTATCCGCGGAAGCCGTAATTATTGCGCGCCTGGATCGCCCCGGCGGGCAGCGACCCGTCCGGGCCGCCGGCGCCCGCCGGCAGGGCGCGGATGTCGGCCGGCAAGTCGAATACGACCCAGTGCCACCAGAGTCCACCGGGGACATCCGGGTCGAACATCAGCACCGCGAAGCTGCGTGTGCCGGCCGGCGGATTCCGCCAGGCGAGCGCAGGGGAGACGTTCTCGCCGCGGCAGCCGTCGTGGTCGTAGATCTGTGCCCTCTGGAAAGTGGCTCCAGGGGTCAGGTCAGGACTGCTGAGTCTGAAGCCTCTGGCGGGCGCGGCTCGAGCAGAGCCCTGCGCCGCGAGCGGCAGGACAGTCCAGAGCAGTGCGGTCAGCACGGCTATCGGGCGGCTCGAACAGACCAGGGATCGTGGACACATGGAGTGCTCCGGGCAGGGCCGGTACGGGCGGCCGGGCACAGTGTGCAGTGAAGCGGACCATCCGGCAAACTAGCGGGGATGAACGCTGTAAAGACCGCTCTAGTCACTGGCTCGACCGACGGGTTGGGCCGGGTGGTGGCGCGTGCGTTGGCACGCCCGCGCGGCGCGACGGTGAATTCTGTGCGCCCGGCCACTTACATGAACGCGACGATGGCGCGTGCCATGGCTGTCAAGCCCCAGAGCACGGTCGCGGATGGCGCCGCGGCGGTGCTGCATCTGGCCTGTGTCCCGGAGCTCGCCGGGACGAGCGGCGAGTTCTTCGACGGGCTGCGTCCCGCGCGCGCCAACGCTCAGGCCTATCATCGGCAGGCACGGCGGCGTCTCGCGACGATGAGCAAGCGCCTTGCCGGCCTCGCGCCGGGCGGCGGCGCCTGAACCGCTTGAGTAATGATGGAATTCGATCACGCGTATTACGATCGCTACTACTTCGACCCGCGCACGGCAGTGACTTCGCGCGCCGAGATGCGAGCCCGTGCACGGTTGATCGGCGCGTTCATCGCGCACGTGGGCTTGCCCGTGCGGCGCATGCTCGACGCGGGCTGTGGCACCGGACTGCTGCGCGAGCCGCTGCGGCGGGTATTGCCCAAGGCGGCCTACGTCGGCCTGGAGGCGAGCGAGTACCTGTGCCGCCGCTACGGCTGGCTGTCCGGACACGTGCAGGAATTCCGGCCGGAGGAACCGTTCGATCTGGTGATCTGTTATGACGTGTTGCAGTACCTGGGCCCGCGCGAGGCGACGCGGGCGCTCGCCAACCTGGCAAGACTGTGCCGCGGGGTCTTGTACTTCAGTGCGCTCACGCGTGCCGATTGGCGCAACAACTGCGACCGCAGCCGTACGGATCCGAACGTGCATCTGCGCCAGGGGGAGTGGTACCGCATGAGGTTGCGGCGCGCATTTCGCGAGGTGGGGGCCGGCTTCTGGCTGCGGCGCGGCGCGCCGCTGACACTGTGGGAACTGGAATCGACCGGTTGAACAACGGGAGTACGCAGTGCCCGACACACAAGCGGACCGCCTGATCGCTGTATTCCGCGGTACGGTGACCTGTGTGCGCGAGACTGGCGTTTCCCCCGGGCTTACGCTGCGGGGCGTCTCGGCGGCGAATGTTCAGGAACGCTTGATCGTCACATTCCTCGGCGATGCTCCGCAGGATCTGCCCCAGCAACTTGCCGCGCCGAGCGTCCAGGCGGTGGATGCCCACTGCTATCGTATCGAGAGTCCGCCACGTCAATGGCTGATCCGGGCGCGCGCGTTGCATGTGCACCGCGATGTCGGCGCCGGATTTTTTCGGGCCGTTCCGCCGCGGGTGGTGCCGCCGCGCAAGCGGCTGTTCTGGACGGTAGTCCTCGCAGTGGCGCGCAACCGCGCCGGCGTGTGGTTGCTGCGCGCGTTGCGGCGCCGTTGAGCGGGGCGTTCAGCCGGCCTGGGCGAGCTGTTGTTCGAGGGCCGTCGTACGTTCGCCGGCAAGCAGCGCCCGGTAGACCGACAGCTGCCCCTCGAGCACGCGTGGCCAGGTGAAATACCGCAACACGTGCGTGCGCGCGTGTGCGCCGAGAGCTTCGATATCACGCTCGTAAAGAGCCGCGACCGCATCGGCGAGGCTGTCCGCGTCGCCCGGCTCGCTGAGTACCCCGC
>JAJZLX010000667.1:0-2277 GCA_021850555.1 Pseudomonadota bacterium | reverse complement strand
GGCGCCCGCGCGCGCCGCGACCACCGGGCGGCCGCACGCCATGGCTTCGAGCACGACCAGACCGAAGGTCTCGAGCGTGCCGGCGTGCACCAGGGCGTCGGCCGAGGCCAGCCAGCACGCCAGATCGATGGCGTCGCGGCGGTACGGGATCCTCGTCACGTTGGGGGCCAGGCGCGCTGCGCGGCCACCGCCGATCAGCACCAGATGGTAGGGCCGACCGAGGCCGGCGAACGCGCGCAGCAGTACGGGCATGTTCTTCTCGCCGGTGAAGCGACCGGCGTACACGAGCACGCGTGCCGCGCTGTCGAGTCCGAGGCGGCGGCGCAGCCACGAGCCGCGTCGGGAGGGATGAAACAGCTGCGGATCGACGCCCAGGGGTTGACGTACGACATGCTTGACGCCGAGGTTGTCGAGAAAATCCTGCATCAAACGGCTGGGCGCGAACACTACGTCGAACCGTCCATACAGCTCGCGCAGGTAGCTGCCCGACAGCCGCTCGGTGATGCTGCCGAATCGCCGGCCGGCGATGCGCGGCAGATTGGAGTGGCAGAATGCCGCGCACGGAAGCCCGCGGCGGCGCGCCACCCGCCATGCCGCCCAGGCCGGATGGAACGCGTCACCCGCCTCGATGATGTCTGGAGCCAATGCCTCGAGCTGCCGTGCCCACAGGCGGGGATTGAGCGGCAGGCGGTAGTTGAACGTACCCGGGACCGGCACGCCGGCGAGGGTGCTGACCCCGCCGCGCTCGATCCGCTGGGCGGTGCCCGGCACGAGCACGGTGTGCTGCCATCCCGGCTGAGTCGCCAGCCACGTGTGCTTGGCGATCAGGTACCGACGCACTCCCCCGCTCGTCGGCGAGTAGAACACGGTGGTGTCGACGAGATGGCGCGGGTTCATGGGTCGATCCAGATCCTCGGGGCCCGTCTTCCCCGCGGATCATTGCACGCCCCCCGCCGCGCAGTGTCAAGATGGCGTCCGCCGCCGCGGGGCGACTCGTCATGCAGCCGTTTGCGCGCGGTCCCGGCTGCCGTGGCGCAGCGCGACACAGGCGGCGATCAGCTCCTCGGCGCTTGCGAAGCGGTCCTCGCGCCGCTTGGCGAGCAGCCGGGCGAGCAGCTCGGCATAGCCGGACAGCGACGGCGGCAGGCGGGGTGGCGAGGCGTTGACGTGCTGCTGCAGCACTTCCATCGCGCTGTTACCCATGAACGGTTTGCGGCCGGTGAGCATCTCGTGAAAGATCACCCCGAGGCTGTATAGATCCGAGCGCGGATCCAACTTCTCGCCGAGCGCCTGCTCGGGGCTCATGTAATAGGGTGAGCCGCGCAGCACTCCGGTGTACGTGCTGCGGTGGCTGACGTCCAGGAGGCGGGCCAGGCCGAAGTCGATCAGCACCACGTTGTCGTTCTCGCGCAGCATGACGTTGGGGGGCTTCAGATCCCGGTGCAGCAGCCCCGCTCGGTGGACCACGGCCAGGGCCGCCCCGATCTTCTCCAGAAAGCGCAACGCCTCCGACTCGGTCACGCCCACCTGCATGCGCGCCTTCAGATCGCCGTGCGGGAAGTATTCCATCGCGAGGTATTCATAACCGTCCTCCATGCCGTGATCGAATATGCGTACCACGGCCGGGTCATGTACGGCGAGGATGGCCTGATATTCGCGCGCCAGCGCCTGCTTGGCTCGGTCTTCGCATGGGACCTTGCTGACCTTCAGCGCCACGTCGGCCCCGAGCGCGTGGCTCTCGGCCAAGTACACGACGGCCTTCTCCGATTCGCTGAGCGTGCGGATGATCTCGTAGCCGCTGATGGCGGGTTGAGCTGTCGCGAGCGCTGCCGTGGCGCGCCGTTTGGTCTGCGTCGCGAGCGAAGCCGGGTTGCGCTCCAGCGCCACGAACGCCCGGTCGAGCGCGCTCTTCAGCCGGCTCGGAGTCAGCAGGCGCTTGGGCAGGTAGTCCGCCGCACCGGCGCGCAGTGCCTGGATTGCGGTGAGCTCATTCCCGCGCTCCGCCAGCGCCACCAGCA
The DNA here is from genome assembly GCA_021850555.1 of Pseudomonadota bacterium. Next base: position 259 of record JAJZLX010000667.1, on the reverse strand, counting down.
CGGGCGCGGTGTCGCTCGAGCGCAGGGTGCGCACGAGCTTGATCCCCTCGGATTCGCCCGGCTCATCTCCTGTGCCGAAGTCCGCCGACAGGATGAGCCCTTCGCAGGCCCGCCCCGTGCTCAAGCCGCTCATGGCATGCCTGTCCTCGGGATCCACGGTGCCGATCGCCGCCTGCGGATAGAGGATTGCAAGGTGCAGCCGCAGCCATTCGCGATATTTCGTATCGCGCTCGACGATCAGTATGCGTTGTGCTGCGGA
>JAJZLX010000444.1 GCA_021850555.1 Pseudomonadota bacterium | reverse complement strand
CCCCGGCGCCGCCGTCGCCCGCGCGCTAGAAGCCATCCGCCGCGAAGTCGCCTTCATGCCGCGCGATCGCGCCATGGATGGCGACATCGCGCGGATGGTGGCGCTGGTAGGGCGGGGGTTGGGGAGTTGAGACAGGACTGGGGTGCGGGGCCGGCGCTACACGGGCGCCGTACTTCGTAGCCCTCGCCCCCTCACCCAGCCCTCTCCCCCGGCAGAGCCAGGAGAGGGGCTTCAAGCAGGCACGTTGCGACATGTGCGTAATTCCCTCTCCCCAAGCGCACTTAGGGGGAGAGGGCAGGGTGGGGGGTGGGCGTCACTCAACGTGGAAGGAGATCGTGCGATGAGCAAGCCGCCCCTGATCCGCGTGGCCAGCACGATCTGTCCCTGAATACTGCCGCCGACGCGCTCGGCCTGAGCCGCCGCACGATGGCCCATTACCGCACCGGCAGTCGCCCCATTCCGCACGTCGTCGCTTTGGCGTGCGAGGCTTTGTCGGCACGCTGGGCCAACGGGCTGCCGTTAGGCGCCGCCTGGATAAAGCGACACCGATTACGAGAGTGAATCACGCCTCTGCCTCCGGCGTACGCTCTGAGCCATATTCTGGAGACGTCCTCGGATCCGGCCACCGAGCCGTTGGAATGGTAGTACCTCGAAGACGTCGCGGATGAGCTCCTCGTCGGTGCGAAGCAGGCCGTCGGACTGGATCCACTCGGCAATCTGCCGAAGCTCCCGGTCGGTGTACTGGTCGATCGTTTCGCGAACCGGGACGAGCGGCCGTGACCCGCGCTGCCGCGCGATCGGCTGCTGCGGCACCTGAGTCGCGGGTTCCACGCCGTCAGGATTCGCCGAAGGCGCAGTGTCGGCATCCAGCAAGTCGGCCATGCGCACCGCCTCCTCATACGCGGAAACCGCGCGCTGCGTCTCTTGCTCTCGGCCGTAGAACCAGTCCGTCGACCAGATGCGGTGGAAGCGCCAGCCCAGCCGCTGGAGATGGGCTTGCCGAAGCCGATCCCGGTCCCGGGCCGTCGCGCTCGAATGGTACGACGCCCCATCGCATTCGATCGCGAGGACCGGCCGACCTGGCTTCTCCGGATGCATTGCGACCAGATCGATGCGATAGCGGGAGGCGCCGAACTGCGGTCGTGTCCTGACGCCACGCGCCTCCAGCGCGTCGTGAACATCGGCCTCAAACGCATTGAGGCCAACGTCTCCCGCGTGCTCTTCTTCCGGAAGCCGCCTACCTCCGCTGGCCGCGTACTCCAGATACGCCTTGAGCAGTTGCACGCCCCGACTCCCGGAGCGGTTCAGGTCAATCTCATCGTGTGAGAATGAACTGATGACACACATCCGGCGCTTCGCTCGCGTGATGGCCACGTTCAGGCGACGGTAACCCACGTCCTGGGTGAGCGGGCCAAAGCGGTGCGGCAAGTCGCCGTTCGCGGCCTTGCCGTAGCCGATGGACAGGATGATGGCGTCACGCTCATCGCCCTGCACAGTCTCGAGGTTCTTGACGAAGAAACGCTCTTCCCGGTCCAGCGAGAAGAAGTCGGAGAGCTCTGGCCGAACATCGAGGGCGCGATCCAGCGCTGCCTGTAGGCGGTTCGCGTGCTTGATGCCCATGGTGATAACCCCAAGCGATTCGTGGGATCGGGTTTCCGCGTGGAGCAACACCTGGCGCACGACTTCCTCGACCTCGTGCGACGCGCTCTCCTCCTGGCCGCCCAGCGCAGGATCATGTGGTACGAGAATGTGCCGGATCGCCTCGTGGCCTCGAGCGCTCGGAAAGGTCACGAGCCGGCCTGTGTAGATGTGCGTATTGCTGAATGTGATGAGCCGCTCGTCCTCGCTACGGTAATGCCATTCCAGGAGCCAGTTCGGGAGGAAGGCTTCGAGCGTACCGAGCAGACTCTCGAACCCGCCAATTGACGCCGTCGCCGTCGCGAGTGCGTCGCGCGCCTCATCGCCGTCATCGATGATTTCGTCCTCACCTTCGACAGCCGTTGCAAAGAACGTCGTTGGCGGCAATTGGTGCCGGTCACCAGCTACGACAACCTGTTCTGCGCGGTAGAGCGCGGGGATCGCTTCTTCTTGAAGGATCTGGCTCGCCTCGTCGAAGACGACGATGTCGAAATGACGCTTGCTGCCGTCCAGCAACTGGCTGACCGAGAGCGGGCTCGCGACCCAGCAGGGGGCAATCCGCGTCAGCACGTCAGGCGCGCGAGCCAGCAGTTCGCGCACCGGAATGTGACGCGATTTCTTGCTCGCCTCAGTCCGGACCAGATTCGCCTGGTCGAAGTGCCGATTCATCGCCTCGATTGCGCGCTCGGCGTGGAGCCTGCGCACGCGCGCAGCAGCGAGCCGAACCCGCTCGCGGTCGAGCCGGATGAATTCGGCGACGATCTGCTCGTGGGTGCGGCCGTTAAATGAGGCGAGACCAGGGTCAGTCGCCAGCACCTGCTCGAGCGTAGAGTAGAGCCACATGTACTCGAACCGGACTGCCCAGTGCTCGGGAGCGACGCTCTGCTCACGGAGTTCATCGACAAAGCGGGCAAGACCTGTCGCCCGAAGGCGCGAGCGGACAGCGTGGATGCCCGGCAACCGGTAGGGTGTCCTTTGGTCGCCGGCCAGCGCCCGCAGGCGCGATCCCGTTGCCATGAGGGGCATCCCCCCGAAGCGGCCGCCTTCGGTCATCGTACTGAGCGCTTCAGTTGCTTCGCTCAACGCGGCGAACGCAGCCGCGAGCTGAGCTTCACCGTTCGTCTCGACCGGCACCTCTGAGGCTGCACCGAGTGCGCCCCAGCGACAGAGCACGTCCTCGGCGGCGAGCGCTTCCTCCCGCAAGATTGCGGCCCGTGCCGGCGTGTTCCGGAGCGCGATAAGGCGCTTGCGCGCGGCGCGGTACACGGCGTTGGTGACGAATGCCCACGCGCGCGCGAAACGACCGCCGGTCGTGGGCTCAAGTGCACGAGCTAGTTCGCCAGGACGCGCGGAGAATATCTCGGCCTTGTACTGTTCGCGGATGTGGCGCACGTCACGCAGCAGGGCGAGGAGCGTAGCGGCGTCATCTAGGCTCCCCGGGGGCCGCACGCCAAGGCGCTGCACCGCCTGTCCGAGCAGGCGTTCGAACTGAGACCAGAGATCTGAAGCCGCTCTCATCGCCAGATCGAGCGCCGGCTGGGCACGGTGGCCGTCGGTGATGTTTGCGTTGTTCCACGGCGACGGGTCTTTGCCGAGGAGCAGAGTCGGGTTCGCAGCGCCCTCGAGGATGCACTGCTTCACTTCGTCCGCACGCTCGGCCGTGAGTGCGGCCAGCGTCTCGCCGCGGAGCCGCAGCGCGGATCTCGCCGCTGCCGGCAGGCGGAGCAGTCTGCCGACCATCTGGTTCACGGAAAGGCAGGTCGGTTGGCGAATCTGGTTCACCCGACGTGCGTGTTCGTTCAGCTGCTTGCGCCGAGCCTCGAATTCCTGGTGGACCGCCTCGACACCGTCAGCGGGCAGCGCATTACGTATCTGCTCCAATGCGTGCGCAAGCCGCGCCATCACCTCCTTCCGCGACACGGACGCGCCGTGCAGATCGAGCACCAGATGACCGAGCCCCACATCCGGATGGGTCAGCCGCTTGATGACCGCATCCAGTGCCGCGCGCTTCTCTGCGACGAAGAGCACGCGGCGCCCCTCGGCCACGCTCTGCGCGATGAGGTTCGAGATCGTCTGGCTCTTGCCAGTTCCCGGCGGCCCCTGCACGACGCCGTTCTGCCCTTTGACGACAAGCACAATGGCGCGGTGCTGCGTGGAGTCCGCATCGAGCACGAGGTAGTCGTCGGACGCGGGGCGCTCATCGAGCTGGGCGGGCTCGATGTCGATCACCGCCTGGGCCAGCTTCTGTCGTGAGACCGAATGGCCGGCAACGGCCGCAACGATGGCGCTCGAAGATATGGTGTCCCCGTTCCTTTTCAGATCCTCGACCATGGCCATCTTCGCGAACTGAAAGTTGGCCAGGATCACGCGCCGCGTCACCTTGAAGCCCGGTACGGTCGTGGCCGCGCGCTCGATGCGCGCGAACACGCCCTCTGGGTCGATGCGCCACTGTCCCGATTCGTCCTCACCGCCGCACTCGCTCAGCATCGCGGACGCATTGATACGGATCGCGTAATTCTCCTCGAGCACATACAGCAGCACCGGGTTTACTTGCGGTTCGCCCGCGACTGCGAGTCGCAGGTCGTCGCCCGCCCGGCCGCGCGCCACGATGCGGGCCGGCAGCAACAGCACGGGCGCATCGTACGGCCGCCCACCATCGGCGACGGGCCATGTAGCCACCCCCATTGCCAAGTGGAGCGTCTCGATACCTTTCTCCTCGAGGTTGCTCAACGCCTTGCGCTGGAGCGCTACGAGCGCGCTTCGTACCTTCTGGCGCGCCTCGGCTTCGGCCCTGGTACGTACGACGGGGTCAGGGCTCTCCGCATACCGGCCTGCCGAGACCAGCGACTCAACTGTCAGTTTGCCGCCTGCCAGCAGACGGCCCACAGCCTCCGTCTCCGCAGTCAAGTCGAGAGTACCGACCTTGAGGTCGCGGTAAAAGAGGAGGGAGTTCGCTCGCGAGTGGTCGATGAGCCGACGGGTCCATACACCGCACGCGGCATCGACGATGCGGCGAATCTCCGGATTCAAGTCTATGGATTGAGGTTCTGTCATCGAGCGCCAGCCTCGGGTTTCCTACATCGCGAGGCGCCTGAACAAGATATAGACCCCGAATCCGGAGGATATCGCCGGATGTTCAGCGTCTTCCAGTGCAGTGTCAATCGGGAAATCCCCGTCCGATCAGCCCTTTGGACTGCGGTCATCCATGCGTTGCCAGCCCGGCGTGGTCGTGTACATCACGCAAAATGCTGGGTGATCTTTTATCGCCCCGGACCCGAGTGCGTATCGCACACGGCCCGCGCGCCCACATGCGCCGTGTCCCGACGGCGCCCGCGGTCGGCGGCGCGCATGGGTTGCTCGACCCAGTACCTCCCTCCGCCTTGCGGCCCGCCCTTCCATCGGCTAGCATCACGTACTAATGCGTTAGTACATGAGAGCAACCATGAAGAGGCGTTCGCTGGAACCGCTGCAGCCGCGTGCCCTGGCCGAGGAGGGTCTGTGCCGCGCGCTGCTGGCCATGCGCGACGTGGGCGAGATGCGTGCCTTCCTGCGCGATCTGTGCAC
>JAJZLX010000370.1:495-29209 GCA_021850555.1 Pseudomonadota bacterium | reverse complement strand
TGTCGCTGCAGCTCGAAACGGCCGAGCAGCTGGCCGAGGCCCGCGCGGCCGTCGAGGCGCTGCCCTCGGTGGCGCAGGTGGAGGTGAGCGAGCGCGATGCGCGCCTTACCGCGCTGCCGCGCGCCGGCGCGACCATTCTGCAGGCGATCTCGGATCTCTCGAGGAGCCGCGGACTGAAGCTCAAAGAGCTGCATCTGGAGTCCGGGCGCCTCGATGAGGTGTTCCGGACGATCACCGCCTAGCCATCACAAGGGGGATCGGCATGCGCAACGTGGGACTCATCCTGCGCCGCGAGCTAGCGAGTTATTTCGCGACGCCGCTGGCTTACATCTTCATTCTCATCTTCCTCGTGCTGGCCAACGCCTTCACGTTCTACCTCGGCGACTTCTATCAACGCGGCCAGGCGGACCTCAAGCCCTTCTTCGCCTTCCATCCCTGGCTGTACCTGTTTCTCATCCCCGCCCTCTCGATGAGGCTGTGGGCCGAGGAGCGAAAATCCGGCACCATCGAGCTGCTGATGACCCTGCCGGTGAAGACCTGGGAGGCGGTGCTCGGCAAGTACCTGGCGGCGTGGCTGTTCACGGGCGTGGCGCTCGCCCTCACCTTCCCGATCTGGATCACCGTCAACTACCTCGGCAGCCCCGACAATGGCGTCATCTTCGCCTCCTACCTGGGGAGCCTGATGCTCGCCGGCGGCTTTCTCGCCGTCGGCTCGTGCATGTCGGCGCTCACGCGCAGCCAGGTGGTCGCCTTCATCCTGGGAGTGGTCGCCTGCTTCGTGCTGCTGCTCGCCGGCTATCCGATGGTGATCGACGCCTTCCAGGGGTGGGCGCCGCAGGTGCTCGTGAGCGCGATCGCCTCGCTCTCATTCCTCACTCACTTCCAATCGATCACGCGCGGGGTGCTCGAGGCGCGCGACGTGCTGTACTTCGTGATGCTGATCGCCTTCTTCCTGTTCACCACCACGGTCGCGCTCGACCTGCGCAAGGCGGAGTAGCCCATCATGACGACGCAACGCACGAAGCTCAGCCGCTCGACCCTGGGGTGGGGCGCCGTGGCGGCGCTCGCCGTGGTGCTGATCAGCCTGATCGTCATTTTCGATTACTCGCTCGAAGGCTGGCAGATCGACCTGACTCAGAATCATCTGTACACGCTCTCGAGCGGCACGCGGCGCATTCTCGCCGGCATCCGCGAGCCGATCGATCTCGACTTCTTCTACTCGAGCAGAGCCGCGCAGAACCTGCCGCAGCTGCGCGCCTACGCCGATCACGTGAAGAACTTCCTCAAGGAGATCGCCGACGACGCCGACGGCAAGATCCGCCTGCACATCATCGACCCGCAGCCGTACTCGGTCGCCGAGGACCGCGCCGCGGCGCTCGGGGTGACCGGCATGCCCCTCAACGCGGCCGGCAGCAAGTTCTACTTCGGCCTCGCGGGTACCAATTCCACCAACGGCCAGCAGGCCATTCCGTTCTTCGACCCGAGCAAGCAGCGCTTCCTCGAGTACGACATCGCCAAGCTCATCTACCGGCTCGCGCATCCGAAAAAGCCCGTGGTGGAGTGGTATTCGAGCCTGCCCATGACCGGCGGCTACAACGCCCAGACCGGGCAGTTCCGCCAGCCCTGGCTGATCTACCGGCAGGCCGAGCAGCTCTACGATCTGCGCACGCTCAGCCCCGAGGCGAAGTCCATTCCGATGGATACGCGGGTGCTGGTGCTGGTCGACCCGGACAACCTCTCGAAGGCCACCCGCTTCGCCATCGACCAGTACGCGCTGCGGGGCGGGCACATCCTCGCCTTCCTCAACCCCGCGAGCGCAAGCACCGGTCCCGGCGGCCCCTCGATGAGCCCCGGGTCGCACCTGCCGAAGCTGCTCACGGCCTGGGGCGTGCGCTTCAACCCCGATCAGATCGTGGCCGACCGCAGCCTGGCGCTGTCCGTCTCCGGGCCCGACGGGGCACCGACCGAGAATCCCACCTTCATCGGCCTCGGCCGCCGCGACATGTCGCAGCACGACGTCATCACCGCGGGCCTTTCCAACGTCAATGTCGCCACCACGGGCTACCTGAGCCCGATCAAGGGCTCGAAGATCAAGCTCGAGCCGCTCATGTGGACCAGCACCGACGCCGAGTCCATGCCGGCCCAGCGCGCCTCGATGATGCAGCCTGTGAGCCTGCTCGAGGGCTTCGCGCCCACGGGTAAGCGCTACGTGCTGGCCGCCCGTGTCACGGGCATGGTCAAGACGGCCTTCCCCGACGGTCCTCCCAAGGGCGTGACCCTGCCTGCCGGACAGACCGACCTCAAGGCGTCCGTGAAGCCGTTGAATCTCGTGGTATTCGCCGGCTCCAACATGCTGGCCGACTACATGTGGGTACGGCAGCTGAACCTGTTCGGCCAGCCGCTCGCCCAGGCCTGGGCGAGCAACGGGGACCTGGTGCTCAACGCGCTCGACAACCTCTCCGGCAGCAGCGACCTGATCAGCATCCGCGGCAAGGCGGGCTTCACGCGGCCGTTCACACGGGTGGCGGCGCTGCGCCGCGTGGCCGAGGCCCGCTACCGCGCCCAGCAACTGCAGTTGCAGCAGCAGCTGCGCCAGACCGAGCAGCAGCTGACGCTGCTGCAGTCGAAGCGCAACAACAAATCGACCCTGATCCTGACGCCGGCGCAGCAGCGGGAGATCCGTCAGTTCGAGACCGAGCGGCTCACCATCCGCAAGCGCCTGCGCGCCGTGCAGGCGGGTCTGGTCCGCAGCATCAACCGGCTCGGCACCGAGCTCAAGGCCATCAACATCATCATCATGCCGGGCATCTTCGCGCTCGCGGCGCTGCTCGCCGCCGCCTGGCGCAGGCGACGCCATTCGCCCGCCGATGCGTCACGGGACCCAAGGAGCCTTACATGACCCAACGTCGCCTGGGATTTCTGCTCGTCGCGAGCCTGGCGGTCCTGCTGCTCGCCATCTGGGTCGTGAACCATCAGTCCGGAGCCGGCACCTCGTACGCCGGTAAAGCGGTCCTGCCCGGCCTGGAGAATGCCCTCAACTCCGTGACCGAGGTGCGCATCACGGGCGCCGGCGGCGTGCACACGACCATCGACAAGGGCGCACGGCGCTGGGTGGTGCACGAGCGCGCCTATCCGGCCGACTCGGGCAAGCTTCGCAAGCTCCTCATCGATCTCGGCGAGCTGAAGATCGTCGAGCGCAAGACCCGCCTGGCGCAGAACTACCCGATACTCGGGGTGCAGAATGTGACCTCTCCCAAGGCGAGCGGGGAGCGCATCGATGTGATCACGCCCCACAAGACGTGGTCGCTGATCGTCGGGGACACCGCCAACGACAACAACTGCTACGTGCGAGTCGTGGGCCACAAGCAGAGCCTGCTCGCCTCTCCCCTGGTGATGGTCGCGGCGAAGCCTGCCCAGTGGGTCGAGCCGGCCATCCTCGATCTGGGTCAGAAACGCATCCGCAGCATCGAGGAGCAGCCCGCCAAGGGCTGGCGCTTCAGCGTCTCGCGCGCCAAGGCGAGCCAGGTCAATTTCACGGTCCAGGGCATTCCTCCCGGCCGCAAGCTCGACAGCGCGGGCGCGGCCGACGACATGGCGAGCGCACTGTCCGACTTGACGCTCGAGGATCTGCGCAAGGCCGCCTCCCCGCCAAAGGGTGCTCCGCTCTCCCACGCCGTCTTCGACACCTTCGACGGCCTCGAGGTCGACATCACCGGCTACAAGGCCGGCAAAGGCGGCAAGCACTACATCGAGGTGGTCGCGCGCGGCAGCGGCAAGAAGGCCGCCGTCCAGGCCGCGCGGATCAACGCGCGCGTGCGTGGGTGGCAATACCAGATCCCCGGCTATCGCTACCAGCAGATCTTCCAGTCGCTTTCCGGCCTGCTCGCTCCCCTGCCGCACGCGAAGAAGCACTGATTGCAGGGGAGATTCGTTGACATCACGCTCCTCGGCGGCAGTCATGCGCGATTGAAAGCGCCAGCCCGGCCGAGAGGGGTTTGCCCGGAGGCGCAAAAGCGCGGATCCCTCTCGCTCTCCGGGACCTGCCGTCGCGGGAGCAAGCGCCCAGGCAGCCCCTCCTGGGGTCAGACGGGCGAGAGCCCGCTCGACCGGGACTCACGCACCCCCGGGCAGGTCCGCCCCCGAGGCCCAGGGCGCCGAGCGCATCGGGCGCTCATCGCGCCCTGGCGAGCAACAGCACCGTCACCGTCGCCAGCAGCGCCGTCGGCAGCCATGCCAGGATGACCGGATTGAGGTGAAACACGATGGTGCCGCTTTCGATCAGGCGCTGCAGCAGAAAGAACCCGATCCCGATCGAGAGCCCGAGCAGAGTCCTCGTGCCCGCCCCCGCCGAGCGCATCGAGCCCAGCACGAACGGCACGGCCAGCAGCACCGCGAACGCGATCGCCACCGTGCGGGCGATCCGCGACCAGAATGCAAACACATACTGGCCGGCGTCCGTGGAGTTGGCGTGCAGGTAGCCGATCAGATCCCACAGCGAGCGCAGCGTCATCTGCTGCGGATCCTGAACCACGAAGCCGAGAAAGCCCGCCGTCACATTCGAGATGAGGACCTTGCTGCCCGGCGGGCGGGCGATCACCCGGTCTCCCTCGAAGCGCGAGGCGGCGTAGTCGCCGAGCACCCACTTGCGATTGCCGGCGGCCCTCGCCTGCGCGGCCCGCCCGACGGCGAGCAGTTGGTGCTGCGGGGAAAGCTCGAACACCTGCATGCCCCCGAACTGCCGCGAGCCCGACTGACGCGCGACGTTCAGGATCAGGTCCCCGTCGCGCACCCAAGCGCCGGTGCCGCCGCCGAAGCTGATGGTGTCGTACTGGCTGAAGACCCGCTGCTCGTTGGCCACCTGCTGCAGCTGCGGCGCCACGAACTCCCCGAGCAGCGCCTCGAACCCCATGAGCAGCCCGGCGGCGATCAGCGTCGCCCCCGCAAGGCGTGCCACCGACACGCCGGTGGCGCGGATCACCGTGATCTCGCTGCCGCTCGCCAGGGTTCCCAGGCCGATGAGCGAGCCGATGAGCGCCGCGATGGGCAGCAGGTCATACGTCTGCTGAGGGAGGTTGAGCGCAGTGAACCACAATGCGTCCACCAGTGTGTAGTGGCCCACCCCGATCGCTCCCTGCTGGCTGATGAACACCACCAGTCCGCTCAGCACGAGCAGCACGACTATCACCAGCAGCACCGCGCCGAGGATGGAGCGAACGACATACCGATCGAGAATGCTCATGCGCGAGCCGGCCGATAGCGCCATCGCCGGGCCGCGGAGGGTCCCAGTGCCAGCGCCAGCGCGAACAGCGCCACCGCCGCATGGACCCACCACAGACCGAGATCCACCGGAATCGTGCCCCGCTTGATCCACATCTTGCCCGCCACGAGCAGGTTCACGTAGACCACGTACACCACCACCGCCAGCCATATGCGCGCGTACCGGCCCTGCCGCGGCTCGAGCTTCGAGAGCGGCAAAGCCACCACGGCGAGCACGAAGCACATCAGCGGCAAGGCGATGCGCCACTGGAGCACAGCCAGCAGACGCGGCTCGGAGGAAGCGAGCAGCGCCGCGGTCGGTTGCGCGTCCGGATCGGTCACGACGTTGCTCACGGGCGGCATGCGGATCGGCACCGTGTGCTCGGCAAAACGCATGATGCGAAACTCCGGACTGCCCGGCACTCCCTCGAAGCGCTCACCGTCGTACAGCTTGATCGTCTGCACCTCACCGTCCGGTGAGACCGTATGCCGGGCCTTGTTCGCCAGCGCCACCTCGACCACCGACCCCTGCGTGCGCTCGACAAAGACATTCTCCAGCGTACCGTCCGGCTGCACCTTCTCGGCGTAAACCACCGATTTGCCGCCGCCGAAGGCACGGAACTGCCCGGGCTGCAGGGGCGCGAACCGCCCGGCCCTGACCGCCTCGTTGCGCAAGGTCAGCGCCTGATAGGTGGCCGAGGGGGCGAGCACCAGGGTCACCGCCGCGAGCGCGGCCGCCACAACCAGGCCGAGGACGACCACCGGCGCGAACAGGGTGGCGGGCCGGACCCCGCAGGCAAGGGCCGCCGCCATCTCGGTGTCATGGTAGAGCCTGCCGAAGGCCCACACGATGCCGAGCAGCAGGCCCATCGGGGCCACGAGGCTCACATACTGGAGCACGCCGAGATAAATGAGCCGCAGGATCACCCCCGAAGGGAACTGGCTGGCCGCCGCGCGCTCGAGCACGGCGGACACCTCGAAGACCAGCAGAATGACGAGCAGCACGCTCATCATCAGCACCCAGGCCGTGATGACCTCGCGCAGCACGTAACGTCCGAGAATCTTTCGCACCCTAATTTAATCCGCTTGATCCGCTCACAGGCACCGCCACTTCGCCGGCTTGAGTTACACTGCCGGGATGCGCCCGCCGCCCGCGCAGAGCCGTCCGAGCGAGGATGCCTCCTTGGTACTCAACACGCGGCGGCGCGAGGCGCTCGTCAAGATAAAGCAGCGGGTGACGCATCTCAATGGCTCGCGCCCGCTCAAGCGATCGATGATCCTGCGGCCACGTGCCGACACACGGGAGAAATGTGCAATGCGGTTTGAGATCTGGAGCAAGGGGATTGCCACGCTCGAGGTGGACTGCCTGGTCGTGGGGATTTTCGAAGAGGGCGAGCTGACCGCGCACGCGCGCAGCCTCGATGAGGCCGCCGGCGGGCGACTGAAGAAGCTGCTTTCCCGCGGGGATTTCTCCGGGCGCGCGGCCGAGACGCTGCTCGTTGCAGACCTGCCCGGGCTCGCCGCCTCGCGCGTGCTGCTCACCGGCCTCGGAGCTCGAAAGGCCTTCGGCCGCAAGCCCTGGCGCAAGGCATGGGCCGCGGCCGTGGGCGCGCTCGCCAAGACCGGCGTCGCCAGTGCCGCGGTAGCCCTCGAGCGTCCCGACACCGAGGCGCTCGATGATTACTACTACGGCCGGGCCGTGGCCGAGATTGCGAGCATAGCCCTCTACCGCATCAACGACCTGAAGACCGCCAGGAAACCCAAGCCCGCCGCCCTGAAGAGGGTGCTGGCGGGCCCGGCCGCCAAAGGCTCATCCAAAGCGCTCGAGCGGGGCCTCGCTCACGGTGCGGCCATCGCCGAGGCCGCCAAGGTGCAACGGGACCTGGCGAATCTCCCGGGCAATATCTGCACCCCGCGCTACCTGGCCGAGCAGGCACGCGCGCTCGCAAGGAGTCACCGCTCCCTCAGAGTCCGGGTCTTGGACGAGCGGGCGATCAAACGCGAGAAGATGGGCTGTCTGCTCGCGGTCGCCCAGGGCAGCAGCGAGCCCCCGCGCCTGGTGGTGCTCGAGCACAAGGGCGGCAAGGCGGGCGCTGCGCCGGTGGTGCTCGTCGGCAAGGGCGTGACCTTCGACTCCGGCGGCATCTCCATCAAGCCCTCCGCGGAGATGGACGAGATGAAGTACGACATGAGCGGGGCGGCCGCGGTCATCGCCGCCCTTTCGCTCATGGCGAGCCTGCGCGCACCGCTCAACGTCGTAGGCATCGTCGCCGCGGTCGAGAACATGCCCGACGGCAAGGCCATCAAGCCCGGCGATATCGTGACGAGCGCCTCCGGCCAGAGCGTGGAGATTCTCAACACCGACGCGGAAGGGCGGCTCATCCTGTGCGATGCGCTGCACTATGCGCGCCGCTTCAAGCCGGCCGCGGTGGTGGACATGGCCACGCTCACCGGCGCCTGCGTCATCGCGCTCGGGCATCACCACAGCGGGGTGCTCGGCAACGACGAGGCGCTGATCCGCGAGCTCATCGAGGCCGGCGTGCGCGCCGACGACCGCGCCTGGCAGTTGCCCCTCACCGAGGAGTACACCGAGCAGCTGAAGAGCAATTTCGCCGACTTCGCCAACATCGGCGGGCGCGACGGCGGCACCATCACCGCAGCGGCCTTCCTCGGCAAGTTCACTCAGGGCATGCCCTGGGCGCACCTCGACATCGCCGGCACCGCCTGGCAGGGCGGCGCGCACAAAGGCAGCACGGGGCGCCCGACCCCGCTGCTCGCGGATTTCCTGATCCGCCGGGCCGGACTGTAGAGAGCCACGTGCGGGTGGACTTCTACGTGCTCGCGGAGGCTTCGGCGGCTGCGCGCCTGAAGGTCGCGTGCCGGATCGCCGAGAAGGCCTGCCTGGCCTCGCAGAGCGTGCTCGTGTGGCACACCGACCGCGGCGAGCTCGAGACGCTGGATGAGCTGCTGTGGACCTTCGCCGACACCAGCTTCGTGCCGCACGAGTGGCTCCGGGCCGCAGGCCCGGCGCCCCCCGAGGCGCCCGTCCTGCTCGGCACTGAGCCTCCAGACGCCCCGATGGACGTGCTGATCAACCTCGGTCTCTCGGCCGAGCCGCCGCCCTTTCTCGAGCGGATCGCCCGCGTCGCCGAAATCATCGACGGCGAGCCTTCGCGCCGCGATGCCGGCCGGGCGCGCTTCAAGGCTTACCGGCAGAGGGGCCTCTCACCCGACACGCACACCTTGCAGGCTTCCTAGCACAATGGACAAAGTGTACGCGCCGCACGAGATCGAGCGGCGGATCTACGAGCGGTGGGAGATGAGCGGCTGGTTCGCCCCCAGCGGCCGCGGCGCGCCTTTCTGCATCATGATCCCGCCGCCCAACGTGACGGGCACGCTGCACATGGGCCATGCGTTCAACCATACGCTCATGGACACCCTGACCCGCTATCACCGCATGCGAGGCGAGGACACCCTGTGGCAGCCCGGGACCGACCATGCGGGCATCGCCACCCAGATGGTGGTCGAGCGGCAGCTCGAAGCCGAGGGGCTCGCACGCGCGCAGCTCGGGCGCGAAGCCTTCGTTGAGCGGGTATGGCAGTGGAAAGCGCACTCCGGGGGCACCATGGCCGGCCAGATGCGCCGCCTCGGCGACTCGGTGGACTGGACGCGCGAGCGCTTCACCATGGATGCGGGCCTGTCCAGGGCCGTGATCGAGGTATTCGTGCGCCTGCACGAGCAGGGGCTCATCTATCGCGGCAAGCGCCTGGTCAATTGGGACCCTGTGCTGCTCACGGCTTTGTCCGACCTCGAGGTGCAAAGCGAGGAGGAAGAAGGCCACCTGTGGCACCTGCGCTACCCGCTCGAGGATGGGTCCGGTCACGTCGTGGTGGCCACCACTCGTCCCGAGACCATGCTGGGCGACACCGCCGTGGCGGTCAACCCCGACGACGAGCGCTACAAGCACCTGATCGGCAAGCGGCTGCGCCTGCCGCTCGCCGAGCGCTGCATCCCGGTCATCGCCGACGCGTACGTCGATCCGGATTTCGGCTCCGGCTGTGTAAAGATCACTCCCGCTCACGATTTCAACGATCACGAGATCGGCCGGCGGCACGAGCTCGAGCAGATCAATATCTTCACGCCCCGAGCCGCGCTCAACGACAACGTACCGGAGCGCTTCCGCGGGCTCGATCGTTTCGAGGCGAGGCAACGCGTGCTCGCCGAGCTCGATGCGGCGGGGCTCCTGGCGCGGACCGAGAAGCACAAGCTGATGGTGCCGCGCGGGGATCGCTCGGGCGCCGTACTCGAGCCCTATCTCACCGATCAGTGGTACGTGAGGATCGCGCCGCTCGCCGAGCCGGCGATCGCCGCGGTCGAGAGCGGGCGCACCCGCTTCATGCCGGAGAACTGGGCCAAGACCTACTTCGAATGGATGCGCAACATCAAGGACTGGTGCATCAGCCGCCAGCTGTGGTGGGGGCATCGCATCCCGGCCTGGTACGACGAGCAGGGCAATGCCTACGTCGGCCGCGATGAGAGCGAGGTGCGCTCCAAACACCATCTCGGTCACGAGGTGGCGCTGCGTCAGGATGAGGACGTCCTCGACACATGGTTCTCCTCCGCCCTGTGGCCGTTCTCGACCCTCGGCTGGCCCGAGCAGACCCCCGAGCTCGGCCGGTACTATCCGACCACGGTGCTGCTCACCGGCTTCGACATCATCTTCTTCTGGGTGGCGCGGATGATGATGATGGGGCTGAAGTTCATGGGCGACGTGCCGTTCCGCGACATCTACATCCATGGACTCATCCGCGACGAGCACGGGGAGAAGATGTCGAAGTCCAAGGGCAACGTCATCGACCCGCTCGACATCGTCGACGGCATCGACCTCGAGTCCCTGGTGGCCAAGCGCACCCGCGGCCTGATGCAGCCGCAGATGAGACCGAAGATCGAGAAGGCGACCCGCAAGCAGTTCCCCGACGGCATCGCCGCTCACGGCACGGACGCGCTGCGCTTCACTTTCGCGGCGCTCGCCTCCCCGAGCCGCGACATCCGCTTCGATCTGGCGCGTGTGGCCGGGTATCGCAATTTCTGCAACAAGCTGTGGAACGCCGCCCGTTTCGTCACGATGGTGTGCGAGCACGAGGGCGGTGCCGATGACCCGCACGCACCGCTGGAGCTGTCCGTGGCCGACCGCTGGATCCGCTCGCGCTTCGGACGGATGCTCGGCGCGGTGCAGAAGGCGCTGGCGGAGTACCGCTTCGATTACGCCGCCAACGCGATGTATGAGTTCACGTGGCACGAGTTCTGCGACTGGTACCTGGAGCTCACCAAGCCCGTGCTGCAGTCTGAGTCGGCGTCCGAGGCCGCCAAGCGCGGCACGCGCCGTACCCTCGCGCAGATCCTGGAGGCGCTGCAGCGCGCCCTGCACCCGATCATGCCCTTCATCACCGAGGAGATCTGGCAGCGCGCCGCGCCGCTCGCGGGCCGTGCGGGTCCCACGGTGATGCTGTGCGCCTACCCCCGGCTCGAGGAATACGCGCCCGAGGAGACGAGCGAGCGCGAAGTCGCCTGGATCCAGGCATTCATCCTGGCCGTGCGCCAGATTCGCGGCGAGATGAACATCAACCCCTCGAGGCGCATTCCCTTGTTCCTGAGCGGCGCTTGCACGCAGGACCTGGCACACCTCGAAGCGCACAGTGCCTACCTCGAGCGCCTGGCGGGCATCGAGTCACCGGTCCTTCTCCCGGACGCGGGCATGGCGCCCCAATCGGCGACCGCCCTGGTCGGCAACATGACGCTGCACGTGCCCATGGCCGGACTCATCGATGCGGGCGCAGAGGCCGAGCGTCTGCAGAAGCTCCTCGCCCGCGCCGAGGCCGATCTCGCCAAGGTGTGCGGCCGCCTCGCCAACCAGAGCTTCGTGGCCAACGCCCCGGCGCACGTGGTCGAAGCCGACCGGGCGCGCCAGGGCGAGCTCGAGCGCGCCACCGCGGACCTCGGCGCGCAGCTGAAGCGCGTCAGGCAGTTGTTGAGCATCTGAGACCCCGCGTCCGTCACCGACAATCCGGACCGGCGCATGCCGCACGCCGGCCGGCTGTCGGACGAAGTTGACGGGCCGGCCGCGCCAATCACCGCAAGGGATTGGCGCCAATCGGATCAATGCTCGCGCGTCTCGCGGAAGGTGATGTCGGGCCAGCGCTCCTGGGTGAGCTGCAGGTTGATGCGCGAGGGAGCGAGATACACCGACGCGCCGCTGTGATCCACCGCCAGCTGCTCGTAGGCGCGGGCGCGGAATTCCTCGAGCTTGCGCGGATCGGTCGCATCGACCCAGCGGGCGGACTGCACGTTCACCGGCTCGAACACGCAGCTCACCCCGTACTCGTCCTGCAGCCGGAAAGCGACCACCTCGAACTGCAGCGGACCGACCGCACCCAGGATCAGGTCATTGTTGCGCAGCGGCTTGAACAGCTGCGTCGCCCCCTCCTCGCACAACTGCGAGAGCCCCTTCTGCAGAGCCTTCATCTTCAGCGGGTCCTTCAGCACCGCGCGCCGGAAGATCTCGGGCGCGAAGCTGGGGATGCCGGTGAAGGCGAGCCGCTCGCCCTCGGTGAACGTATCCCCGATGTTGATCGTGCCGTGATTGTGCAGCCCGATGATATCGCCCGCATAGGCCTCCTGCGCGTGCTCGCGCTCGGAGGCCATGAAGGTGAGCGCATCCGCCACCCGCACCTCCTTGCCGAGCCGGGAGTGAAAGAGCCGCATGCCGCGCACATACCGGCCCGAGCACAGGCGCAGGAACGCGATGCGGTCGCGGTGGCCCGGATCCATGTTGGCCTGGATCTTGAACACGAAGCCCGTGAGGCGCTCCTCGAGGGGCTCGACCCGCCGCTCGCGCGCGCTGCGCGCCAGAGGTCCGGGCGCATGCCGCGTGAAGGACTCGAGCAGCTCCTGCACCCCGAAATTGCTGATGGCCGAGCCGAAGAACGCCGGTGTCTGGCGTCCGGCAAGATAGGCATCGGGATCGAAGACTTCGGTGGCGCCGCGAACGAGCTCGATCTCATCGCGAACCGCCGCCGCATCGCCCCCGAGGAAGCGCTGGGCCGCCTCGCTCGAGAGGCCTTCGATCACCTGGTTCTCGCCCGCCCGGCCGCGCTCCCCGGCCGTGTACACGTAGATGCGGTCTTCCAGCAGGTGATAGATGCCGCGCAGCGCCCGGCCCATGCCGATCGGCCAGGTGACCGGCGCGGTGCGGATGCCGAGCACCCGCTCGATCTCATCGAGCAGCTCGATCGGGGCACGTCCCTCGCGGTCGAGCTTGTTGATGAAAGTCATGATGGGCGTGTCGCGCAGGCGGCAGACCTCCATCAGCTTGATGGTGCGCTCTTCCACGCCCTTGGCGCAGTCGATGACCATCAGCGCCGAGTCCACCGCGGTGAGCGTGCGGTAGGTGTCCTCCGAGAAGTCCTCGTGCCCGGGGGTGTCGAGCAGGTTCACGATGCAGTCCCGGTAGGGAAACTGCATGACCGAGGAGGTGACGGAGATGCCGCGCTGCTGCTCGAGGCGCATCCAGTCCGAGGTGGCGTGACGCGCGGCCTTGCGGCCCTTGACGGTGCCGGCCAGCTGGATGGCGCCGCCGAAGAGCAGCAGTTTCTCCGTGAGCGTGGTCTTGCCCGCGTCGGGGTGCGAGATGATGGCAAAGGTCCGCCGCCGGCGGATTTCGGCAGTGAGATCGGTCATCGGATTGGAAGCTTCAGGTATCGGAAGCGCGGTGGGCGCGCAGGCTCAATTTCAACACGCATGCGTCCTCGCGGCCACCGACCGCCTGGTAGTAGCCGCGGCGCGTGCCGATCTGCTGAAAGCCGAGCGAGCGGTACAGGCGCTGCGCCACGGCGTTGGAGGGTCGTACCTCGAGGAAGGCGTCCGCTACGCCGGCCGCCGCGCCCCGCTCGAGCAGGTGATCCAGCATGTGCCGGCCGAGGCCGCGGCGGCGCTGCGCCTCGGCGATGCACAGGTTGAGCACGTGCATCTCGCCGGCCCCCATGCTCATCACGCCGTAGCCGGCGATCCGGCCCTCGAGCACGAGCACCCGGCACACATACCCGACCCGCAGACAGTCGCGGAAGATCCCCTCGCTCCACGGGAAGGCATAGGAGGCCCGCTCGATGGCGAACACCTCCGCCAGATCCGCGTTCGTCATGGGGCGGATCTGCACCGGAGGCAGGGGCTTCAGAAGCTCAGGAGCGGTCGCCATCGGTCGGTATGCCTGCCATCACGCTGCGCGCGAACTTCAGGTCCTCCCACGCCTTGCGCTTGTCCGCCGGTGAGCGCAGGAGGTATGCGGGATGATACGTCACCACGAGAGGCGTATTGCGCTCTGCGAAATGATGCACCTTGCCACGCAGCCGCGCGAGCGGCGCATCGGTCGAGAGCAGGTTCTGAGCGGCGATGCGGCCGACCGCGAGCAGCAGCTTCGGGCGCACCAGCTCGATCTGGCGCATCAGGTACGGCAGGCAGGCGGCGACTTCCTCCGGCCGCGGGTCCCGGTTCCCCGGGGGGCGGCTCTTCAGGATATTGGCGATATAGACATTCGAGTCGCGGCTCAGGCCGATCGAGCGCAGCATGGCATCGAGCAGCTGTCCCGCCCGGCCCACGAACGGCTCCCCCCGCCGATCCTCCTCCGCTCCGGGCGCCTCGCCGATGACCATCCAGTCGGCCTGCGGGTTGCCGACCCCGACGACCCCCTGAGTCCGGCCCTGATGCAGCGGGCATTTCGTACACTGCAGGATCTCGACCCGAAGCGCCTGCCATCGGGCCTCGCCCGCCTCCTCCTCGGCGCTCGATGCGTGGGAGGCGGCGGCTTCACCCGCCGGCGCGAACGACTCGAGCGTAGGCGGGGCAGTTTCCCCGAGCGGGATGCGCGGAAGCCAGCGGTCGATTCCGATAGCCTGTAAATATTCCGCACGCCGGGCACCGGGCATCAGGCGTGCCCCTCGCGGGCGGGCCGTCGATGGCGGCGGATGCGGCGCCAAAACCACACGATCGGCCCTGATACTGCATAGATCCCGAATATTGCCAACAGGATCAGCGGAGGATCACTGGCGATCAACACGAAAGCGAGCAGCACGAGCAGCAAGGAGATGAAACGGATCGGTCCCTCGAGATTGATCTTCTTGAAGCTGAAGTAGCTGAAGCGGCTGACCATCAAGGCCCCTGCCAGCGCCGTCACGGTGAAGGCGATGATGAGTCCGGTAAGTCCCGGCTCGCGCCACTGGCTCGACAGCCACACGAATCCCGCCACGGTCGCCGCCGCGGAAGGGCTCGGCAGCCCCTCGAAGTAGCGCTTGTCGACGGCGGTGCGGATATTGAAGCGCGCGAGCCGCAGAGCCGCCGCCGCCGCATAGAAGAAGCACGCGAGCCATCCGAAGCGTCCCCAGGCCCGGCCGTACTCGGCGATCCGCACCACGCCCCACTGGTAGGCGACGATGGCCGGCGCGAGCCCGAAGGAGACCATGTCGGAGAGGCTGTCGTACTCCTTTCCAAAGGCGCTCTCGGTGTGGGTGAGACGTGCGATCCGGCCGTCGAGCGAATCGAAGATCATCGCGATGAACACCGCCATGCCGGCCGGTGCGAAGTGCTTGTCTATGGCGGCGACGATGGCATAGAAGCCCGAGAAGAGGCTGGCGGTGGTGAGCAGGTTCGGCAGCAGGTAGATGCCCCTGCGCGGCGGCCTCGGGGCGCTCTCGCCCGCAGCCTCGGGCAGGGACTCGTGTATCGGGCTTGCGGACATGGGCGACTCGCTCGGACCTGCGGGTTCTCGGGCGCAGGGACGGCGCATCTTAGCAGCTGTCGATCCCCCGGATGGCGCCCCCGGGAGTGCGCCGCACCCCGACGGCATCACCAGGCCCGGGGTCGCACCCGCCACCGGCGGCGCGGCGCGGCGGAGAAACCCGCGCTTTGCCGCTGCGGCACCGCCCACCGCCGTGCCGAGCCCGTCACGC
This sequence comes from Pseudomonadota bacterium, assembly GCA_021850555.1. The sequence goes on along the minus strand of JAJZLX010000370.1, from coordinate 13,955 downwards.
TGCGCAGGTCCCGCGCTTCCTAATCGCTCGGGCCGTCCTGTTATGATGCCGGCCTCTTTATCCCCAAGACGGCTCAAAGACCCCGCGCCATGAGGCTTTCGCAATACCCCATCCAGACCACCAAGGAAACCCCGGCCGAGGCGGAGATCGTCAGCCACCGGCTCATGCTGCGCGCCGGTCTCATCCGCCGCCTCGCCTCGGGCCTGTACAGCTGGCTGCCGATGGGACTGAGGACGCTGCACAAGGCCGAGGCCATCATCCGTGAGGAGATGAACCGGGCCGGGGCGCTCGAGCTGCTGATGCCCGTGGTGCAGCCCGCGGAGCTGTGGCAGGAGTCGGGCCGCTGGCGCGAGTACGGCCCGGAGCTGCTGCGCCTGAAGGACCGGCATGAGCGCGACTTCGTCGTCGGCCCCACCCACGAGGAAGTGATCACCGACATCGCCCGGCGCGAGCTCAAGAGCTATCGGCAGCTGCCGGTGAATTTCTACCAGATCCAGACCAAGTTCCGCGACGAGATCCGGCCGCGCTTCGGGGTGATGCGCGCGCGCGAGTTCATCATGAAGGACGCCTACTCCTTTCATGCCGATGAGGCCTCGCTCGTGCAGGGCTACCGCCTCATGCACGAAGCCTACACACGCATCTTCACCCGCATGGGCCTCACCTTTCGTGCGGTGAAGGCCGACTCCGGCCCGATCGGCGGCGATGTCTCGCAGGAATTCCACGTGCTCGCCGACTCGGGCGAGGACGCCATCGTGTTCTCGGACAGCGACGACTACGCCTCCAACATCGAGGCGGCCGCCGCGCCGCCGCCGCCCGGGCCTCGGCCGGTGCCGAGCGAGCCGCTCGCCCGGGCACCCACGCCCGGCGCCAAGACCATCGAGGCGCTGTCGCGGTTCTTGAAGGTCGAGCCGTCCCGGTGCCTGAAGACGCTGCTCGTCGAGGGCGAGGGCGAGAACGAAGTCGTGGCGCTGGTCATCCGTGGCGATCATGAGCTGAACGCCACCAAGGCACAGCGACTGCCCGGGGTGGCGAGCCCGCTGCGCATGGCCGGCCCCGAGCGCATCCGGCTGGCCACGGGAGCGGAAGCCGGCTACATCGGCCCGGTGGGCCTGTCCTGCCGCCTCTACGCCGATCACGCCGCGCTCGCGGTCGCCGACTTCATCTGCGGCGCCAACGAGAAGGACATGCACCTCACGGGGGTCAACTGGGACCGCGATGTGCAGGGCTATGTCGCGGCGGACATCCGCAATGCCTGCGTGGGCGATCCGAGTCCGAGCGGCAAGGGCTCCCTGAAGCTCGCCCGCGGCATCGAAGTCGGCCACATCTTCCAGCTCGGGCGCAAGTACAGCCAGACGATGAAGGCGGCGGTGCTCAATGATTCGGGCAAGGAGGTCACCGTTTACATGGGCTGCTACGGCATCGGTGTGACGCGCGTCGTGGCGGCGGCCATCGAGCAGAATCATGATGAGCGCGGCATCCTCTGGCCGGAGCCCCTCGCGCCTTTCCAGGTCGTGCTGGTACCCCTCGGTCAGCAGAAGTCCGCCGAGGTGCGCGAGAGGGCCGATCGCCTCTATGCCGAGCTCACCGGCGCAGGCATCGAGGTGCTCTACGATGACCGCGACGCGCGCCCCGGAGTGAAGTTCGCCGATGCGGAGCTGCTCGGCATCCCGCACAGGCTGGTGGTGGCCGAGCGCGCCCTGGCCGCAGGCAGGCTCGAATACCGGCATCGCAAAGACACCGAGAGTGTGGAATTTCCGGTCGATGAGATGCTCACGTTCATCAAAAGCCGCCTGGGCCCGGCGAGCCTCTGATTGCGGATCCGCCTGCGCGGCCCCGATCCTCCTCGCCCTGATGTTGCTCTGCGCCGGCTGCAGCGCGCGCGCGCACGCCGCCGGTCAGCGCGATCCGGCGCTCGCTCCCATCGTGCAGCGGGCGATCTCGCATGCCGGGTGCTTCATCGACCGTTTCGACGCCGCGGTGTGGTACACGCTCATGGAGCCGCGGCTCGAGCGCTACGTGCCCAAGCCCGCCGAGCGGCTCAACATCCTGAAACAGGTGTACTGCGTGACCCACCAGCGCGGCGCCTCCCGTCTGCCGCCCGGACTGGTGCTGGCGGTCATGCAGGTGGAAAGCGGCTTCAACCGCTGGGCGGTCTCACCGAGCGGCGCGGTGGGGCTGATGCAGATCATGCCTTACTGGCCCGAGCGCCTCGGCATGAAAGGTTACGAGCTGGTACGAGTGGCTCCCAACATCCGCATGGGCTGTGCGATCTTGAGGTATTACCTCGACATCACGCACGATGACGTGAGGCTCGCACTGGAGGAGTACAACGGCAGCGTGGGCCATCATGCCTACCCCGACCGCGTGCTGCTCGCCTGGGAGCACTGGAGCGGCGCGGACGACCTGGGATTCTCCAATGCCGCGCGCTCCGGGAGCCCGGGCTCCTAGGCGGTGTGAAAGCCGTTCGGGGGCCTGTCCATGTGCTGCGGCGCATCGGCAACTTCCACCGAGGCGACCTTGGAAGCGCTCGAGCCCGTCCACAGCCACTCGACAAACACGCCGACGGCCGCCTCGTCCCCGCAAACGAGCACCTCCACACGCCCGTCCGGAAGGTTTCTCGCATAACCGTGCACGCCGAGCTCGGCTGCGCGATGCGCACACGTCGCGCGATAAAACACCCCCTGGACCCGGCCGGCCACCGTGCACTTCTTGCAGACCATCCGGGCAATATACCCTAGTATTCGCCCCTCACGAACCACACGGCCGCGGGCCCGCAGCGCGGGCGAAAACGCTCCGACAGCCGAATTCCGGTTGGAGACTCGATGACCGAGATCCTCGTCCTGTACTACTCCCGCACCGGCGCCACCGCCGAGCTCGCCCGGCACGCCTGCCGTGGGATCGAGAGCGTCCCCGGAGCGGCGGCCAGACTGCGTACCGTCCCTCCCGTTGCGCCCGAGAGTGAGGGCCCCGCGAGACCCGTCCCGGCGAGCGGCCCCCCATATGTCACCCTGGAGGATCTGCGCACCGCCGGGGGGCTGCTGCTCGGCAGCCCGACGCGCTTCGGCAACATGGCCGCGCCCCTGAAGTACTTCCTCGACGGCACCTCGGGCCTGTGGGTGTCCGGCGCCCTCGCCGGCAAGCCCGCCGGCGTGTTCACTTCCACCCAGACCCATCACGGCGGCCAGGAGGCGACGCTGCTCAGCATGATGCTGCCGCTGCTGCACCATGGGATGGTCCTGGTCGGGCTCCCCTACACCGAGCAGGCTCTGCACCGGACCCGCTCCGGCGGCACTCCCTACGGCGCCTCGCACGTCTCGGGCGCCGAGACCGCCCCGGTGCTCACCGAGGAAGAGAAAGCGCTCGCCCAGGCGCTCGGCCGCCGGGTGGCCGCCCTGGCGGTACGGCTGGCCGAGTCACAGTAGACAGGCCGGGGCACGCCCCCCAAGCCTGATCCGGCCATCGAGCTTCGCTGTACCCGAGCCTGATCCGCGCTCAGGCCTGCCGGTCGCGCGCCAACACTTCGCGGATGAATGGCACCGTCAGGCGCCGCTGGGCCGCCAACGCCGCCTCGTCGAGCGCATCGAGCAAGCCGTAGAGCCGGCGCATGTCCCGCGGAAAGCGCCGCTGCAGCCAACGGGATGTCTCCTGAGGCAGCTCGAGCCCGCGCAGCCTCGCGCGCAGCTGCAGCGCCTCCTGCTGCTCGCTTTCATCGAGCGCGCGCAGCTGCAGGATCGCCCCGGCCGCGCACCGCGAGCCCAGATCCGCCAGTGCCCACTCGAGCAGCGCCGGCGGCGAACGCGCCGCCATCACCACCGCCGCGCCGCCCTCACCGGCTTCCCGAAGGACGCTGAACAGCGCCCGCTCCCAGTCCGGTCGGCCGACGACCGCCTCCAGGTCATCGATGCAGAGACAAGAGAGCTGGGGCAGGCCTTCGAGCACCCCCACACCGAGGGCGGCGAGATCGCCGAGGGGCACGAACCCGGCGCGCATCGAGCGTCCGGCCGCCGCGCAGATGGCCTGCAGCAGATGGGTCTTGCCGGCGCTCGCCGGCCCGCAAAGCCAGGTGAGACCCGCCTCGCCCGCGCCGATCCGTTGAGCGTGCGCCAGCGCCTCGGCGTTGCCCGCGGGCAGGAAGCTCTCGAACACGGCCCGGTCCGCGAGGCGGACCCCGAGCGGCAGCTGATGCATGGGCCGCCTCAGGCCGCCCGCGCCGGCGCCGACCAGGCACGGCGGGTGAAGGTCGAGAGGTACTTCAGTCCCGAAAGAGCGGTGGTCAGCACCACGACGTAGGCGAGCGCCCGCAGCACTCCGGGCGGCGGGAACATGACGGCGGCCCCGAGCATCACCAGCGCCAGATACAGCAGCTGGGCCGCCGTGTTGATCTTGCTGATCACGGTCGGGCGCCCGTTGAGCGGCCCGAACCAGAGGCGATAGATGAGCGCCCCGAGCCCGATCATGACATCGCGCGCCACCGCGGCGGCGGTCACCCACCAGGGTACGAGCTGCAGCCAGGCCGACTCCACGAACACGATCACCAGCAGCAGCTTGTCCGCCGCCGGGTCGAGCACCTTGCCGAGCTCGGACACCCAGCGGTAGCGCTTGGCGAGAAAGCCGTCGAGGCCGTCAGAGAGCGCGGCGATCACGAACAAGGCGAGCGCCAGCTCGTAGCGACCGGTGTGCAACAGCCTCACCACCGGCCAGATCAGCGCCAGGCGGACCAGACAGATGAGGTTGGGGATGTGGCGCACGACTCAGCGCATTGCCGATGACGATGTCCGGCTCGTGGGAGGTGTTGTCGCAGGAAAGCTCGCCGGCGGCGCTGAAACCGGCCCCGGCCGGTAGCGGTAGATGAGAGAGCCGCTCGCGGAGCGCACGCGTGCGAAATGCGGCGAGCTCGCCAGCATGCGGGCAATGGTGGCGCCGCCGCCGCGGGCCTGCAGTTCGAACACGGCCGTACGGCCCTGGACCTCGCTGACGTTGGCCCGGCTCACCCCCGGAATGGCCGCCAGCATCACCTCGATGTGGGCGTAATCGGCCAGGCTCGACACGTCCTCGATCCACACCCGGGTCTCGCCGGAGCGATCGGCGGCCAAAGTGGGCGGGGGTGCCAGCAGCGCCACCGTCCCCTCGATCCCGGCGCTCACCGATCCGGTGAAGCTGCGCCCCATGAACGGGGTGACCAGAGTCCAGTGCCACCGGGATGGAGCGGTCGCCGGGCCGGCGCTCCCGCCGGCGGGCGCATTGGCGGGCGCATTGGCGGGCGCATTGGCGGGTGCATTGGCGGGTGCATTGGCGGGTGCCGAGGCGAGGGGTGCCGCCAGGGTCTGCGGCGGCTGTCGCGCCCCGGAAACGCCGGTGGCGCCCGGGCCGGAGAAGGAACTGGCGGGGGCCGCCGGCGGCTGTCCGACCAGCAGCTGCTCGGCCCCAAAGCGATGCACGAGCTGAAGCAGGGCCTCCCGCGGCAGCAGCCGGCCGCTCGCATCCGTGACCGGCAGCGGCATGATGCTGATCGGCAGGCCGAGGGCCTGGGCAGCCTGCCCGATGGCCGCGTGATCGGCCTCGTAATCCGTCTGGTCCGGCATGGGGTTGAGCACGACGAGCGTGAAGGGCCGATTGGCACTCCAGACACTGTGCCCCAGGCTGGTGATGACTCGATCAACCGCAGCGCCGTCGAACGCCACCTGCAGCTCGCCCTGTGGGCCGCGCTGGTAATTCACCACATACTTCGGCGCTTGGGCCACCAGGGAGGCGAACGCCGGGTCCGTCGCCGACTCCGGCCGGCCGGTCGCGCGCACCAGAGCGGCGCGCATGGCCTGTTGCAGCGCCGGCACCGACTGACCGGCGACATCGACCAGGAACACCGGAACGCGGCGGGTCGCCCAGCTCGTGAGCGGCACCATCACGCACACGAGGACCAGCAGTGCTCGCCGGATGTGAAAGGGGGGGGTCTTGCAGGCTGCCATCCGATTGATTGTCTGCAGCGCGCCACGGCGCGGAACGGAATGTACAATATCATACGCGCGCGGGCCGCACGGCGGCCGCCCCGGCTTGACTGGCCCGGGGTCGGCGCGGCGCCTCGTGCGGCCAGCCCATCGGCTGTTCCGATCAATCGGCCGGGCGTGCCGCCTGCGCCGTCCGGGCGTGCTTTCGGACATCAGGCTCCCAACTAGGCAACTTCATGACAGACGGGAAAACAGGCCGCGGCATGACATACCGCGACGCGGGTGTCGATATCGATGCCGGCGACGCGCTGGTCGAGCGCATCAAGCCGCACGTGGCCCGCACCCGCCGGCCCGAGGTGCTGGCGGGCATCGGCGGCTTCGGTGCGCTGGTCGAGCTGCCCAGCGGCTACCGCCGGCCGGTACTGGTCTCCGGGACCGACGGTGTCGGCACCAAGCTGCGCCTGGCCATCGATACCGGCCGGCACGACACCATCGGAATCGATCTGGTCGCGATGTGCGTCAATGACGTCGTGGTGCAGGGTGCCGAGCCGCTGTTCTTCCTCGACTACTACGCCACGGGCAAGCTGCGGGTCGATGTGGCCGAGGCGGTGATCCGCGGCATCGTGGAGGGCTGCGCGCAGGCCGGCGCCGCGCTGGTCGGCGGCGAGACCGCCGAGATGCCCGGAATGTATCACGGTGAGGATTACGACCTCGCCGGCTTCTGCGTGGGCGTCGTGGAACGGGACGCCATCATTGACGGCAACGCCATCCGCCCCGGAGATGCCGTGATCGGACTCGCCTCCTCCGGCCCGCACTCGAACGGCTACTCCCTGATCCTCCGGCTCATCGCCTCGAGCGGCGCCGATGAGCGCACCGTCCTCGAGGGCAAGCCGCTGTTCGAGCGCCTGCTCGCCCCCACCCGGATTTATGTCAAGCCACTGCTGGCGCTCGCGCGCGCGCTGCCGGTGCATGGGCTGGCGCACATCACGGGCGGAGGGCTGACGGATAACATCCCGCGCGTGCTGCCGGAGGGACTGATGACCGTGCTCGAGCGCCGCCGCTGGCCCGACGATCCGGTGTTCGAATGAGTCCGACGGGCCGGCAACATCGATCCGGCGGAGATGTACCGTACCTTCAACTGCGGCATCGGCATGGTGGTCCTCGTGCCGCCGCAGCACGCAGCGCAGGCGGTGGAATTCCTCGCCGCCCGCGGGGAGACCGCCCGCATCATCGGAGAGGTCCGCTCCGGCACGCACGGCGTCGTGATCGAGTGAGCCGCCCGCCGCTGCGCCTCGCGATCCTGATCTCCGGCCGAGGCTCCAACATGGCGGCGATCGCGCGCCAGTGCCGCGAGGGCCGTCTCAACGCGCGCGTGGTCGCGGTCATCAGCGACCGGCCCGGCGCGGCGGGCCTCGACACCGCGCGGACACTGGGTATCGATACCCACCTCATCCCCTGGCAGGGACCGACGCAACGGGCGGCTTTCGAGCACGCGCTCGATACAGTCCTCGCCGCAGCAAAGCCCGACGTCATCGTGCTCGCGGGCTTCATGCGCATTCTCTCCCCGCAATTCGTCGAGGCCCGCGCCGGGCGCATTCTCAACATTCATCCCTCGCTGCTGCCGAAATACACCGGGCTCCATACCCACCGGAGGGTGCTCGAGGCCGGGGAGCGCAGGCATGGCGCGAGCGTGCACTTCGTGACCGGGGAGCTCGACGGCGGCCCGCTGGTGCTACAGTCCAGAATCGAGGTGCAGCCCGGGGATACCGAGGAGAGCCTGTCGGCGCGGGTGCAGGCGACCGAGCACATCATTTATCCTCGCGTCATCGGATGGCTGTCGGACGGGCGGCTCCTCTGGCGCCGGCAGCGCCCATGGCTCGATGGCCGCCCGCTCGATGAGCCGCTGGTGGAGGATTTCAGTGCGGATCAGAATTGATGCTTTGCGGCGCGGGGCCCTCGGCCTGGCGGCAGTGCTGGCCGTGGCCGTGTTGTGCCGTGCAGCCGCCGCCCCCGCGCCCGTCTCGCCCGCGACCTTCGTGGCGACCTACTCCATCGCCTGGCACGGCATCACCGCCGGCACCTCCACGCTGACGCTGACCCAGACCTCGCCGGGCAACTACCGGTACACCTCGAGCGATCACGCAACAGGACTGTTTCGGCTGTTCTTCCATCAGGCCATCCGGCAGGAAAGCCGCTTCACGATCTCGGACGGCGAGGTCCGGCCCCTGAGCTTCGAGGCCGAGGGCCACGGGCCGGCCGAGCGCGTGACCTTCGACTGGACGCGCGGGCGCCTCACCGGCACCGCCAAGGGCAAGCCCCTGGACCTGAAGCTCGAGCCCGGCACCCAGGATCCAGGCTCGGTGCAGATTGCGCTGATGTTGGCGTTTCTCGCCGGCAAACCGCCGTCGAGCTTCTGGATGCTCAACACGGACGTGATCAATCAGTTCCAGTTCATGCGCCGGGGCGAGGCGATGCTGCATACCCCTCTTGGCCGGCTGCACACCCTGATCTATACCAGTCACCACGACAAGGCGCGGCGCACCACCTACATGTGGCTCGCCCCCTCGCTCGATTATCTGCCGGCGCGGCTCGAGCAACGCCGCGGCGACAGCACGCTGTTCTCGCTCAACATCCTGTCCTTCAAGAAGCAGTAGCGGCCGGCGCGCCGGCGCCGCGCTCAGGTCTTCGGCAGCGTCACGCCCCGTTGTCCCTGGTATTTGCCGCCGCGATCCTTGTAGGAGGTCGCGCATACCTCGTCCGACTCGAAGAACAGCATCTGCGCCACGCCCTCGTTGGCATAGATCTTCGCCGGCAGGGGCGTGGTGTTGGAAAACTCCAGCGTGACGTGCCCTTCCCACTCCGGCTCCAGGGGCGTCACGTTCACGATGATGCCGCAATTGCGGACGAAGACGCCCGCGTGGAGGGCGAAGTTGCCGGCTTCGGGCACCGTCAGGCAATAGACGTCGTGGTCGCCGGGCAGCTCCCGGATCGCCGCGACCTTGTGATTCCGATACGCCGCAGCGCCGTGAATCGGGCTGTTGCGGCGATCCAGCCCCACGGGGTGGCGATGGGCGGCCGGCACGTCCGTATGAATTCCATGCCTGAGACTGCACTCCTCGGCAAGGCGATGTGTGGCGTACATGCGCCCATCGATCGGCTGATAGACGGCCTCATGTCCCCTGATGAGATCGCGGTACAGCGGCATGAGCGCATCGCCCGGACGCAGCGTCTGCGCTTGCGCCAACCGGCCGTCGCGCCGCATGAACTGATGATCCGCCGTGGCGCGGATGCGCTGCCCGCCATCGAGCTCGATCTCGAGCAGCGGATCGCGCCCGATGAATCGGGGCGCTTGGAGCCGGGAAACGATCAGCCTGCCGTCCGGTCCGATGCTGTAGCCGCGGAAATGCTCGCCGGAATCGTGGCGGCGCGCCATTTCCTCCAGTGTCGGCGCGGTGCCGTCCACCAGGGCCACGCGCGTATCCCCACGGAAACACCTTGCGTACGTAGACTTGCCGAGCGTGACCACGAGCACACTGCGAGGAACGCGGAAATACTCCACCGTGCGCGCCAGCGCGAAGGAGTTCGGCGGAATCACGCACACACCGGACTTGACGTCGACGAAGCTCTTCTCGTCGAAGCCCTTCGGATCGACGATGGTCGAATTGATGTTGGTGAAGATCTTGAACTCATCGGCACAGCGCACATCGTAGCCGTAGCTCGAGGTTCCGTAGGAGACGATCTTCTGGCCCTCGACGTAGCGGACCTGCCCGGCCTCGAACGGCTCGATCATGCCATGCTCGCGCGCCATGCGGCGGATCCAGTGGTCTGACTTGATGCTCATCGGGCAATCATACTCTCGGAAGACAAGACATCCACGCTCAACATCATCCACGTTGGAATCGCGCGCAAATGCAGGTACGCCGAATTACGCCGTGGCGCCCGTCAGAGGCGCCGCGGCGATGGCCGCGGCCACGGGCCCGTCATTTCTTCTCAACGACGATCTTGGGAAACACGCTGCTGTGGTCCAGGGGCCGCACCGCCAGCGCGCCGGCCGTGTGGCGGGCCATCTCGATATACGCCTTGGCGCGGGCCGAGCCCGGAGCGGCGATCACCGTGGGCTGCCCGCCGTCGGCCTCCTCCCGGATGCGCACATCGAGCGGCAGCTCCCCGAGCAGCCTCGCGCCGTACTGGGCGGCCATGCGCGCTCCGCCGCCTTCGCCGAAGATGTGCTCGATGTGTCCGCAATGCGAGCACACGTGCACACTCATGTTCTCCACGATGCCCAGAACCGGAACCGAGACCTTCTCGAACATCTTCAGGCCCTTGCTGGCATCCGACAGCGCGATGTCCTGGGGGGTTGTGACGATCACGGCGCCCGCCACGGGCACGCGCTGGGCGAGCGTCAGCTGAATATCCCCGGTGCCCGGCGGCATGTCGATGACGAGGTAGTCGAGCTCGCCCCAGTGGGTCTGGGACAGCAGCTGACTGAGCGCCTGGGTGACCATCGGGCCCCGCCAGACCATCGGCTGATCGGAATCGACCAGGAAGCCGATGGACATCGCCTCCACCCCGTGCTTCTTGAGCGGCTCGATGTGCTTGCCGTCGGGGGAGACGGGCTTCTCGCCCGCGAGGCCGAGCATCAGCGGCTGGCTCGGCCCGTAGATGTCCGCATCGAGCACCCCGACGCGAGCCCCCTGTTGAGCCCAGGCGAGAGCGAGATTCACCGCCACGGTGGACTTGCCCACCCCGCCCTTGCCCGAGGCCACCGCCACGATGTTCTTGATCTGCCCGATCGGCTGCAGCGGCCTTTGCACGGCGTGCGAGCGGATCAGCGACCGCACCTGCACCTCAAGGGCGCTGCTGGTCAGCCCCGCCGCCGCCACGTGCGCCGCCAGCGCCGTGGCGAGATCCTCCTGATACCCCCCTACGGGGTACCCCACCTCGATGCGCGCCGTATAGCCGCCCGGCGAGGCGGAGAGCTCCTTGAGCGCGCCAGCCTCGCGCAGTGTCTGATGGAGATACGGATCGACGTAAGACTCGATCGCCGAGCGCAGAGCATCCAGGGTGGGATCATCGGCCATGGGGAATCGCGGTACAGCGGGAAGACCAGGGGAGGGTATTCTAGAGGCTCGCGAGACAGTGCGCATGGGATGTGCGCCATGCAAGAGCGGCGGGCGGGCGGCCTGTGGCATACTGGCCTCGAGCGACCCCCGCGCAGTCCTTAGAAACCGCGGCCCCGGTGAGCTGGTAGCGATCCGCGTCATTCGAGCGGCACCGGCACGCAACGAAGCGGGGCGGACAGGGGGGAGCAGAGGAGTGCCTCGGCAGACCGGCTGATGAGCTTTTTAACCAATGTGCGCGCCGACCGGCTGATCACCGGCATCCGGTCCTCGGCGGACCCGGCGAGCGCCGAAACCCAAAAATCCGTCGCGCGCCTGAAGGAGCTGGGACCGGGTGCGATCGGCCCGATCCTCGCGACGCTGCCCGAGGCTGACAAGAACGCCACGCTCGCCCTGGTCGAGGTCCTGGCGCACCTGGTGAGTCCCAAGACCCTTCCCCAGTTCATGCAGGGGCTGGTCGAGGGCAGTCCGCGGGTGATCGCGGGCATCGCCTGGGCGCTCACCAGCAGCCGCAACTTCCCGCCCAACCTGCTGCTCGATGCGCTGTCTACCCCGGGGATCGCCAAGGCGAAGCTCCTGGAGGTCATCGCCGCGCACAAGTCGCGCTTCACGGTGCGCGAGCTGCTGAACGCCGCCTACACCCAGGAGCCGAACGAGAAGGCCGCGCTGTTTCGCATCATCGGCGAGCTCACCGGCCCCGCCGCGCTGCCGGAGCTCATCCAGCGCCTGCACGGCAAGGACCCGATAGCGCGCGTGCACATCATCAATGTCCTCTCGCGCTTCAACACCCCGGAGGTGCACACCGCGCTGCAGAGCCTGCTCGGCGACCCCAACAAACTGATCCGCGGCGCGACGCTGTCGGCGCTGCAGCGCATGGATGGGGCGATCGACGTCGAGAGAGTCTGCGAGCTGCTGAAGGATCCCGAGATCGACGTACAGAACAAGGCCGTCGATGTCGTCATCAAAGCCAACGATCCGGACACCATCCGCTACCTGATCGCGGTGCTCAAGGACGAGAACGAAAGCGCCCGGCGGGCCGCGGTCGAGGTGCTGAACGAGGTGGGCGACGCCAAATCGGTGAAGCATCTGCTCGCGGCGCTGAAGGACAGCGACTGGTGGGTGCGCTCGCGGGCGGCGGATGCGCTCGGCAAGATCGGCGGACCACGGGTGATCGATGCGGTGCTGCAGCTCGTGCGGGACCAGGACCAGGACATCCGCCGCGCCGCCATCGAGATCCTCAACCAGACCAAGGACGAGCGCGCCGTCGACTCGCTCATCCAGGCGACGCGCGACGCCGACTGGTGGGTGAGCGAGCGGGCGGTCGATGCGCTCGCCGAGATCGGCAGCAAGCGAGCCGTGCCCCGGCTGCTGGAGATGCTGAGGGAGGGCAAGACCAAGGCCATGCCCATCGTGGTGCGCGCCCTCGGCAGACTCGGCGATGCGCGGCTCGCAGAAACCCTGATGCCGCTGCTCGACAGGCCCGAGCGGGAGGTGCGGATCGAGGCCATGCAGGCCCTCGCCGGTCTTGCCGATGCAGGCGGCGCCGAGCCGGTGCGCAACCAGCTCAAGGCCCAGGCGGCCGCGCCCGATCAGACCATCGCCCGCGCCGCCGAAGCGGCGCTCGCCGATCTCGAGCGGCGCCTCGCGGCCGCGCCGGCGACCGCGGAGATCGTCCTGCCCCAGTCCCCCCTGCCCCCTCCGGCGGCCCGCGCGCCGGCCCGGGCGGAGCCGAAGGATACCGCCCGGCTCGATATCCAGACGCTCAAGACCGGCGACATCCTCGAAGGCCGCTACAAGTACCTCGAGCGCATCGGCAAGGGCGCCTTCGGCACCGTGCTGCTGATGGAGGACACGGTGGTCGATGAGCGGCTGATCCTGAAGTTCCTCAACCCCAATGTGGCGACGGACGAGGAAGTCATGAAGCGCTTCGTCCACGAGCTGCGCTACTCGCGCAAGATCACACACCAAAACGTCATCCGCATCTACGATTTCCTCTATATCCAGGGAAACTATGCGATCTCGATGGAGTATTTCCCCTCGCACACTCTTGGCAGCGAGATCACCGGGGAGAAGCCGCTCGAGCTCAGGCGCGCTCTTCAGTTCGGCGGGGACATCTGCACCGGCATGGCGGTCGCGCATCGCGTGGGCATCGTGCATCGGGACCTCAAGCCCGCGAACGTGCTGATCAACCAGGAGGGCCTGCTGAAGATCGTGGACTTCGGTGTGGCCGCCGCGCAGCGCGAGAGCGAGACCCAGCTGACCCGCACCGGCTACGTCATCGGCTCGCCCAAGTACATGGCGCCCGAGCAGATCCTCGGCAAGCGGGTCGATGAGCGCGCCGATATCTACGCCCTGGGCGTGATCCTCTACGAGATGGTGACCGGCACTCCGCCCTATT
>JAJZLX010000370.1:0-485 GCA_021850555.1 Pseudomonadota bacterium | reverse complement strand
CCAGCACGTGCAGGGCAAGGCCCGTCCCCCGCAGGAGCTCAATCCCGCCCTCCCGCGCGGGCTCTCGGAAGTGGTCATGCGCGCCATGGCGGTCGACAAGGCCAAGCGCTTCCAGAGCATGGACGATGTGCGCGTGGCGCTCGAGAAATACCAGCGCAACGCCTGAGCGTACCGGCCGTCCCCGGGGCGGCTAACGTGTGCCAGCTCAAATTTCCAAGCGCAAACGGTTGATTTTCCGAGGGCTTGCGCGCCAAAGTACGACCTCGACCAGGCAGGAGGGCGCCTTTTGGCCCGTATCGATGCGTTCTTGAAGCTGGGCGTGCAGCAAGGCTGCTCTGACGTGCATCTCGCCGTCGGGGTGCCCCCGATGCTGCGCATGCACGGGGATCTGCTGCCGATCAAGTTCCGGGACCTGCGCGCCGCGGAGCTGGAAGGCTACGTGCTGGAGATCCTCACGCCCTCGCAGTCGCAGCGCTTCGCCGGCG
>JAJZLX010000739.1 GCA_021850555.1 Pseudomonadota bacterium | reverse complement strand
CTGCTGGCTGCACGGATGACCTGGATGAGTCCCTCCGATGAGTATCAGGTGTCGCTCTGGGGCCACAACCTCACTAACAAGGTGTGGATACCCGACGTGTACACGATCGCCAATGAGGTCTTCGGGGTGTACGGCACGCCTCGCACATATGGATTGACGTTCGACTGGAAGTTTGGGTCCTGATAGACAAGAGGGGCACGCCGAAGAGCGGCTGCCGGTGCGGCGCCGGCGATGCTGGAGAATCACAAGGGTCCAGTGTCGCTGACGTCACAATCGCCGCGCGGCCGCTCAGGGCTGCAGCTGTAGCGGCGCATGGCTGTGTCCGACGGCGAGCCGAGCAAGCCGGGGGGCGGGGGGGGGCGGGCGCGAGTTCGCGCGCGCGGACTCCCCGCCTGGAGCCCATCGGAGGCGCCTGCCGTAGCTCATGGGGAATCGGCGCCCGGCAGCGCTTTGCATGCACTCGTTCACGCGGATCTCGGGTTCGCTGGAGGTCCACGCCGAAGCAGTCCTTGGCGTAAGGCCGCTGTCAAGCGCGCGGCAATTCCAATTCGCGATGGAAACAGGTATTATTGTACCGAAATGCATTTTGTGAGGTCCAAGCGCATTGGGAGGAGCAAATGACGCAGACGCCCGCAGCGCGACTCTTCCCCACGTATTGCTACAACTGCGTAGCCGGTCCCGATCTGCTTACGGTAAAGGTGGTCGATGGGGTCGCGACGGAAATCGGCCCCAATTTTACCGCGAAGGGAATTCATCCCGGCGACGGCAAGCCTTGTGTCAAGGCGTACGGGCTGGTGCAAAAAACCTACCATCCGGCACGAATCTTGACGCCGATGCGGCGCACGAATCCGCGCAAGGGCCGCCATGAGGATCCGGGCTTCGTGCCAATTTCCTGGAATGAAGCGCTCGATATCGTCGCCGCCAAGCTCTCGGACATCCGGCAGCGGGGACTGACCGATGAAGCCGGCATGCCGCGTGTCGCCGTGACGTTCGGTCATGGCGGCACGCCGGCAAATTATATGGGGACGTTTCCCGCGTTCCTCTCCGCCTTCGGTCCGGTCGATTTCAGCTTCGGGTCCGGACAGGGGGTGAAGTGCGTCCATTCGGAGCACCTGTACGGCGAGTTCTGGCATCGGGCGTTCACGGTCGCCGCGGATACTCCGCACAGCAACTACATCGTCTCCTTCGGAGCGAACAACGAGGTAAGCGGTGGCGTGAGCGCCGCCGCTCGGCACGCAGCCGCGCGTGCGCGCGGTGCGCGGCGAGTGCAAATCGAGCCTCACCTGTCGATCTCCGGAGCCGCCTCGGCGGAGTGGATCCCAATCAAGCCGAAAACTGATCCTGCGTTCATGTTCGCGATGATCCACGTGCTGCTGCACGAACAACCGCGATCGCGTCTTGATCTGCAATTTCTCACGAGGATGACATCCTCGCCGTATCTCGTAGGGGCGCACGGCTACTATCTGCGCGATCCGGCCACCATGAAACCGCTGGTGTTCGACGCCCGGCGGCGAGTCGCCGTACCGTTCGACGATGCCGAGGCTGAGCCTCTCATGGAGGGATCGGTGCGTGTCGCCGGGGGAGTCGAAGTCGGCGCCGACGATGAGCGCTGGACTCACGCTGACGTCGACGTCGAAACCGCGTTTCAGAAATTACTCGCGCATGTGCGTCAATACACGCCGGAATGGGCCGCGGCCATCTGCGAAGTCGACGCGGCGACGATCCGACGGATCGCGAACGACTACCTCAACGAGGCCTGCGTCGGCCAAACGATCGAGATCGACGGAGAAACCCTGCCGTTTCGCCCGGTGTCAGTGACTCTTGGCAAGACGGTAAACAACGGTTGGGGCGCCTACGAATGCGTGTGGGCGCGGACGGTGCTGGCGGTGCTCGTCGGTGCGCTCGAGGTGCCCGGCGGAACGGTCGGTACCACCGTGCGTATCAACAAATTCCACGAGGATCGCCACAGGAGCGTGCAACCCGGCGCCGACGGCTTCATGCAGCATACGCTCAACGCGACCGACGCGGCGCATTGGGAGAAGACTCCACACGTGCGTGACGCTCACCGGACGCTGGTTCCGTTGTCGGGGAACAACGGCGCCTGGAGTCAGGCGCTCGGTCCGACACATCTGAGTTGGATGTTTCAGAGCCGCGCCGCCGATCAATGGCCGAAGCCGACGAAGCCTGAGCTCTGGATCGCGTACCGTACGAACCCGGCGATCTCGTTCTGGGACAGCCGATCGATCGCCGACACGATGGCGACGTTTCCGTTCACTGTGTGTTTCGCGTACACGCCCGACGAGACCAATCACATGGCGGACATCCTGCTGCCGGAGGCAACCGATCTGGAAAGCACGCAGCTGATCCGCATCGGCCGAACGAAATACATCGAGCAATTCTGGCGTCACGAAGGCTTCGTGCTGCGTCAGCCCGTGGTCGCGCCGCGCGGCGAGACACGCGACTTCACCTGGATCACCACGGAGCTCGCGCGCCGCACAGGACTTCTCGAGTCCTACAATGCCGCGATCAACCGCGGCTCGTGCGGAGTGCGCCTGAAGGGAGCCGGCTGGGATTTTTCCCTCCCGGTCAATGAGGAGCACTCGGTCGACACGATATGGAACGCGATATGCCTCGCCGCCAGCGCCGAATTGACCGGCGGTGAGGAAGTTCACGATCTTGAATGGTTCAAGGCGAACGGCTTCCTGATGCGCCCGTTTCCTCAGAAGGCCTGGTATCTTTACCCGACGCTCGCGAAACTCGGGCTGCGGTTCGAATTGCCCTACCAGGAACGGCTGAACCGCTCGGGCTGTGAGCTGGCGAACCGCCTGCATGAAAGCGGTGTGCACTGGTGGGACCGTCAGCTCACCGAGTACGGCTTTTTGCCGACATGGCACGACTTTCCGCGGATCTGGGATGAAGATCTGCGCAACCGCGGATACCGGCCGGAGGACTATCCATTCTGGCTGATCACGACCAAGAGCATGCAATATCACGCCGGTGGCAACGCGATGATCCAACTGATGGACGAGGTCGCACAGAATGTGCGTGGTCATCGCGGCGTAGTGATGAACTCCCTCACGGCAGAGCGCTTTGGCATCGCAGACGGCGACTTGGTGGAGGTCGCCTCACCGACGGGGACGACCTCAGGGCCGGCGATTGTGATCCAGGGCGTGCGGCCGGACGTACTGGTGATCGCCGGTCAGTTTGACCATTGGGCGACGCCGTACGCGAAAGACATGGCTGCGCCGAGCCTGAACACGGTGGCGCCGATGTCCTTGGATCTGACCGATGCGACCGGCTCAGGCTCGGATCTGGTTCGCGTGGCGCTGCGGCGAGTGCCAGTCACCGGCCGAGCCGCGCGCCGGGCCCGGTGACGGTGGCGCCACGCAACGGCATCATCGGCGGCGAAGCTCCTCGAGCATCGATGCCTGATGCGAACGGATCAGGCAGGCGGCCGTCGAGCGGCACGTCGCGGCAGAAACCGTCCGGAGCCGGAGTCTCGCGGCCGGATACGGCGAAACGCGGCGGCACGACTTCCGCCGGCTTGAATCGATCAGGCAGGCCGTCGACCGTGAACACGGCGGGTCGAACGTTGCGCGGGGATCCGCCGGCCTGCGGATCGCCTTGAACCGCGTCACGCAGCATTGAGCGCGCACGGCCGCACGCTGCGGTGCCAGCATCTTCAACGATCGCCGGGAGGATCCGGATCTGCGGGCCGGTTTCCAGGGACTGGGCGATAGCGGGTGAGCAGGCGACGGCAGATCGCGACGTGCTCGCGTTCCTCATCGGCGAAGGCCGCTGCGAGGTCGCGAACCGCCTGATCGACCTTGGAGGCCGCGAGCTCCGTATAGAAGGCGAGCGCGCGCTCCTCGGCCGCAAGCGCCATCTGCACGGCGTCGTGCGCGGACATGTCGTAGCCTGCGGCATATAAGTCTGCCGATTCGGGACTCTCGCTGTTCCACGGACCGATCGATCCGCCGTCGCCATCGACGCCGACCGCGCCGGCGAGATCGCGAATCTTGTCCGCATGGACGCGCTCGGTTCTCGCTAAGTCCGCAAACATGCGCGCAAGTTCCAGATTGTTGTGGGTCTCCATCTGCTCGGCAAGCGTTGCGTAGCGCTCCGCCGCGTCCGCTTCGATCTGGTACGCGATGCTGTAGAAGGCCGCAACGGATCTGACCACCGGAACTGCCGCGCCGCTCATACCTCGAACTCCTCTTCCAGCCTCTCTGGCGCAACCAATTCGGAAGCCTTCGCCGGCGCGTACGGCGGCCGATTTCCCCGATAGAGCACGCCGAGATTGAAGCCATCATCGGTCATCAACCGGCGCGCGGCCCGCGCCGGGTCGTCCGTCGGCGCGACCGGCGCCGGGTGTACGCGCTCCTTCCATGCGCGCTGGTCGGGGCGGTAGGTCACGCAGGGACTCAATATCTCGACGAACGAGAAGCCCGGGTGCCCGACCGCGTCGACGATCAAGGCCGCGGTCTCGTTTGGGTTTCCCGAGTATGCGCGTGCGACGAAATTCGCCCCTGATGCCAGTGCGACGACCAGCGGGTTGAACGGGCGCAGCCCGGTGCCACCGGGAGTGAGCGCCGTGTCGAAGTCCGGCTCCGTCGTCGGTGATGGCTGACCCTTGGTCATGCCGTAGATGTGATTGTCCATGACAATATAGGTCAGATCGACGTTGCGGCGGCAGGCATGGAGGAAATGGTTGCCGCCGATCGAGTACCCATCGCCGTCGCCGCTTGCGACGATCACGGCCATGTCCGGGCGCGCGATCTTCAAGCCGGCCGCAACCGCCAGCGCGCGGCCATGAACGCCGTGGAAGCCGTAGCAGTTCGTGTATGCCGGTATGCGCGATGAGCAGCCGATGCCCGATATCAACGCGATGCGCTCGGGCGGTAATCCGAGCGCCGCCATCGCCCGCGTGAGCGCCATCAGCACATGGTAGTCTCCGCAGCCCGGGCACCATATCGGCTTGACTTCGGACTTGTAGTCCGAAGGGCGGCACTTGAGCGGTTCGACGGCGTTCATCGGGACTCTCCCTCGAGCAGGCGGCGGCATACTTCGTGTGGCCGGATCGGCAGGGGGCCGGGGCGGTGCAAGACGGAGACGTTGCCAGGCAGGTCATAGTGCGCGCGCAAATACTTCAGGAACTGCGCCCCGTGGCTCTGTTCCACCACCAGCAGCCGCTCGACGCCGGCGAGCGCGG
>JAJZLX010000526.1 GCA_021850555.1 Pseudomonadota bacterium | reverse complement strand
GGCGTGGGGGGGCACCGGGGGTGCGCCGGCAGAAATCCTGAACGAGCGCGGGAAAACGGAAGGCGTTACGCCTCAGATACTGGAGGACGTAACAACAGTGCGATCCTCTATGGAAGCGCGTGCCAGTCCGGCGCAACAACGTAGCACGTACGCGTCGACCTCCTGAACGCTCACGCTGCCAAGGCCATCATTCTCGGCGCGAGAACCAAGGTACGTCAGGAACTGTAGCGCACGCACCCTGCGTTTGCTGCGCGTCACCGCACACAGCCCGCGTTGGTCTCGAAGCCACGTGTCATAATCGTCTACGAGGTCGCGGTGAAAGGCCTCAAGCGCGGTGCATGGCGGATCCGGAACAGGCCACGATCCGTGCACTAGACGCAGCGTCATATTGACGGCACCGGTGTATCGATGTCTCCATTTCGCAAACGGCGGTAGGGCGCCGTGCCGTTTCCGCGACAGCCGATATCGCCGGAGCAAGAACTGCTTCACGTGCCTCGTGCGGACGGCTTCTATCGGTAGTCCATGGCGGTTGCAGTAGTCCAGTAACTGACGTACGCGAGCCGGATACCACCGCTGGATTCGTAGGGAATATCCCTCGACTTTCAGATGAGTCAGTAGTCTCTCGATCAATACCTCATCGGCCGACGTTTGAACAGACATGGAAATCTCCTCGGACTAGGCCAGGCCCGAGGATCCCTCATGCCCATAATGTGAAGCAAAATCGCAAAAATAATCCCGGCCGTCCGCGACTTGTCGGTCATCCTTTTGATTACGGGCTGCTTCCGATTAGGAGACTAATGGGAAGCTTCCCATTACTCGCCTGGCAACGTGCGAAGCCGCAGATACGCCTCGGCAAGCGGACGCGGCCGGTGTCGGGCGACGATCGCACGGAAGTGATCGGGGCGGCCAGGATAGCCGCGCTCGCGCACCATCTGATACAGCCGCGAGGCACGCAGTGTCGGATACCGGGCGAGGGTGTCCTGGATGAACGGCACGAAGGGATCTGCCATCGAGCGCCGTGTAGACTGTTCGGCTGCGGGGATGCCCGCCTGCGTCAGCACGCGGCGCACGGTGAGGTGGTGGATACCGAGCTGGCGGGCAAGCGTGCCGATCGGCCAGTGCTCGGCATGATAGAGACGCAGGATCTGCGCCTCGAGCTCACGCGAGATCATCGCAATACCCTCGATCGTCGAGCACGATGGAACTCATCCGCTCCAGCGCCAGGGATGAAGGCGGGCAAAGGCCGGCAACACCCTGCCACAGAACGCGCAGCGGGTCTGAGGCAAGCGGATCGGGTGACAGGGAGGCTCTTCGAAGGCAACATCGGTCGGCTCGCTCGCGATGACCGGACACCTCGATACGCTGCACCGGCTCGTCACGAGTGAGAAGGCGTGATGCGTCACATCTCGCTTCCTGCGCTCGCGGTAGCGCCGTTGTCGTTCGGCGTGTTTGCGGGCTCCACGGCAGGAGCGCTGGTAGCGGGCGCCGGCGCGGCGCACAGACTCCCGACGCGCGAGTTCGGCGCACTCCCCCGGGCAGTACAGGTTCCCGCAATCGCATTGCGCGCAGATGCACACCTGCATCCCGCAGCGACGGCAATGGTAGAGCCGGTAGGTCGCCGGCTCCTCGAGCAGCCCCAAGACCCCCTCCCCGACGGCACTGGACAGCGCCGGGGCGGCGGGGCATAAAGGCCCTGCAAAGCTGCCTCCGACGGCGCTGCGCACGAGGGCCCGGGGGTTCGACGCCAATCAAACGACCCGGGCCTTCGTCTTATTTGCCATCCCCGCCGCGAGCATAGCCGAAGCCGGTAGCGCCGCCGCAGCACGCCCCGGCGCCCTGTCGTATCGCGCCGCAACGGGAGGGCTTCTGCCCGGCCAGCGGGCCGGTCAGACCGCGCCGCCGCTTCGCGGTGACGCGGAAAAGAACGACGTAGAAAGGGGGAAATCGGAAGAAGACGAGAGAGGCGATGTCGACCGCCTCGAGACTCAGGCAGTCATCTCAAAACCGCGGCCAAACCCCAGAATCAGGCAATTCCTGACCACCGTTCACATGTGCTAAGCTATTGTTTCATTACACATTGTGAGTCACCTAGAGGCAGAGGAGCCGGCTTCGGGACGTAGGTGTCGCAGGTTCAAATCCTGTCACCCCGACCACCAATCCAGAGAACGCTTCAGACTTCCACGGCGTTCTGGCGCCACCGGATCAGAAACACCACTTCGCGTGACGGGGTCGTTGCCTGCCAGACCGTCGTTGAATCGAGCCCGCGCCGCCCACCCCGAGTTCTTTCACCCGCCGGACGCCTCGGCGAGCTTCGCGGGCGCCTCCTCCTCGGCCGCCAGTGCCTCAAGGTAACGTCGATAAACATACACCCGATCTCGGGCGCGTCCCGTTGTCTCCTTGATGATCCTGCGCGCCTCGAGCTCGCGCAGCAATGAATTGACGGTCGGCGTCGTGAGCCCCGTAGCCTCTCTCAGTGTCGCCACCGTGGCGAGAGGCTTGGCCTGCAGCGCCTCCTGGATCATCAGCAGCGAGCCGGCAATCCTGGGTACGGCGCGCAGCTCTGTTCGATCTTCGTGAAACGCCTGCGTCACGCGTCGGCCGGTTTCGATCGCGACCTCGGCGCTGTGACGGATCGCCTCCGCAAAGAAGTCTATCCAGCGCTCATAGTCCCCGTCGGCACGCACCGCGTCCAGCTCTGCGTAGTACTGTTGCCGGTGCTGCTTGAAATACAAGCTGGGATACAGCAGTGGCTGGTGCAGAACCTTGTCGTGGCAGAGCATCAGCGTAATCAGCTGGCGCCCGACACGGCCATTGCCGTCCAGAAATGGGTGAAGGGTTTCGAACTGCACATGGGCGAGGGCCGCCTTTACGACTGGATTGGCCGGTTCGTGCAAGTAGCGCTCGAGATTGGCGAGGCACGCATCGAGGTGAGTTGGCGGTGGCGGAACGAAGGCCGCATTGCCAGGCCGCGTGCCTCCGATCCAGTTCTGGGAGCGGCGAAATTCACCGGGTTGCTTCTGTGCACCGCGTCCATCGGCGAGCAGGATGCCGTGCATTTCGCGTAACAGCCGGGTCGAGAGTGGGAAGCCGCTGGCCATTCGTTCCAAGCCGTGGTTCATTGCATCGATGTAGCGCGAGACCTCCCGTACGTCATCACCCGGTGCACCGGGCACCGCCGCGATTTCGTGTGCCAGCAGCTCATCCAGCGTGGATTGGGTGCCTTCGATCTGCGAGGAAAGAACGGCCTCTTTACGAACGAATGTATAGAGCAGCAAGTCCACATGAGGCAGCGTCGTCGCGGCGCCGTCGAGTCGCCCGAGAGAGAGCATCGCCCGATCGAGTGCACGTTGGGACCCGGCCGTAAAGACAAGAGGCGGATCGGGAGGCAGCACCGGAGGCACGAAGGCACGGACGGTCTCGCCAAGCGTCATGGACTCAACGTATGTTCCGAACGGATCCCGTTTCATCGATTCAGTCGCAGGGCTGCACCGCTTCGTCAGCTGCTTCCATTATTTAAGTATAGCATATTAAATTTAACTAGTATTCCAGGTACGGCAACAGATTTAACTAGCGAGCGCAGCAAGTTAAATATGTGGGCGGTTCAGTCGCTCGACATTCTCAACGTCAAGATCCGGCAGGGCGACGGCACGCGGGGCTGGAGCGCTCAGGCGCCGTTCGAGGCCATCCTGGTGGCGGCCGCGCCGCTTGCGGTGTCGCGGGAGCTGCTGGAGCAGCTTGCCCCGGGGCGGTTGGCTGATGGCTCCGGTCGGTCCGGACGGTGAGCAGGCGCTGATGTGCTTCACGCGGCGTCAAGAGGGCGTGACGCGCGCGTCGCTCGGGCGCGTCGCCTTCGTGCGTCTGCTTGGCGGCAAGGGCTAGTAGGCTGCGCGGAGCACGGCTGCGAGCTGCCGGAGGAAGTCGACCCGCCCGCACGGCGTGCAGGCGGGTCGCGCTCGGGCTGGACTGCACTCAACGTTCGTTACGCACGAAGCCGCAGGCCGGAACGGTGAGCCGAACCGGCGCGAGCCGCAGCTCGCGCCGATGGCTTGCGGCCAACGCGGTGTTGAACGCGGCGAGTTGGCCCGTCTGCAAGCTCATCCAGCTGACCACCGTGTGATCGTAGTGACGACAGTCGGCGTCCAGCGTGGTGAGCTGGGCCGGTGTCGGCCGCATGTCCATACCCACCTGCATGAGGCTGACCAGGCGGTTGTAGGCGTTGTTCTCAACGACGAAGGAGCGCAGCGCGCCGGGCTTCGGCCGCGACCGCGGGTGCAGGAGCCTGGCGAGAAAGCCTCCCGTTGCCTTATTCCCACCAATCTTGTCGAGGCGGGCCTCGATCCCCTTGGCTTGTGTCGCCAGTGACTTGCTCAGGTGCGTGCGCAAGAGCGCCATCAACTGAACCTTCACGGCGTGCACCTCCTGATAGCCCCGGTAGCTGTCCTGCATGCCGCGGTAGGCGCGCCGGCTCATGCGGTTCTGGGCGCGCAGCGCGGCCAGCCGCACGCGGTTCTGCCCGACACGCGGATCGTTCATGACGGTGACGTGGCGGATGTAGACGTGCCCGTCCACGGTGAGCTTGAGCGTGTAGACACCGGGCATCACCTGCGGACCATGCGGGCCCGGGGTGGTGGCACCGGCCACGGTGTTCATCTGATTTTCAAGGTCGTGTCGGAAGGCGGGCGGCGGGCCATAGCGCAGGTTCCACGCAAAGCGATTCAGACCGACATGGGTGGGCAGGGCGCGTGCCTGGGGCGAGGCCAGCCAGTAGCGGGGATAGAGCTGGCCCTTGATGGGCGGCGGCAGCGTGCTCGTCAGGGTGCGCACCAGGTTGCCGCGGGCATCGAAGATTTGCAGCTTGATCGGTCCGTTGGGCTTGTGGCGCAGGTAATAATCGACGATCACCCCATAGGGCGGGTTGGGGGCATGCGGCACTTCGACGTCGAACGGCTGATCCCAATTGCTGTTCTCGCGGGCGCGAATGGCCGTTTCGGGCCGGAAAAGGTAAACCGGCGAGGCGGCGATGGCCCGGGCATGGGCGGCAATCGAGCGCAGCGGCGTGAAGTCGTCGAGCACCCAAAAGCCGCGGCCGAAAGTACTGATCACCAGGTCGTTCATGTGGTTGCGGGTGTGAACGACGAGATCGGTGACGGCGGTACTGGGCAGGTTCTGGCGCAGCGACTGCCAGTGATTGCCGTTGTCGAAGCTGACGTAGACCGTCGTTTCGGTGG